>CAZRTM010000007.1:0-61920 GCA_964602995.1 uncultured Ardenticatenaceae bacterium
CCGTGCCCCGCCGCCAGCAAGATCACTGCAAGGGTCATGATAGAGATTGGAGACTGGAGATTGGAGATTGGTTACTGGAGATTGGAGATTGGTTACTGGAGATTAACACCGAATCTCCAATCCCTAATCTCCAATCTCTAATCCTCCAATCTCCAATCCTCCAACAAATAAGGGGCGCTCTACAGAACGCCCCTACTGGTTCATCAGGTAGCTGGGGTGGTAGGATTCGAACCTACGAATGGCGGATCCAAAGTCCGCTGCCTTACCGCTTGGCGACACCCCAATCGCACAGGAAATCCTAACACAACAGGTCTGTTTTAGCAACCGCAGGCTCCTGTTATTTACACTCTGCCAACGAGGAATTTTGCCCTACAATGTGTCTCGTAGGCAGTTGCTTTCACTCTCTCGCCATTTGTGACAAAGGTGTTAGAATCTCGTGCACAATGACATAGTCTAATGAGCCTGTCTTTGTATAAAATGGACAATGACAGTTCGTCGTACGCGCTGCCATCCAGTCCAGCATGTGCGTGGCTCATTAAGACGCGGGGAATACCTGCTGATCTTCTCAGTGGATATCGTTCCGTCCTAAGTTACCCATTTCATATTAGCATGGAGAGAACGTAGCAAATGAGTGAGAACCTGAATCCATTTGCCATTGCCCAGGCCCAGCTCGACGAAGCAGCCGCTGAGTTACAGCTGGACCCCGAGATGCACGCTTTCTTGCGTGAACCAATGCGCGAGTTCCATTTCACCATTCCGGTGCGAATGGACGATGGGCGCACCGAAATTTTCAAAGGGTTTCGCGTGCAATACAACGATGCGCGCGGTCCGGGCAAAGGCGGTGTACGCTTCCATCCCGATGAAACGATTGATACCGTGCGCGCGCTGGCGGCATGGATGACCTGGAAAACGGCTGTCGCCGACATTCCGCTTGGTGGGGCCAAGGGTGGCGTGGTCTGCAACCCGCGCCAAATGTCCCAGGGAGAGCTGGAGCGGCTGAGCCGTGGCTACATGCGAAACGTGGCGCCTTATGTGGGTATCATGAAGGATAGCCCTGCTCCAGACGTCAACACCAACGCGCGCATCATGTCCTGGATGCTGGACGAATATGAAACGATCACTGGCCGTCACGGGCCGGGGGCGATTACGGGCAAACCCGTTGAGCTGGGAGGTTCGCAAGGACGTCCATCCGCTACGGCGCTGGGTGGCATCATCAACATTCGCGAGACGGCAAAAGTTCTGAACATCGACCTCAAAGGTGCAACCTGTGCTCTTCAAGGATACGGCAACGTCGGCTCCTACGCGCACAAGCTGGCGACTCAGATTCTGGGGCTGAAGGTAGTTGCCATTAGTGATGAATTTGGCGGCATTTTCAACGGCGACGGCCTTGACTATGAAACGGTGTCAGCTCACGTGCGCGAGACGGGGCGCGTTCCTGACTGTCCCGGGACGGAGCCAATCAATAATGAGGACGTCCTCACCGCCGATGTAGACGTATTGATTCCAGCGGCGATTGAAAATCAGCTCACCAGGCAGAATGCTGAGGATGTTAAGGCGAAAATCATCGCTGAACTGGCCAACGGCCCCACGACGCCGGAAGCGAACGACATTTTTGAGGACAAGGGCATCTACATCATCCCCGACTTCCTCTGCAACGCCGGTGGCGTCACCGTTTCCTACTTCGAAATGGTGCAGAATGCCTACCAGTTCTACTGGGACGCCGACCTTGTAGCGGATCGCCTGGACAAGAAGATGACGACCGCCTTCCATGCCGTGCACCAGATGCGTGAACGTAGAGGCATCCACGGCCGCACCGCTGCCTATCTTGTCGCTATCGACCGCGTGGCTACAGCCGTCCGTCTGCGCGGCTGGGTGTAGGCGTCTCTGCTTAAATATTGGGCTGCGAGCAGCTCTGAACTTCAAGTTGTAAGAGAGGAGCGGAAAATCGCTCTTCCTCGAGGAAAAGTGGTTTTTCCTATTGCTTTGTCAGAACATTTGTGCTACACTTTTGGAGGAAATTGGCCAACGAGTTGGGCTTGTGAAAGAAGGAAAAGATGCTAGTATTTTAGCATCGTGCCTAGTTATACTCTAAAGGAGAATGGGTCATGTACCAAAAGATCATTATTGTTGGCAATCTGGGTCGGGATCCTGAGATGCGTTATATGGCTGATGGAACCGCCGTTACAAACATGAATGTGGCAACCAATCGCAAATGGACGGATCGAGCGAGTGGGGAAACACGCGAAGAAACATTGTGGTTTCGTGTCTCTGTATGGGGACGCCAGGCCGAAACGGCGAATCAGTATCTGAGTAAGGGTCGTCAGGTTCTGGTTGAGGGCCGTTTGGAAGGCGATGCCGAAACCGGCGGACCGCGGATGTACACACGTCAAGATGGTACGGTGGGCGCCTCATTCGAACTACGTGCTTTCAATATAGTCTTCCTTGGCGGTCGCGACGGTGGTGGTTTCGACAGCGACTTCGACAACGGCGGCTCTTACAGCCAGAGCCAGGCAGCCGAAGAAGAGGACGATATCCCCTTCTAAGGAAAAGTTACCAGATAGCACCGGACAAAAAAGACCTCGCAGGTCGTGCGACCTGCGAGGTCTTTTTGCATCTTACCCACTACAGTGGCTTTCGTGCCGTGATGCGGGCGCTGAAGAGGCGCGGTTGGCCATCAAGGCTAACTGTATGGGCCAGCTCCACCTGTGGGGCAGCCTTATCGCGAACCGAAACGTCCACGAACCCGGCGGCGCGCACCGCCGCTACGTAATCGGCCACCTCCTCCGCTCCCGTCACACAGGCAGACCAGGCTGCAGCGTCGGCCCGGGCCTCTTCACTGAAGCGACCCTGCGTCACCATGTCCGAGAGCGCCAGCTTACCGCCCGGACGCAGCACGCGAAACGCCTCGCGGAACACGGCGGGCTTGTCAGGGCTGAGGTTGACGACGCAGTTTGAAATAATGACGTCTACGCTCTCAGATTCCACCGGCAGTTGCTCGATGAAGCCCTGACGAAATTCGACGTTCTCCAGCCCCAGCCTGTCTCTATTACGGTTCGCTTTATCGAGCATGGCGGGTGTCATGTCTATGCCGATGACATGACCGCCAGGACCCACACGTCGCGCCGCCAGAAAGCAGTCCATGCCCGCGCCGGAGCCTAGATCAAGCACCGTCTGCCCCGCCTCCAGCTCGGCAATCGAGATGGGGTCGCCACAACCGAGGGAGGCGCTGTGAATTTCCTCCGGTAACTCAGCAACATCCAGTTCATAGAGCGAATTCTCACTGCTGCAGCACTCATCACCGCATCCGCAGCCATCTCCCTGCCCTTCAAGCTCCCAGCTTTCGGCAATTTTTCCATAATAGTCGCGAACCGTATCCCGGATCTCAGTAGAGGCCTCATTTGAGACCTTATCAGAGTAAAGCGTCGTCATTTTGCACCTCGCATAGATGTTTATCTATATGTGTGGGTAAAAAAAGAGACAACGTCAGCCTGACCATGCTGGAATCAGATAATCATTCAACAACCTCTACCTCGTCGATAGCCACTTCTGGAGCAAAGGTACGCATCAGCATACCGCAGCACTGCGCGACCTCTTGCTGGTTCAGCGTGTAAAACACCTGCTTACCCTTCCGGCGCACTTCGACCAGACCGGCAGCGCGCAGGATGGACAGGTGGTGCGACACCGTTGGCTGCGTAACCCCTGACCGTTCCACAATGTCGCTGACACACATCCAGTTACAGCAGAGAAGCTGCATGATGTTCTGGCGGGTCTCATCCGCCATCGCTTTGGCAAAAGTGACTGATTCCATCAATTTAATCATATCGACAATTGTCTATATTTAAGTAGAATTATAATCCCTTCCCTACTCCTGTCAATCCCCCAGTCTCCCGAACTTTTCTGCTGGTTTGACTTAATTCAGCGCCATCAGGTAGAATCCGCCCATTGTACAGGTTCTGGCACCGAATAAAACCTCAAGTAAGAAAATATCCCGGAAGGTAAGTAATAAGAACAATGCGCATTGTTGTCGACGCCATGGGTAGCGATACCCACCCACAACCTGACGTGGCCGGCGCCGTTGCCGCCGCGCGCGAATTCGGCGATGAAATCATTATCGTTGGCGATGAAGCACAGATCCAGAGCGAACTGAACCGGCACGACACCAGCGGACTGAAGCTGGAGACGGTGCATGCTGGCCAGAAGATCACCATGACCGACAGGCCCAGCGAAGCAGCACGCTCTAAAAAAGAGTCTTCAATGCACGTAGGGCTAAATCTGGTCAAGGAAGGACAGGCCGATGCCTTCGTCTCCGCTGGGAACACCGGCGGCATTCTGGCTGTGGCCATGCTGCAGACCCTGCGCCGCATTCGCGGCATCAAGCGCCCTGCTCTCGGCGTCATCTTCCCCATTGCCGGCCATCCCATGCTCATCGATAATGGCGCAAACGCCGACGTCCGCCCCGAATATCTCTTGCAGTTTGCCCAGATGGGCAGCCTGTACGTCGAACGCGTGCGTGGCATCGCCCGTCCGCGCGTGACGCTCATCTCCAATGGAGAAGAAGAGGGCAAAGGGAACCAACTCATCAAAGAGACCATTCCGCTGCTGGCAGAGAGCGGCCTGAACTACGTCGGAAACGTTGAACCTAAAGAGTTTGTGCAGGGACAGGCTGACGTCGCCGTCACAGATGGCTTTACTGGAAATATCATCATGAAGACGGCTGAAGCCATCTCCGCTTATATGTCGTCGATGATCCGCGAGGAAATCAAGTCATCCCCCCTCACAGCACTTGGCGGCCTGCTGGCCCGCCCCGCTTTTGACCGTGTCCGGCAGCGGCTGAACCCTGACGAAGTAGGTGGTGCGCCACTTTTAGGCGTCAACGGTGTTGTCATTATTGCACACGGGCGCTCCAACGCCTATGCTATCAAGCAGGCAATTGGACAGGCTCGTCGTGCTGTCGAACACGATATTGTTGCCGCCATTCGCGAGGGTGTAACGGGCGTGTCTTAAAATCGTTTTGCCGTTTGCATACTAATGACATCGCTGCGGTGTAAGTAAAGAAATTGCAAGAGAGAGGCAATATCACAACTTATGGTTCAATATGTCGACAGCCGCGGACGACCCCGAGTCGTCATCACGGGTATGGGAGCTGTGAGTCCACTTGGCAACACAGCAGCAGAAAGCTGGGCAAGCGCTATTGCCGGGCGCTCAGGCGTCGGCCCCATTACCCAATTCGACGCCAGTGACTTTCCCTGCCGTATAGCAGGTGAGGTTAAGGACTTTAACCCCAAAGATTACATGGATTTCAAGGAAGCGCGCCGCATGTCGCGCGCTTCACAACTGGCCGTCGCCGCCGCCTCTATGGCCGTAAGCGACGCCAGCTTGCCCCCAACGGTCCCTGACCCCGAACGAACCGGCGTGGTCATCGGTACAGGTATGGGCGGTCTGGATAAAGCGGATGAGAACCTGCAGGTTCTGCGCCAAAAGGGCGTTTCTCGCGTCAATCCCTTTTCACTGACCAGCTCTCTGCCCAACATGCCCAGCCATCACGTGAGCCTGATGGCGCAGACGATGGGTCCCATCAGCACCGTCATCGCTGCCTGCGCCACGGGCACACAGGCCATCGGCGAAGCAATCGAGTTCATCCGTCGTGGCGCAGCCGACATGATTCTGGCCGGTGGTGTTGAAGGGCTTATTCACGAAGGCGCCCTCGCCGGATTCACCGCTATGCGCGCCCTGTCCACCAACTTCAATGATTGTCCCGAACGCGCCTCCCGTCCCTTCGACCTGAACCGCGATGGCTTCATTCTCAGTGAGGGAGCTGGCGTCGTGGTGCTGGAGCGGCTTGACAAAGCGCTGGAGCGCGGCGCGCGCATTTATGCCGAGGTGCTGGGCCACGCGTCCTCCTCCGACGCCTATCACGTGGCTGCTCCCGACCCTGAGGGCGAAGGGGCTGTTCGCGCCATGCGCTGGGCCATTGAAGATGCCGGCATCGAGCCGGCCGAGATGGATTACATCAACGCCCACGGCTCCTCCACGCCCATTAACGACCAGGTTGAAACGCTGGCCATTAAACGGCTCTTCGGTGAAACAGCCTACGAGATTGCCGTGAGCAGCACAAAGTCGGTCATGGGCCATGCCATGGGTGGCACGGGGGCGCTAGAAGCGATTTTCTGCGCCTATGCTCTGCACGAGGGTATTCTGCCGCCAACCATCAACTACGAAACACCTGATCCCGACTGTGACCTCGACTATGTGCCCAACGTGGCGCGCAAAGCGAACATTCAGGTCGCCATGAGCAACTCTTTCGGCCTGGGCGGACAGAACGCCTGCCTGGTACTATCTCGCTTCAACAACTCCGCCGCTGCTGAAGAACCGCACGGCGAGGGACAGACCAACAACCAGGAAGAGAAATGATTGTAATCCGCGACGATGCACGCATAGCTCGCTACAGAAAAATCAGCCAATACACCAGCTTTCTCGGTCTTGGTATTCTGGTTGGCGGTCTGGTCCTGGGCTTTGTCGATCCCGAACGTTACTTCTTCCTCCAGGTACTGGCGCTCCCCATTGGCTGGCTGCTGTCGCAGGTTGGCCTCTATCTCGCCCACCGCTACTTGCGACGCCCTCGCCCTGACGAAGTACTAGACGAAGAGCTGGGCAAAGTCGCCCGCCGCGGGCGCATGTACCATTACGTCCTCCCTGCACCACACGTGTTGCTCATGCCCGCCGGCCCCATTGTCTTCATCACCAAATATCAGGCCGGCGACATCAGCGTGGAAGACGACAAATGGAAGCAGCAGGGCGTCAGTTTCTTGCGCAAACTGTTCAGCCAGGAATCGCTGGGCAATCCCACACGTGATGCCGAAAACGAGGTAAAGGCCCTTGCCAGTTTCATTAGCAAGAATGCGCCAGAGGTAGAAGAGGTGCCCATTGGAGCTATCATTGTATTCACCTCTAAGAACAAGGCCCAGCTAGACCTTGAAGGGTCTAGCTTCCCCGCCATGCACGCCACGAGGCTGAGAGGCTATTTCAGGCAAAAATCGCACCGTGAACCGCTACCTGAAGAGGATTACAAAGCGTTGCGCGAAGCCTTTGACCGGAAGGCTGCACATCTCCTGGACGGCGAGGAGTAAGCTATCCCACATCGTTAGCATGCTGTTAGTGGTTGCAGTGGAAACATTGCTAAGTTAGCGCTCTTTTCCTAAAGTGTTGTCATTTGAGCCTACGCCTCGTTTGAAATAGGGTAATCATGTCCACCACGTTAGAATGCCCGAGCTGCTATAGTCCGCTGGCGCCAGATGCTGACCAGTGCCAGGAATGTGGCACAGAGCTGTGCCCCGCCTGTCAGGCAGCGCTAGATCCGGCCGATATTAGCTGTGCAGCCTGTGGCGCACAATTTGATTTGCTCTGCCCCACTTGCGAGACGGTCGTGCCTCCCCAGGCCAGCGAGTGCCCCTCTTGCGGCGCCCCCTTCTATGACGAGGACGAAATCGAAGCGTTCGCAGATCCCGAACTGGAAGCTGCTGAAGAGGATGCATACCCCTGCCCCACCTGCGGTGAGCTTATCTTCTTACACGATGGGTTCTGCCGTGAATGTGGGCAGGAGCTTTGCCCGCGCTGTCACGCCGCGGTTGACGAAGAAGATGAGGCTTGTGCAGCGTGCGGGTTGGCCCTTGTTTATGATTGCCCCGTTTGCGGCTTCGAGCTGATGGCAGGAACAGAGATATGCCCTTCCTGCCACGTCCTGTTTCCTAATTTTTGTGCCCGCTGTGGCGTCGAACTGGAAGCGGGCGCCACTGCCTGCGCCGCCTGTGGCACCGCAGTCATCTTACAGCAACGAAGCGGCGCCCGGCTGCTGCAGACCGTTCTCGTCGGCGCGCAACGCGTACCGATTGTGGCCTGCCCCCGCTGCGCCCATCACTTCAGCCCGCTGGTCGGTCACTGTGAAAAGTGCGGCTATCGCCTCTGCCCCGTTTGCCAGATTGGATTGGAGGAAGAAGAGCTGCTCTGCCCCCGCTGCGGACTATCGGAAGCAGATGCCAGACGCAAAGTCCAGGGCACCCTGCACTGCCCGTCCTGCCGCCGGTCAATTGAGCTGGGCAGCGAGGCCTGTCCTCACTGCGAACAGCTACTTTGCCCCCAATGCCTCAGCGCCGTCGCCGAAACTGACCTCACGTGCGCCCGTTGTGGCGCTGAGTTCGATCTGTTCTGCCCCGAATGCGACACCCGGGTCGCTGTCGACTCCGAAATCTGCCCGGCCTGTGGAATAACCTTTTAACCGCCGGCAGCAGAAGCTGCCGCCCAATGTGGAGTGAGCCTATGGACCAGACATTTGGAAATAGCCGTGGCGATTTTGAAGCGGAGTCAGGCAGCAGCGCCGATCTGGAACGGCACGAAGCAGTAGAAGAGTCAGTGCGCGATATCCTACGCCATGTCGGGGAAGATCCTGAGCGCGAAGGGTTGCAACGCACACCAGAGCGCATCGCGCGCATGTACGACGAGCTGCTGGCCGGTTATCACGTCGATCCTGTTGCCCTGGTCAACGACGCTCTGTTCAACGTGGAATACGACGAAATGATCGTCGTCAAAGATATCGAATTTTTTAGCATGTGCGAACATCATATGCTGCCCTTCTACGGCCGCGCCCACGTAGCCTATATCCCAAGAGACAAGGTCATCGGCCTTTCTAAGATTCCCCGAATCGTGGAGATGTTCGCCCGTCGCCTCCAGGTTCAGGAGCGCATGACGCAACAGATCGCCCAGCTTCTGCAAGATGTTCTGGAGCCGCAAGGGGTGGGCGTGGTCGTCGAGGGCGCCCACATGTGTTCCATGATGCGCGGCGTCAAAAAGGAAAATGCGCGCATGGTGACCAGCGCCATGCTGGGCAACTTCAAGGAGAATTCAAAGACGCGCAATGAATTCATGGAGCACATCCGCCGCAGCGGCGAAACCGTTGTCTAGCCCTGCACGGCCGGAGGCTATTTGGCACTCCGCGCCAACTCCAGCGCCTCTTCCCGCGTAGAGATATCCCCCGCTGCCTGAGCCTCTTCAATCAGGCGCAGCAACCGGCCAACAATAGGGCCAGGTTCCAGCTCCAGCGCTGCAATCAGCTCACTACCGCTCAGAAGTGGTGGCGGGGCAATGGTCTCATCATAAGCCTCGAAATAGTGACCAAAGAGCCGGTCTACAAGTTCCAACAATCGCTCCCAGCTATCTCCCAGATCCGGCTCGCCAAAGGTGCCCAGGTGATCGGCAATAGTGAGCAGGCCTATATCCAGGCCGGCTTTGCCTGTTGCGCGGAAGTAGCGATACACAGCGCGGCGCGTCACATTGTCTGAATGTACCAACCACAGCGGGCGCATGTGGCCCTCGACAATAGTTTTGACGTGACTCACCGCTTCTCGGCTTAGCTTCAGTTTCCGCAGCCGGGCGCCTGCCAGCTCAGCGCCGACAACCTCATGGTTCAAGAAACGGATACGCCCGTCCGCTTCCACTGTTTGTGTCTGAGCCTTGCCCACGTCGTGAAAAAGCGCGCCCAGGCGTAACAAACTCTTTCCAGACAACCCACCATCAACCGGCCGGGAAAAGTGCTCGGCCAGTCTGTCCGCATAACAGCCCAATCGCTCCTGCACATCGGCTGCCGCCCGCTCGTCACCGGCATCTTTGCCTGTAAAGAGCGCGTCCTCTATCACCACCAGCCAGCGCAACACGCTGATCGTATGGGTCAGCACGGGGTGCACATGCGGCGCCGTTTGCTCCACCCCTTTTAATGCAGCGATTTCGGGCAACAGCTCGGCCAGCAAACCCAGCTCATCCAGCAGGCGCACGGCGCGGTCCGGCTCAGGGCTGGTCAACGCCTTCAGCAGCTCGTCTCGATTGCGCTCGGCCGAGACCGTACCCAATTGCGAAGCGCTGGCCCGCGCCGCGGCCCGTACTTCCTCGCTCAGCTCATACCCCAGGCGCACGGCAAAGCGAACGGCACGTAAGGCGCGCACGGGATCAGTCTCAATCGCCTTAGGGTGTGCCAGGCGCAGGATACCCGCCTCAATATCATCTCGCCCTCCGCAGGGGTCGATGATGGCCTTTGCCTCCAACCTGTCCACCGGCAGTGCCATCGCATTCATGGTGAAATCCCTGGCGCGCAGATCGGCTTCCAGGTCCGCGCCCCGGAAGCGAGCAAAGTCCAGGTCTATCTCACCGGCCAGCACCACGCGGGCAATATCGCGCTCCTGGTCCAGGACAAAGGCCGGCGCGCCCAGCTCATCGCCAACGTGAAATGCGAGCGCGATGGCGTTATCAGGAACGACGAAATCCAGGTCATAGCTCACATGGCCCAGAACCGCATCACGAACCGCGCCACCCACCAGATAGACAGGCTCGCCGCGCCCTATCAGCAACGGGCGCAACTGTTCCAGCAACGGCGGTAAAGTCAACTCCCGGTCTATCGTCAAAGCAGTTTGTCCCCGGCGTAAATCATTCCACCACGTCTGCGAAAATTTCGGGCTTCAGCACAGCAATGAAAGGCAGGTTGCGATATAGTTGGGCAAAGTCCAGTCCATAGCCCACCACGAACTCGTCAGGGATATCGAATCCGGTGTAGTCGACCGGGACATCCACCTGGCGGCGCGTAGGCTTGTTTAGCAGCGTACAGATGCGCAGTGATGCAGGCGAACGAGCCAATAGATTACGGCGCATATAGTCCAGGGTGCGGCCGCTGTCGATAATATCCTCCACAATCAGCACATGCCTACCGGCGATATCCTCTTTCAGGTCCAGAACGATGCGCACGGCTCCGCTGCTGGTTGTGCCCGAGCCGTAGCTGGAAATGGCCATGAAATCAACCTCATGCGGGAGATCCAGCAGACGGCTGAGGTCAGAAAGAAAAATATAAGCGCCCTTCAGGACGCACAATAACAACAGGTTATCAACATCCTTATAATCTGCTTCGATAGCCTCTGCCAACTCCTTAATGCGGGTCTGCAGCCGTTCTTCGTCAATCAAAATGTGGTCTATATCGTCAAGCAGGTTGCGAGTTGCAGCCACAGTTACTCTCCTTCATTCTGCGCCGGCCGCACCTGATGGCACTGCCGGCAACGAGCTTCATATACTTCAGCCGCCCCCACCAGAACAACCGGATCATCATAAGCCGCCGGTTGCCCATCAATCAGGCGCTGCGTCCGGCTGGCATCCTCGCCACAGACAACGCAAATGGCATGCAACTTGGCTACCTCTTCAGCGCGAGCCATCAGGTCAGGCATGGGGCCAAAAGGAACACCACGGAAATCGGTATCCAATCCAGCGCAGATCACCCGCTTGCCCTCGTGGGCCAGCTCCTCGCACAATTCGACAATGCCAGGGTCAAAAAACTGCACCTCGTCAATGGCCACAACCGTCGTTTCCGCTTCCAGCGCCTGCCGGATCTCAGCAGCCGAGGCCACGGGGAGCGCTTCAAAGTTCATACCATTGTGCGACGTCACTTTTTCCCCGTGATAGCGATTATCAATTGCCGGCTTAAAAACCTGAACCGTCTGTTTGGCGATTTGCGCCCGGCGCAGGCGGCGGATCAACTCCTCGGTCTTGCCACTGAACATACTGCCACAGATGAGCTCAATACGGCCTCGCCTGTGTTTCGTCATCCACCATCCTCCTTAGAAAAAGGCACTGTAAAAAAATAAGGGCAGATGCGAAAGTAATCACATCTGCCCTTTAACTCTAACTTATTACGAAGAATTTACCAGCAAACGACCATCTGGGCGGCGCCTGGATGGCGTCTAAATTGCTACTCGATCAACCCTTCGGCGCGCAGGAATTTCTTAACGTCGATCAGCGCGCGCTGCCCAACACCCGAAATCGCCAGCAAGGCATCTTCACCTTGCTGCAGGCGTTCGTAGACGTCGCCAACCGTCGTCAGACCTTCTTCCTTCATCGCATTCTCAGCGCGCTTGGCCAGTCCCATCTCCTCAATGGACAATGCCAACGGCGACCTGGTTTCCTCTTGCTGTTCCTGCTCTGACAGCATTTGCTCGCGGCGCTGCAGACGCTTGAGGAAACGTTCCACCTGACCTTCAGTGTCCAGCAGGCGCTGCTGCCCGGTGTAAAACGGGTGCGTGCCGGACCAGATTTCGACATTGAGCTGCGGCTTGGTGGAGCCAACACGCATCACTACTTCACCATTTACGATGACTTCTGCGTCGGGATACCATTCTGGATGAATATCTTTCTTCATCTTATCCCTCCAGCGGTTCGACGCTCACGTACTTGCGCCCATTCTTGGTTTCAAACTGCACCTGGCCTTCGGCTTTGGCAAAAATGGTGTAATCCCTGCCAAGTCCAACGTTACGGCCGGGGTGAATCTTGGTGCCGCGCTGACGAATGATAATATTGCCGGGGATCACGTATTCGCCGCCATAGCGCTTCACGCCAAGACGCTTCGAATTGCTGTCGCGTCCGTTGCGGGTAGAGCCCGCACCTTTTTTATGAGCCATGATTCCTCACCTCACTCCTGCTCTTATAGATTAATCTCGTCGATACGCAAACGCGTATACTCTTGCCGATGTCCCTGGCGACGACGATAGCGCTTCCGCGGCCGGTACTTCCAGACGAAAATCTTCTTGCCCTTATACTGCTCTACGACGGTTGCCTTGACAGAAGCACCCGCAATGGAGGGTTGCCCAACCTGTACATCGTCACCGTCTGCCACTAGCAGGACGTTATTGAGTTCTATCTGTTCTCCGACTTCGTAGGGCAATTTCTCCACACTGAAGCTATGCCCTACCTCGGCGCGGTATTGCCGACCGCCACTTTCTACTATTGCGTACACTGTTTACCTCCAAAAAGAACCGGCATACATGATGCCGGTTGTAAGCTTGTGTTGATGTATTGGTAGTGTCGGGCGACCAATACAGCGACTGCGTATTATAGTCCCTCCAGAGGCTATTGTCAAAAAGCAAAGCCGGCGACTGATACCCTTTTTATATTGAGACCAATCCTGCTGGAACGGGACCTTCTCTACCGCTCATATACTGTAATCACCGCCGGCAATAATGCAAACGCCGGCACATACTGATAAGGCTCGCTCAGCAACATCCCGGTCGAGGTGCCCCCATCCAGATTCAGCGCCCGGTCAAGTCCCAGGTCGGAATTCGCCAGGAAGTGGCTCAGTTGGTATAGGGTGAAATGGCCCATCGTCGCCGTCAGGAACAAGATCCGTCCCTCCACATCCTGAGCCACCACCGTGCGCCGCGCCTGCCGTCCGTCATCCTCCGGAATAGCCGGTATATTGCCCGGCGCCAACAACATGGGAAACGACTGCAGCCCCGCGACAAATCCCTCCTCGCCTGTGTAGGGCAGCTCACTCAAGGCGCGCAGGTGCGGCCCCTCCTGCCCAACAGCAAACATTCCGCCAAAGCCCTGATAGCTTTGCCCGCTGGCCACGCCGTCCGCAATCGTCAACCCCGTGGCCACGTACTCCTCCGTAAAGAAGCCGCCATTCACAACCAGCAACGCCTCTGTCTCTGCCTGCCACGCTATCAGATCCAGCGGGTCGCCAGGCCGGTAGGCCACGTCGAAACGAAAACGGCTGGGATCCAGCCGCAAGAGCGTAATGCTCTCCTGCCACTCCCCTTCGGCTGAAATCAGGTTCATCACGCGCCGCTCCATGCCGTCACGAACAGGCTGCCAGCCACTATCTGGCGGTGGGCTTGTGGGTGTCGGTCGCCAGGTAGGTGTGGGTCGCAAGGCAGGTGCAGACGTAGCAACCGCATTCGCCGCACCGGCCGGCAGCGTCACCTCAAGAGTGGGCAAAAGCCGCTGCCTCTCCGACAGTGACTGGCAGGTCAGAGAGAGCATAACCAGAAAAATGAACAGGGTACCGAAAAGCCACCCGCCCCTATAGCGGGCTACCAACAGCAGCCGCGCTTACTCATTGCGCGCCTCATTGTTATCAACCTTCTGCCTGGTCCTCGTCCAGCACAATCTCTTTGCGGTGCATAGGCACATCCAGCGGGTCCAGCCCTAACTGCGCCAACACCTCATCAGGCCGTCCCGTCTCGCCTGGTAACAAAGTCAGCCGCATCAAGAGCACCGGCCCTTCGTCATCATCCTCAACATCCAGAGTCAGAATCAGCGGGCGCAGATCATATTTCTTACCCTTCCGTTCGCGAACGATTTCTGGCGCATCCATCAATTCAGAGACGCGTCGCTCCAGACTGGGCCGGTCGAGCAGATCCTCAATCATCGCCGCATACGTTGCCTCCACCGTGCTGGCCTGCATCGAAGGCCCAGACAGGGGAACCTCCCACACGTCATGCACCACCAGGCCTGGAGGCATTTTCGGTTGCAACTGCTCCAACACCTGTACTGGTTCCATCTTCTCTGTCAACCACATATCTGCCAGTTCACAGTCACTCGTGAAGCCCAGCGGCAGCGCCGACGCAAACTGCAGACGTGGGCGCGGATTGTAGCCCTGGGTATAGGCCACTGGAATCCTGCTGCGGTTTAATGCTCGCTCCAGAGCGCGGGCCACGTCCAGGTGACCTATAAAGCGGGTAGCGCCTACCTTACTGAAGCGCATACGCAATCGTTGCACATAATTTGCTTGCATATCCTGCTTAGCCTTTCTCTCTTTACTGCGGGTCATTGTAACGCTCAATTTCGCCGCGTGACAAGGGCGCCATCCTTCTCTTATCTGTTGCGCTCATACGGCGCCGGGCATCTATACTGCGCCAGACAGCGCTTTTTGGGATAAAATAACGTGCTATGATGCGACGTCTGCGCCCACTATCATATGTTCTACTGCTCCTTGTGTCCGTCCCGCTGCTCTTCCTCAGCGGCTGCCAGCGGCCCGAGCCAGAGGTAACCATCTCGGCTACGTTGGCGGCGCTGGTCCCTCCTCCCACTCCCTTCCTGACGCCACAGTCAGGACAAGCCCCGCCCACGCCAGAGATTCAACCGCCGGCCATGCCCGGCTTGCCCACCTACGATGGAACCCCGACGCCAGACCCCACGCGCCCGGTTGCGGCCGGGGAGGAAAACTATCTGACCCACACCGTCGGCCCTGGGGAAACTCTGGCTTACATTGCACAGCGTTACGGCAGCAGCGTGGAAGAGTTGATGCGCATCAACAATCTGGCCGGCGCCGATTTGCTCCTGGCCGGACAGTCGGTGCTGGTTCCAGGCAGTGTCTCCGTCACCAGCCCTGATTTCAAGATTATCCCCGACAGCGAGCTGGTGTATGGACCAGCGGCCCGCGATTTCAGCGTGCGCAGCTTCGCCGAACATTACAACGGCTACCTGGTGCAACACCAGGAAGAAGTGGAAGGTCAACTGCTGGCCGGGCCGGAAATTGTGAGCCTCATTGCCCACCGCTTTAGCGTCAACCCTCGCCTGCTACTGGCGGCGCTTGAGTTCCGCTCCGGGTGGGTGACACAGGCCAGCCCGCAGGAACTTGAGTTCCCCATGGGCCGTCGCGAAGCCCGTTACGCTGGCCTTTTCCACCAACTGCGCTGGGCTGCCGATCAGATTAACCTTGGTTACTATGGCCGGGCCGAAGGAGGTCTGACCAGCCTGCTGGTTGGCGGTACGGACCGCGTGGCCTTTGCCCCCACGCTCAATGACGGCACAACCGGTGTGCAGTTATGGTTAGGGGCACACGATGGAGCCACCTACCAGACATGGCTGGAGGAAGTTGGCCCGTCCGGTTTCCAGGCTACCTATAACCGCCTCTTTGGCAACCCCTTCGCCTATACGGTAGATCCCCTGTGGCCCGCCGACCTGCAACAACCACCGCTGACATTGCCCTGGGGTGCGGGCGAAACGTGGTATTTCACAGGCGGACCCCACGGCGGCTGGGCGTCGGGGTCAGCGTGGGCCGCGCTCGATTTTGTGCCCCATCACGAACAGCTCGGCTGCTACCCCTCAGATTCCTGGGTGCGAGCGATGGCCCCCGGCGTGGTCACACGCAGCGATTTTGGGGCAGTCGTGGTTGATCTCGACGGAGATGGCTATGCCGGCACCGGCTGGGCCATCACCTACATGCACCTGGAAAGCCGTGACCGCATCGCCGTCGGCACTGAGGTCAACACCGGCGACCCACTGGGCCATCCCTCCTGCGAGGGCGGCTTCTCCAACGGCACGCACGTCCACATCTCGCGCACCTACAATGGGCGCTGGGTCTCAGCCGACGGCAACCTGCCCTTTGAAATGGGCGGCTGGCGCTCGCAGGGGCTGGGCCGCGAATATGACGGCCAGTTAGTGAACGGCGACGTCGTAAAAGAGGCGTGCCAGTGCCGCGGCGATATCAACGCTATTACGGCGCAGTAGGTTGTGCAGGCAACCGGCTTAAGCCTCGAACGGCACCTCCACCACCTTATCGGCCAGCGCCTGGTATAGCTCGGCGCGCACCGTCAGCACGCGGTCAATGACCTCATCCAGCGGCACCAGCGTGCTATCCTTCTCGTGGCGCAATTTCAGCTCCACGCCCCCTTTGTCCAGTCCGCGCTTGCCGGCGGTAAGGCGAATGGGATTGCCGATCAGGTCGGCGTCATTGAACTTCACGCCTGGGCTTTCGTCACGGTCATCGAAGAGAACTTCCACACCGGCAGCCGTCAGCTTCTCATATAGCTCAGCGGCTACCTCCTCTCCACCGCGCAGGCTGACAAGGTGCACTTCGTATGGCGCGATGCTGATGGGCCATATGAGGCCATACTCGTCATTATGCTCCTCGGCAACACAGGCCAACAGACGGCCCACGCCAATGCCATAGGAACCCATAATCACCGGGTGCTGTTCTCCATCTTCGCCTACAAAAGTGGCGCCCATCGCCGCGCTGTAACGGGTGCCCAGCTTGAATATGTTACCGACCTCAACGCCGCGCGACATACTCAGCGGCGCACCGCAGCGGGGGCAGGCGTCCCCTTCCCGCGCCGCAGCCAGATCGGCCACGATGTCAGCCTCGTAGTCGCGCCCGTAGTTCACGTTGAGCAGATGGTAGCCTTCTTCATTGGCCCCCGCGACGAGGTTGGGAGCATCAACGACAGCTTCGTCTACCACAACGATTACGCCGTCCAGACCAATAGGCGAGGCGTAACCGGGCACCGCGCCCACAGCCCTGATTTCCTCTTCGTGCGCCGGGCGCAGCGCCTTGGCGCGCACGGCATTGGTCAGCTTCGTCTCGCTGAGGTCCATATCCCCACGCACCACGGCAAAGACCAGGCGCTGCACGTCTTCCTGCTCCTCACTTACGGTGGCCATCATGAACACGGCCTTCGCCGTTCGGGCGCGAGGCACGTCCAGCAACTTCGCCAGCTCCTCAATCGTCTTCGTATCCGGCGTGCTGACCTTCTCCAACTCCCGCGCCTCTTCGGCCTCGGCTGCCGATTTCTGGAAAGTAGCAATCTGGCGGTTGGCCTTGTAGCCACACTGGCCACATAGCAACAGCGTATCCTCGCCAATTGGCGCCAGATACATATACTCGTGCGCCATCTGGCCACCCATCATGCCCACGTCTGACTCCACAGCAATGGCCGGTAGGCCACAACGGTTGAAAATGTTGAAGTAAGCCTGGTAGTGGGCGCGATATTGCCTATCCAGCCCCTCGTCGTCCTTGTCCAGCGAATAGCTGTCTTTCATCACAAATTCGCGAGCGCGAATAAGCCCGGCGCGCGGGCGCGGATCGTCACGCCACTTGGTCTGAATGTGGTAGATGAGCTGTGGCAACTGGCGATAAGATTGGATTTCACGGCGCACGAGGTCGGTAACCACCTCCTCGTGAGTCATAGCCAGCACCATGTCCCGCTCGTTCTTGTCCAGGAAGCGGCCCATTTCGGAGCCAATTTCGTACCAGCGGTTCGTTTCCTGCCACAATGTCGCCGGGTGCACCACGGGCATGTCCATCTCTTGCCCGCCGATGGCGTTAATCTCCTCGCGCATAATCTGCTCAACTTTTTGCGACGTACGCTGGCCCAGCGGCAGATAACTGAAGATTCCGGCCGCCAGGGGGCGCAGGAAACCGGCTCGCAGCAAAAGCTGGTGGCTGCGCACTTCGGCGTCGGCCGGCGCTTCACGCAGGGTCTGGCTGAATAACTTGCTCATCCGCATAGCAAATCTCCTCTCATGTCATCGTCTCGTTTTTCGTGTGGAAGTCGCGCAAATAAAAACGCCCCACTCTCTGGGGCGCCCGGTGTACCAGCATCAAGGTCCGCTTTCGTCGCTCACCGCTCCTCGTCACGCGCAAGGAGCGTTGCCCGAGTCAACAATTACCTGCCACACCATATCGCCCCGTTGCACTCGCAACGAGGGCTGCTAGGGGCGGGATAGGTAGCGATGAGTAACGCCAGCGACTCCTTCATAGTGGGGTCAAAGTTACCTGAGGGAAGAAGAATTGTCAAGATGGTAGGCGGTGCCGCTGCGGCCAGAATTGCCAGGGTCATTGCCTATGCCCTCTGCAATGACCATCGTTGTCCAAAAGCCCTGAGTGCGTGGATAAATCCGGCACCCCCGCCTGCTTCGAAAACGACCCACACAGGTTCCAGAGGGAGATACCAGCGCAGCCAGGAAAACGGCACCCAATAGATAATCCCCGCAACCGTGACGCCTGCCCAAAGCAGCAACATGGCGGCTCTCACACGCTGCACTTGAGAACCATTTGCTGCCCGGACTCTATACACACAGAACGCCACGCCAAAGAACGCAAGCACAGCATCCACAAAGGGAAGTCGTAACCAGTAGGAAAGTGGGCCAGAGTACACAAAGCCAATCCGATACACAGCCAGCAACCGCTCTGCCAGCGTATCGAGGCGTTGCTCCGGCGGGACATCATACTGTCGCACGATGGAAGCGAGGCCCATGATCTCCTTAAGGCCTTGCAGCGGCTGTGAATAGAGCAGCGGGTTCAGTGCGAAAAACGTAATCGCCGCCGTGAGTAGAATCAGAAGAAGCGTGATGGCCGGTAACACCAGACGCCGAGGCCAGCTGGCCACAACAGGAGCAACCCCGTCAGGTTCGGTTGGCGCGCGAACTGGTAACATGAACTGCCCCCAGAGAACCAGCATCCACCACGATGTCAGCACAACGAGGGTAAGCGCAGCACTTAGTTTCGTTGACAGGCCAAGTCCCAGGGCAAAACCAGTAGCGATAGATAAGAGGATGGCCCGTTTGAGCTGCCTCTGCTCCAGATTTAATTGCAAGTAAACAAATAGCAGCAGGGCTAATAGGCTGAAAAAGAGCGCCGGCATATCGAGCATGGCGCGCCGGCTATCACGAATGACTAGCGGCTGTAGAACAAAGAGCGCACTGGCCAGGAGAGCCGTGGTCGTAGAGTGCGTCATTCTCTCCACGAGCAAGAAGATGATGGTTGCGGCCAGAGCGCCGAGCAGAAGCACCGGCCGTCTGGCAGCCTCTAGCACCGGCTGTGGCGGCCGCTCTTTGCTGGCAGCTTCCCAGTTGAACCCCACACCGGCATCGGCTGGCGGCGGCTGATACTGCCCACCTGGCTGGAAATACAGTGCTGCCCCAAACAGATATTTTCCAAGCGGCGGCGTTGGCTTGCCAAAGGCGCCAAATCGAGGCTGGCCCCACATTGCCGCACGCCAATCTCTTTCGATAAAGAAGGTGTGAAAGTAGTAGCGTCCTGCCTCTATCCACACTCCTTCATCAGCATGATAATCCATCTGGCCAATAGGATTATCTGCTCTGGCCTTCAGAGGAACAAAGCTCAGGAACAGGTAGAAAACAAGCGTGAGCAAAATCAGCGCGCTCAGCCTGAGTAGAATACCCAACGGCTGCTGCCTATCCTGTTGCCGCTTATTAACTATTGCTTCTCCGACTGTCCGCTCGCGCTGATAGAAAAACATACCCATTCACCTTTATAGAAGACGAGTCGCCATTATGCACAGCGAACCGGTTATGGACCAAGGTGTAGAGCAGTCCAAGCCTCCGCGTTGGGCCGCTCCCTCATCGCCTGCCACTCATCCGCCCGTAGCTGCTCGCCAAGCAGCTCATATGTACTGTAGACAGCACCGGCCGCTATAACCGGCTGCTCCTCTTGCAGCAATAGCACGTAGATAGGCCACGCTTCTCCCACCGCCATCTGTGCCAACCGCCCGCTGCTGGGGTCGCGATAGACATCGACCAACCGCGGCAACATGGCATCGATTCGTGGCACATCTCCTTGCACAGGGGCGTCAAACGTTGCCAGAGTGGTCAGGCGTGGCACGGCCTGGTTCAGGAATAATGCTTCATCCTCACTCAGCGGTTCGCCTGCCAGCTCTTTCAGCGCAATGCCTTCCAGCTCCTCCAGAAACTGCTCCATTTGCCGCAGCTTCTGGCCCACTTCCTCATCCAACAGGCCACGCGCCTCCAGCCCCTCCGCCATCTGTCCGGCAGCGGCCGCCAGCCGCCCATAGAGCAGCGGCTGTGGTTCCAGGTAGGCGAGCGTCGCCGTGGCCGGTGGCTCTGCTGCTTCGATAGGTCGCGGGCCTAATGCCGTCTCGTGGCGCATCTCAACCCATGCGCCGAGCCAGGTATTCAACTGCTTACTCTGCCACGCTTCGTTCTGCACAAACAGAGGCGGCGCAAGGAGCGGTTGCAGCGCGTAGAGCCAGGCGCCCCGCGCACTTCCGGCCCACGCTTCTGCCTCCAGCGCGGCGTACTGCTCTGCCGCCTGCTGGAATTGCAGTGAGAAACCTTCGTAATTGGTGTCTCCACGCGCTTCCAGCAACGCGGCTGCCTGTTCCGAACCCAACACTGCCGGCACGTCCAGCGCTCGTGGCAGGCCCCGGATGGCGCCTATCGACGTCTCCAGCGCGCTCGGCGGCAAGGGCGCGCCGCTCCCCTGGTAGGAGCCGGTGTTATTGAACAGCAGCCGCCGCAAGATGCTCTGGTCAGGATAGGTCGGGGCAGGCATGAAGGAGAACTGTTGCGGCGACTGTGCCACGTAGGGCGACGGTGATGGCAGATTGCCCACTGTAGCAATGAAATTATCCAGACGCGCCACGTTCTCCAACTCGTCAAGGTCCAGATCCCCATAAACGGCCTCGGCCACCGCCATTACCTGCGCCAGATTCCAGCTACCATCGTCGCCGCCAAAATAGGCAGCAGGTTGGTAGACCCGTTCCCAACGGGCCAGATTCTGGCTGGTGGTTACGGCTTCAGCCATCAACAATAGTTGGCGCGCTACCTGCCGGTTGGCTGCCACATCATCGCCCTGTGGCAGCAAGTCGAACGGCTGCGCCAGCCAGAGCATGGCCTGGTAATAGCGGCTTAGCGGCTCGCTGCCGCCATACTGTCCCGTGGGAGCGTAGCGCCCATACTCCTGTTGGCGCCGGAAGAGTGGTGAGATGAAGGTGCCTCCCTGTTCAATCAGCGTCAACTCCTCGTTCACAACTTCGGAAACGACCGGCGCAACCTCGGCTGTGGGGTTGAGCAGGCGGTGCGCTACGGTGAAGAATGCCAGGTTGAACCGGGCCGCCTCGCTCACAGCATCGGAACCGGCCGCTTCCCATTGTTGCTGTGAGGCCTCCACCATCGCCGCGCTCAGCGCCGTCAAATGGCCAGGCAAGAACTGCGCCTCTGCACGCTGCCAGGCAACGTCACTCACAACCTGAAAAGTATGCAGAACGAAGTCACTGGTAATAAATTGCGGAACTTCTTGCTCCCCAATAGCGCGGTAGGCGCTGTCGAACGTCGTAAATGAAGCAGGAACGACGACAAAACGGTTTTCAAGTAACGTTGCAAGTTGCGCGTCATCCAGACCGCCCGTTTCCCCAATCTCTAGCGCCTCGGGCAGCTCAACTGGCCCGGCGGTCGGTACGTCTGGCTCCTCATATTGAAAAGGAGCAAAGGAGTTACCAGCCGCCTGAGCTTCATCTGGCAGGGCCACGGCTGTACCCGAATAAGGCGGCTGGGTGGCGCGAGGGGCCGCGGGCACAACCGGTTGTGCCTGAGGCGGCCCGGGCGTGGGGGCCGGTGAAGGCGTTGAGAGGGCGCAGGCCAGGGTCAGGAAGAGCAACCCCAGCAACAGACCAGAGGACTGCACCGTTCTAGGAACGCGCAAGAGCCATCCTCGACGTTACAGGCGCGCTCACCGGCGCTGGACCATGGGGCCAAGTGGACGCCCACCAATCAGATGCAGGTGCAGGTGAAAGACTTCCTGCCCGCCATGCTTGTTGCAGTTGATAATCAGGCGGTAACCGTCCTCGGCAATTCCTTCCTGTTTAGCTAACTTGCTGGCCACAATCAACATGCGGCCGGCGACGTCCTGATCCTCTTCGCTCAGGTCGTTGGCCGTAGGAATCTCCTTATTAGGCACAATCAGGATGTGCGTGGGGGCCGCAGGATTAATGTCGCGAAAAGCGGTTACCAGCTCGTCCTGATAGACGATGTCGGCGCCTATTTCGCCATTGATAATCTTCGAAAATATCGTGGCCATCATGCCTCCTCTTGGCTCTGCAAATGACTCTATTGTAAGAGACGGTGGTCCATTTTCAAGCTCCGCAACTTATGTAAAGTGATGTGACAGAGCGCTCCACACTCCATTTGCACCTCGTCCCCAGAATGCACATAATCAGCATGTATAACCAGAGCCTGACACAAGGAGCACCCTTGGAGCACAGACCTCTCCGCAGCACCACTTCGACGATTGACATCTACATTAAGTTGGCCCAGTACCCCATTTTGGCCGACAAAATCCGCGCGCGTATGCGTGAAGAGATATTCAAGCGCGGCATTGTCGATGAAGAGACGTTCGAAGAAGAGGTTGAGCAGTTAGCCATCGAGTCCCAAAAGCGGGAAGGGTTATATGACCCCGACACTCAGGAACCGGCTAACCTCTGGCACAAGCGCAAAGGGCGCATCCGCGCCCTACACACTGATTTCTACTTTGGCTACAACCTGCCCGCACGGCTGTTCGAGCGCATCATCCAGGATGTGCTGAGCGAGCAACCCACACCCGGTGAGCTGTCTGACCTGGCCTTCAATCCAGAAATTGCCCCCTGGACGCTGCTCTTCCGCCAGGGCGAAATATATGAGAGCAAAGCACCGCCAGAGCGGGAGAAGGTCAACCATCATCTGGAGGAAATTAAGGTCGTGCTGATCAAGGGCATGATCAGCGACCAGCTTCCCTTCATCGCCGTCGCCAAGCGCGTGTTCAGCATGGACGACCTGTACCAGATTTATCAGCGTCGTATTGGTGGCGGCAAGATTGGCGGCAAGGCCGCGGGCATGCTCCTGGCCTGGCGCATCTTGCAGCAGCGCGACCCGCAATTCGGCCCTGACATCAGCGAACAGGTCGAGATTCCTGATTCCTACTTCCTGGGCACCGACGTGATCTACGAGTTCCGCCGCATCAACAACCTGGACCACGTCATGAACCAGAAATACCGCACGCTAGACGAAATTCGGGCCGGGTATCCCCAGATTGTCGAGGCCCACCTCGCCGGACAGTTCCCGGTGACCATCGTCGAAGAGCTACGCGAAGTGCTGCGACAGATGGGCAACTCCCCGATCGTCGTGCGCTCCTCCAGCCTCCTGGAAGACAATTTCGGCTCTTCCTTCGCCGGCAAATACCAGAGTTACTTCTGCCCCAACCAGGGCACAGAGGAAGAAAATCTGACCTGCCTGCTCGATGCCATCCGCCGCATCTACGCCAGCACCCTGAACCCCGACGCCATTCTCTACCGGCGGCGGCATGGGCTGATCGATTACGATGAACGGATGGCCATCCTCATCCAGCGCGTACGGGGGCAGCGGTTTGGCCGTTACTTTCTGCCGGCCGTTGCCGGCGTTGGCTTCAGCGAAAACCCATTTCGTTGGAACGCCCGCATCCGGCGCGAGCACGGCTTCTTGCGCCTGGTCTGGGGCATGGGCACGCGCGCCGTCGAACGCATTGCCAACGATTACCCGCGCCTTGCGGCCCTCAGCCACCCGCACCTGCGCCCCGAATCGACGGCCCAGGCGCTTCGCAAATATTCCCAACATTACGTAGATGTCATTAACCTCGAGGAGAATCAGCTTCAGACATTACCCATCCACAGCATCCTGGGGCCTGATTACCCCTACCTGCGCTTCATCGCCTCCCTACACCGTGGCGATTTCATCCAGGAAATCCTCTCCAACGGTATGCTGGACGATCCGTCAGAGCTGGTCATCACCTTTAACACCTTGTTGCAGGACCGCAAATTCACCAAGCTCATGCTCACAGCCCTCATGCGGCTGGAAGAGGCTTACGAAACGCCGGTCGATATCGAGTTCACAGTCAAGATCATCCCTAATTATCCGAACGCCGACTATCGCCTGCACATTCTGCAATGCCGGCCGCTCAGCCAGCGCGAGGAAGGCGAGGCCGTAGAAATCCCCGACAACCTGGACCAGGAATCGATCTTATTCCGCTCCTTTGGCCTCATCCCCAACGGCCGCCTGGAAGGGATTCGCTACATCGTCTACATCGATCCGCATAAATACCGCACCATCGCCGACCCCACCAGACGGCTGGAGCTGGGCCGTGCCGTGGGCCGCCTGAACGAAGCGCTGGCCGCGGAGAAGTTCATTCTCATGGGGCCTGGGCGCTGGGGCACCGCCAATATTGAGCTAGGCGTGCGCGTAACCTATGCCGACATCTTTAACAGCAAGGCCCTTGTCGAAATCTCGGTGCCGGGCGAAGATGGTTCACCGGAGCTGTCATATGGCACACATTTCTTCCAGGACCTCGTCGAAGGCGGCATTTATTCCCTGCCGCTCCACCTGGCAGATGGGCAAAGCGAATTTAACTGGTCCTTCTTCCAAAACGCAGAGAACGTCCTGGCGAAATTACTACCGGCTGATGGGGAGCTGGCCGATCATTTACAGGTCATCGACCTGGCAACCATTGATGCGCGCAAACGCCTGAATATCCTTATGGATGGTACGCGGGATGAAGCAGTCGCCTTCCTGGTGGATGGCGATTCGCAGAGCAAGATTTCACAGGAAGCGACGGTCTCGACAGCTTAATTTAGACGCTACATGCTGAAAGGAAAGTGACCGATGGAGAGCCAATCGCTACGCAGCACGACGTCCACCATCGACATTTACATCAAGCTGGCCCAGTATCCCATTCTGGCGGACGCCATTCGCGAGCGTATGCGACAGGAGATATTCAAGCGGGGCATCATCGATGAAGCGACGTTTGAATCTGAAGTAGAGCAACTGGCCCTGGAGTCCCAGCGGCGCGAGGGGGTGCACGACCCCTTTGGCTCCGAGCCGCCCAACATCTGGCACCGGCGCAAAGCCCGCATACGTGCTTTCCACACCGATTTCTATTTTGGCTACAACCTGCCCGCCGAGCTTTTCGAGAACATCATCCAGGAAGTGTTGAGCCAGCAACCAGAGCGGAGTAAAACCCACGAGTTGGCCTTTAACCCTGAAGTGGCTCCCTGGTCTCTCCTCTTTAAACAGGGCGAGATTTACGAGGCGCTACCTGAGAAGGAGCGAGAGAAAGTCAGCCACCACCTGGAAGAAATCAAGGTCGTGCTGATCAAGAGTATGATTAGCGACCAGCTTCCCTACATCGGCGTGGCCAAAAAGGTCTTCACCGTGTCCGATCTGCGCTACGTCTACGAGCGGCGCATTGGAGAGGGCAAAATTGGCGGCAAGGCAGCAGGTATGTTGCTGGCCTGGAAAATCCTGGAGCGCTGCCCGGTAGACGGTGCTCCAGACCTGGGCCAGCAGGTGTCCATTCCGCAATCATACTTCCTGGGCACTGACATGCTCTACGAATTCCACCGGCTGAACAATCTGGAACGCTTCATGAACCAGAAATACCGGCCTCTGGACGAAATCCGTTCCGAATACCCCAGGATTGTGGAAGAGCACCTGAAGGGTCGCTTCCCGAAGGCCGTCGTCGAACGCTTGCGCGATGTTCTGCGGGAAGCAGGTAACCATCCGCTCATCGTGCGCTCCTCCAGCCTCCTGGAAGACAATTTTGGGCACGCCTTTGCCGGCAAGTACCAGAGCTATTTCTGCGCCAATCAGGGCAGTGAAGAGGAGAATCTCAAAGAGCTGCTGGACGCTATCCGCATGGTTTACGCCAGCGCCCTGAACCCTGATGCGTTGCTCTACCGCAAACGGCATAATCTGATCGATTACGACGAGCGCATGGCTATCCTCATCCAGCACGTTCGTGGCGAACGTTACAAACATTACTTCTTTCCGACGGTGGCCGGCGTCGGCTTCAGCCGCAACCCCTTCCGCTGGAATCCAAAAATCGAGCGCGATGCCGGTTTTCTGCGCCTGGTGTGGGGGATGGGCACGCGCGCCGTGGACCGGGTCAGCGACGATTACCCACGCATGATCGCTCTGAGCCATCCTACCCTGCGGCCAGAGGCGACGGCCGAAGCGGTGCGGCGCTATTCTCAACATTATGTGGATGTCATCGACCTGCAGGAAAATCGCTTGCGCACCCTGCCGGCCAGCGAGGTATTGGACCTCAGCTACCCCTATCTGCGCTACATTGCCTCTGAATGCAAAGAGGATTTCGTGCAGGAGATACTCTCAACCGCCAGCTTGAAGACCACTGATGATCTGGGGCTGACGTTCAACAAGCTGGTCAGAGACAAGAGCTTTGTGCGCCTGATGCGCCAGACTCTTGATTCTCTGGAAGCAGCGTATCAGGTGCCGGTAGATATCGAATTTGCCGTCGATATCGTACCCAGCTACCCCCAGCCACAATACAAACTTAGCCTGCTCCAATGCCGCCCGCTCAGCGAGCGTATCAGCGGCGAGGCGATTACGATTCCCACCGATCTACCTGAAGATAAGATTATCTTCAGGACCTTCGAATTGATTCCGGATGGCAAGGTTGAAGGCATTCGCTACGTGGTTTTCGTCGATCCCGTGAAGTACCGGCACATACCACAGGATGCGATTCGGCTGGAGATTGGGCGGGCCATCGGCAGGCTGAACAAGATCCTGGAGAAGGAGTTGTTCATTCTAATGGGACCAGGTCGTTGGGGGAGCGCCAATCTCGACCTTGGCGTGCGCGTGAGCTACGCCGACATCTTCAACACCAAAGCGCTCATTGAGATGGCCGTGTCCGAAGGCGGCGGTGCACCAGAGCTTTCATATGGCACGCACTTCTTCCAGGACCTTGTCGAAGGCGGCATCTACTCTCTGCCGCTCCATCTAACCGATCCCCGCAGTTACTTCGACTGGAATTTCTTCAACAGCGCGCCCAACGTCCTTGGCGAACTATCGCCCCGGGACGCCCGCCTTATGGACTATCTTTCCGTGATAGACATTGCCCGTATCGCGCCGGAGAAGCGTCTGACTATTCTGATGGACGGTTCCCAAGATGAGGCCGTAGCCTTCCTACAAAAAGGCAAGTGGCGCGATGGACATAAAGAGATCTCGCTCTCTACGTTCTGAGTAGCTCTTCCAACAACGCTCGCTCCTCCGCCTCACTCGTCACTTCTCCATCCAGGCGCGCCGCCAGCAAGCGGTCCAACAAGACGCCATATTGTGGGCCGGGCGGCAACCCCAATCTGCGCAAATCGTGCCCATCCACTTCCGTCTGCACATGCCGCCACTCGCGTTGGTAACGCTCCAACAAGCGCGCGCCTTCCGTCCCTTCCAGAGCTGCCCGCGCTGCCAGCAAAATCCGCGGGCGGGATTCATATGGTCGCAACCGCTTCTCAACCTGACTCGGACGCGCACTATCCCCGAGCTGCCCAAGCGCGCGTACGATATCAACCACCCCTTCCACCTCTTCCCGCGTGCTCCGTCGCACCTTCAACCTATCCAGCATTTCCTGCCGCACTTCCTGGGGCAGCTCCGCCATCCACAGCGCGAAGTAAACGGAAGCCGGGGACTCCTCCTGCAGCGCGTCCTGCCACTCCGCGGTTTGCAGCAGCTCTTGCAACGTGTAGAAGCGCTCCGCCATCTCCCTATTCCATTTCAGGCCCGGATTCAATCGCCGTAATACGCCAATGCTATCCAGGCGCGCCATCACCGGCACAGGGTCTAGCTCGCGCAGAATCAACTCAAATTCATGCCGGATGCGCTCGTCGCTGACGCGATCCAACATGGGCAAAGCATCTGCAATCAGCTCCGCGGTGCGCGCCTCTATATCAAAACCTAACCGCTGTTCCAGGCGCACTGCGCGCATGATGCGCGTGGCATCGTCAATGAAACTGAGGCTGTGTAAGACCCGGATCAGCCCTTGCTCCAGGTCGCGCAACCCACCATAGAAGTCGAGCAGCTCGCCCAGGTGCGCACCATCAAGCCGCACGGCCAGCGTGTTAATCGTGAAATCGCGCCGGTGCAGGTCCAGCTTGATCGAGCCGCTCTCCACCTCCGGCAGTGCCGAGGGCTGGTCATAGAACTCGGTACGCGCGGTGACGAAGTCGATGCTGTCTGGCAGCTCGTCAGGCGCTCCATCGTCCAGCGCCACATCAGGGGCAACTGCTTGCCACACGGCCGGCTCCATCAGCCACTTCGCGGTGCCGAAACGTTCGTGGCTGCGCACATACCCGCCAAACCGCTCGCTGAGCCGTTCAACGAGGGCAATGGCATCGCCCTCCACAACCATATCCAGATCGGTCAAGGGCGCCTCCAACAACAGGTCACGCACCAGCCCACCTACAAAATAGATAGGCATATTCATCTCGTCGCCCACCTCACTGACCTGCTGCACCAGCTGCCATATCGCCGGCGGCAACGATTCCTCCATCAGCCTGCACAGATTCGGCTCTGGCTGCTCGCGCACCGACTGGCTCAACAGCCGTAAGAGGTCAGTGCGCGTGACGACGCCAATGAGCCGGTCTGGGCCATCTGAGCCACCTGAGGCATCTGCCGCTCCCGTCTCAAGCACAACTGGAATCTGGCCCCAATCCTCCTCGATCATAAGCTGCTGCACCCGTTCCACAGAATCAGATGGCCGCACCGTCACGCGCCCGCTTTTCATAATCTGGCTGACGCGCAGCCGGCCCAGGTCATGACGGATGGCGCGGTCCACAGCGCGCCGTGTGACCAACCCCACCAACTGCTTGCTCTCATCGTCAATGACCGGATAGCCCTCGTGGCCAAAGCGCTGCATCTGCTCCGCTGCCTCGTCGACAGTTGCACTCGCCGCCAGCGTCTGCACGCCGCGGGACATGATCTGGGCCACCTTCACCATGGGCCGTGTGGCCTGTGGCAGCAGGGCACGGACCTGCTCGACCGCCTCTTGCAGCGAAAGGTTCATGATTGTCGCCGCCGCCGCTCGCCCATGTCCGCCGCCGCCAAACGCTCTGGCTATCACGGCGACGTTTACATGATCAGTGGTGCTGCGAGCGACTAACTGCACGTGCTGGCGCAGCTTCACCAGTAAAATCAGGCCATCGGGGTTTAGCGCCTCACGCATACTGTGGGCCACGGCCGAGATTTCGTCGTCAAAGTCAGGCGGCGCAGTTGTGGCGGCCAGGGCGATGGCCTGCCCCTCCATATGCACCCACTCCGTTGCCCGTTGCAGCGCCATGTATAGCTCCTGCTGCTGCTCCGAGAGCGGAATCTCCAGGAAGCGCCGCAGAACCGACAGCTCGGCCCCCTGCTCCATCAACCAGGCTGCCGCTCGCGCATCTCGCGCCGTCGTCGTACCATAGGTCAGAGAGCCTGTATCCTCGTAAACACCCAGTAACAACAAAGAAGCTTCGACTGGCGTCAGGTTCATGCCCGCATTGCGTAGCATCTCCACCAGCAGCGTCGTCGTCGCGCCCAGTTGCTCAATGTGCGTCTCCCACTCCGGATCAATACCGTCCGGTGCATGGTGGTCGATGACCAACACCGGCGTCTCCTGGCGCAAGCCGCGCACGCCGGGTACAGATTGGGTATCGACCAGCACTACCTTCTCAACCTTGCGCCGCTGCCAGTCCTCCATGCGCATAAAGGGCAGCGAATCCCAGTAGAGGGACAGAAACTGCTTCACATTGCGGTTCACCCGCCGCGGCAGCAGGGGAATACCCCCCGGATACAATTTATGCGCTGCCACCTGTGAAGCAACAGCGTCGAAATCGGCATTTTCGTGAGTGAGAATCAGCAACATGCTCCCATTATACCTGGAGTGTGGATGTTGCATATTGGGCTATAAGGCTTAAGGTCAATAACAAATTGTTAAAGGGTGTGTTTCATTTCAGTTGTGATGAGTGCTGTGGCCGGTCTCCTATGGCCGTATCGGCCCTCGAGCCACCCGTCTACATGAGAGTGACGGGCGCGGTCAGGAGACCGGCCCGAGCGATAGGTCCAACTCATTTGAAACGCACCCATTGTTAAATTGTAGCATACTTGCCTGCCGTACATTAAAACGTTATTTTGTACAGTAATGGAGGTGATAAGTTGTGGAAACCAAAAAGATGACTGTGCGCGTGCCAAAACATTTACTTGAAAAGGTGAAGGAGTATGCACGCGAAAATGACACAACTCTTACCAGGCTGGTTACTGCCTACTTTAATCAGATTACAGCCCAGCAAGATCCACTTGCCGAGGCGCCTATTGTAAGAAGACTTTCGGGCTCACTCTCCCAGGACCTTTCCATCGAGGATCACCACAACCATCTGGAAGAAAAGTACATCCGCCCCTCTTAACTGTCAAACCACCGTTGACAGCCTCAACGTCTGCTGCTATAGTGTTGCCAGCAAACAAAAGAATAGGAACGACTTCTTATCCAGAGAGGCGGAGGGACCGGCCCGATGAAGCCTCAGCAACCGCCAGCCGTATAACCAAGCGGGTGGAAATGGTGCTAATTCCGGCAGAAAATTACCCACTGGGTAACCTTCTGGAAGATGAGGGGTGGTATAGCTGAAAGGATATGCCTCTTCTAAACTTCTAGAAGAGGCATTTTTTTAAGATGGCTCTTCACTCTGGAGAAAGTCAATACCAGAGTGAAGAGCTTTTTTGTTGTGGAGGTCAGATGATTGAGATTGCAGGACAGGTAGAACATGTACTGACCCACCGGGAGCCAGGCCCATCAACCCAGTCTGTGCATGGGCCACTGACCAGGCGCAAACCAAAGCCGGGCCATGCCCTGATTACGCCCATCACCCAGACCGCAACCTACACCTTTGAGAACACGGCCGATTTGTGCGCCTTTATGGAGGCTAAGCTGTGGGGCAACAACCCCGAGATGGTGGGGCGCAACGAGTACGCCCGCTATGGCAACCCTACCATTCGTGCCGTGGAGCAGCGGCTGGCGGCGCTTGAACACGGCGGCGACGCCCTGCTCTTCCCCAGCGGCATGGCGGCCATCACCAACGTCCTGCTCTCTATCCTGCCCACAGGCAGTCACGTCATCTTCACCGATGATTGTTATCGCCGCACGCGCACCTTCTGTGAAACCTTTCTACGCCGCCTGGGCATCGAGAGTAGCGAGGTGCCCATGGGCGACTACCGGGTGCTGGAAGCGGCCATCCAGAACAACACACGCCTGATTATCAGCGAAAGCCCCACCAACCCCTACCTGCGCGTTGTGGACCTGGAGAAGCTGGCGCACATTGCGCGGGAACATCGCCTGAAGACGATTATCGACGCTACCTTTGCCACTCCCGTCAACCAACGCCCGCTTGACTTTGGCATCGACCTGGTCATCCACAGCGGCACCAAGTACCTCAGCGGCCACAATGACATCATGGCCGGGGTTGCCGTCGGTGAGGCGGGTCTGATTCAAGCCCTACGCCAATCTCAGGGCACACTGGGTGGGGTCATTGACCCACACGCCGCCTACTTGCTGGAACGCGGCCTGAAGTCGCTGGCCCTACGAGTGGCCCAGCAAAACCGTAGCGCACAGTTGGTTGCCGAGTATCTGGAGCAGCATCCCAAAATCGAACAGGTCTGGTATCCTGGCCTGGAATCGCACCCTGACCATGAGATAGCCAGGGAACAGATGTCAGGCTTTGGCGGCGTCGTCAGCTTCACGGTAGCCCCAAACGGTTCTGAGGAACCGCTGCACACAGCCTCGCGCTTCATCGACGCCCTGACCATCCCTTACATCGCCCCCAGCCTGGGCGGTGCAGAAAGCCTTATCGAACAACCAGCGCTCATGTCCTACTACGAGTTATCAACAGCGGAACGAGAAGCAGTCGGCATCAAAGACAACCTCGTAAGATTCGCCATTGGCATCGAGGACGCGGATGATATACTCGCCGACCTGGAACAGGCGCTGGCGAGAATATGATGGAGATTGGAGATTAGAGACTGGAGATTGGAGATTGATCTTTGCCGCAGATGAACGCAGATGGACGCAGATAGATTTGACAGGCAATGTCGCAGAGCGCTGAGGCCTCCTAATGGCCTCTACCCTGAACTTATTTATTCATCCGCGTTTATCTGCGTCTATCTGCGGCCAATTCTCCAATTCTCCAATCTCTAATCTCTAATCTCCAATCTCCACACGTAAAGGAAGACGAATGACATTAGTAATGAAATTTGGCGGTACCTCTGTTGGTAGCGCTGAAGCGATGCGAAGTACGGGGGAGCTGATCCGGCGCACGCGAGATGAGCGTGGTCCGGTTGTTGTTGTGGCCTCGGCTATGGGCACAAAGCCGGTGAAGGTGACCGACCTTCTTTTGCAAGGAGCCTATGCCGCGGCCGAAGGAGATGAGCGCGGTTATCGCCACGCCGCCCAGACGTTACGCCAGGTGCACCGCGAGCTGATTGAAGAGCTGCTGGTGACAGAGAGTGAACGAGAGGCAATTCTGGCCGAGAACAGCCGCTTCATTGACCACTTTGAAGAGCTGTGTCGCGCCGTCCTGATACTGCGCGAACTCAGCCCGCGTGCGCTCGATGCCATCAGCGCTATGGGCGAGCAAATGAGCGTACGTGTTCTGGCGGCCCATTTACGCGAACAGGGTGAAGAGGCCACGGCGCTGGATGCTACAGAGTTGATCGTCACCGACGACAACTTTCAGAGCGCGGCGCCCCTCATGGACGAGACGAAAGAACGCACCCAAAGTTGCCTGACACCGATCTTGTCCAGCGGCGGCATTCCTATTGTCACCGGCTTTATCGGTGCAACGGCTGAAGGCACCACGACCACGCTGGGGCGCGGCGGCTCTGACTATAGCGCGGCGATTCTGGGCAAGGTGCTAGATGCGGATGAAGTCTGGATCTGGACAGACGTCGATGGCGTCATGTCCGCCGATCCGCGACTCGTCCCCGAGGCCGTCACCATCCCCAGCCTCTCCTACCGCGAAATAGCTGAACTGGCCTACTATGGAGCCAAAGTGCTGCACCCCAAGGCAATACGCCCTTGCGTGGAAAACGGCATTCCACTGCGCATCAAGAACACATTTAACCCTCCAAGCCCAGGCACCGTCATTGTGCCGGATAATGGCCATGCGGAGAATGGCATGAAAGGCGTCACTGCCATCGAGGAGCTAAGCCTGCTGACCGTGGAAGGGAAAGGTATGATGGGCGTGCCCGGTATCGCCGCCCGCACTTTCGGCGCTGTGGCGCGCAAGCAAGTCAGCGTTCTGCTCATCTCGCAGGCCTCTTCAGAGCAGTCGATCTGCTTCGCCGTGCCCGTCGCCGCGGCAGGGGATGTGGCCGACGCTGTTGAAGAAGAGTTCGCTGAGGAGCTGAAGCGGCGCGACATCGACCGCGTCTGGGCCATGCATCCTGTCTCTATCGTCACTGTAGTGGGCAACGGCATGCGCGGCACTCCTGGCATCGCCGGTCGTATCTTCGGCGCATTGGGCCAGCATGGCGTTAACATCATCGCCATCGCGCAAGGCTCGTCCGAATGTAGCATCAGTCTGGTGGTAGATGGCGCGGACACAGCAGACGCCGTACGCCATATCCACAAGATGATTTAGGGCGCCCCGCAAACAAGTTAGAAACCGGTTGAACGCCGGTTAACTTTTAGTCGTGACCGGCGTTCAACTATGGTTTAACACTATCCTACTTTCGCCTAAACAACAGTTAAGAGCAAAGTGACAGCCAGGTAAAATAAAGTTTAACAGCCTGTCTTGTTTGACTCTCCTTCGTTCCCCATAATCGCATAAAAGAAGAAGATAGCAGTTTTCGTTGCCGGACTACCCCGGCTTCGCCTCGCAGCCGCGCCTGGGAAAGGTCACGGCGCGTGGCACTCAGTCGCAATAACATATCCAGGAGATGTTATGAACAAAAGAACAAGATTGATTTTTACCCTGATGACCGCCCTTCTCTTGTTACTGGCAGCGTGCCAGTCCGGGACTACGACGCCAACCGCGGCGCCGGTCACTGAAGCCGAACCAGAAGCGGATCCAGACCCTGAGGCGGATCCTGAACCGGAGGCTGATCCTGAACCGGAAGCGGATCCTGAACCAGAAGCAGATCCCGAACCAGAAGCAGATCCCGAGGCCGTGGAAAATGTAGAAGGAGAGGGAGCAGGTGGTGACCTGATTATCTACTCCGGCCGCAGCGAAAGCCTGGTTGATCCTCTGCTGCAGGAGTTTGCCGAGGAGACGGGTATCAACGTGCAGATTCGCTATGGCGGCACGGCCGAGCTGGCGGCGACGTTGCTCGAGGAAGGGCAGAATAGCCCTGCCGACGTCTTCTACGCTCAGGACCCTGGCGGCCTGGGCGCCGTTCACGATGCTGGCATGCTCGCCGAATTACCCCAGGATATCCTGACTTCTGTGCCCGCACGCTTTCGCTCACCCGCCAACGATTGGGTTGGCATTTCAGGGCGCGCCCGCGTCATCGTCTATAACACGCAGGTCATCACCGACCCCGAAAGTCAGCTACCAGATGACCTCATGGGTTTCACCGACCCAGAGTGGCAAGGACGCATCGGTTGGGCGCCGACAAACGGTTCTTTCCAGGCCATGGTGACCGGCATGCGCGCTATTTGGGGCGAAGAGCAGGCCCGTGAATGGTTGCAGGGCATCCAGGCCAATAATCCCACCGTCTATGAGAACAACACAGCTATTGTGGCTGCCACCGCTGCCGGTGAAGTCGATGTAGGCCTGGTGAATCACTACTACCTCTATCGTTTCATCAGTGAAGAAGGCGAAGGGTTTGGTGCGCGCAACTACTTCCTGCCCGGCGGCGGACCTGGCTCACTGCTCATGGTTTCCGGCGCGGGCATCCTGCAAACCGCCGACAATCCAGGAAATGCCGAACGCTTCCTCCGCTTCCTGCTCTCAGAACATGGACAACAATATTTCGCCTCCGAAACGTTCGAATACCCACTGATAGAAGGCGTAGAAGTATCCCCATTGTTGCCGCCCTTATCCGAGCTGGATGCCGTGGCTGCTGACATTGACCTGGTTCAACTCTCTGACCTACAGGGCACCGTACAGATGCTGAGTGATCTGGGAATCCTACCCTGATGTTTGGTGAAGGCAGCGTGCCGGAGAGAGGATTTTCCGGCATGCTGCCTCAAATTGATCCCCGGTTAATTTTGCGGTTAACATCCGGTCAACTCCGAATTTTCCTTCTGTCAACTTCAAACTTAACAAGAGCAGTAGATCCTCTCTAATTCGCTATCCATAATAGGCAGCATGAGTGTAATTCCTACTGTCACCAAAAGCGCCCGTGGTCTAAGCATCGATTTTCCGGATGGAGTCACTTTCCGTCCGAAATTCAGGCTCTCAACAGCACTTTTGCTCCTGGCTGGGCTGGCAGTAGGTTTGCTCGTCCTCCTACCACCTGCCTACCTGATGGTGCGCGCCGCAAGCGCCGGAGAGGCCGCTCTTGGCGTGTTGGTCAAACCGACGACGCTCTCCGCGTTCGGCAACACGGTGCTATTGGCAACCACAGTGACCCTCGCTTCGGCGCTCCTTTCTGTTCCCCTGGCCTGGCTGACCACCTGTACGGACCTGCCCGGCCGGCGCTTCTGGACGGTCGCCGCTGCACTACCACTGGTGCTACCCAGCTACGTCGTCGCCTACCTGTTGGCCTCCATTCTCGGCCCGCGCGGCATCGCACAGCAGGCGCTGGAACCTTTACTGGGCATCACGAGATTGCCTGAGATTTATGGCTTCCCCGGCGCGTTCCTGGCGCTGACGTTGATGAGCTACCCGTACACCTTCCTCAGCGTGCGCGCCGCCTTACAGCGCATGGATCCATCCATGATCGAAGCAGCGCGCAGCCTGGGGCTTGGTCCCTGGCGCACCTTCTACCGCGTCACACTCCCTCATCTGCGTCCGGCGCTGGTGGCAGGAAGTTTGCTCATTTCGCTCTACGTCGTGCGTGACTTCGGCGCCGTCTCCATGATGCGCTACAACACCTTCACGCGCATCATCTACGTCCAGTACCGCTCCTTCATTGACCGCTCCCTGGCGGCATCATTAGCTCTGGTATTGGTAGGCATGACTGCCGCCATTCTCTACCTGGAGCTGCGCACCCGCGGCCGTGCCGGCTATGCACGCCGTTCCGTTGGCGCCGCGCGGCGCATGCAGCCGGTGCGCCTGGGCCGTTGGCGCTGGCCTGCCCTGCTCTTCACCAGCTCAGTCGTGCTCGTGGCGCTGGTTCTGCCCGCCGGTGGCCTAGTCTATTGGCTGATTCGCGGCCTGAACAGCGGGCAGGTGCTGTCTGGCCTCCTACCAGCAGCGTGGAATTCGCTGTCAGTCTCCATGGGCGCCGCCATGCTGGCGATGGCAGCCTCCCTACCGGTGGCGGTGGCCTCGGTACGGCGGCCGGGACGTCTGACGCAACTGCTGGAGCAGGTGACCTACGTAGGCTACGCGCTCCCCGGCATCGTCATTGCCCTGGCCCTTGTCTTCTTTGGCGCCAGCTATGCTCCGACCATCTACCAGACACTGCCCCTACTTCTCGCCGCCTACCTCATACTTTTCATTCCGCAGGCGGTGGGCGCTACGCGTTCCTCTTTGTTGCAGCTCCCGGCCAGCCTGGAGGAAGCGGGTCGTAGCCTGGGCCACTCGCCGTTCTCAGTGATGCGGCGGATCACCATCCCCCTGCTCCGCCCCGGCCTGGCTGCTGGTGGCGCGCTGGTCTTCCTCACCTGTATGAAAGAGCTTCCGGCGACGTTGATTCTCAGCCCGCTCGGCTTCCGCACCCTGGCCACAGGCGTGTGGGCCAGCATCTCCGAGGCGTTCTTCGCCCAGGCCGCTGCGCCAGCTCTGCTTCTCATCCTGCTCTCCTCAGTCCCCTTGGCCCTGCTCACCTTCCGCGACGAGTAACTTTTTCCCAGGCCCACGCACGGCGCCAATCTAAGAAAGATCCTATAGTACAAATCACCAATTTATGCTATACTCATCGCTGTCTGGGGATGACTGGCTTCGACGGGGAAGGCTGGCCCTGGACTGCAAGCCGAGCATGCTTCTCAACTCGCAAAACTGGAAGCAAACTATTAAGTGCCAACAGAAATGTTGCGTACAACGCTCTGCCCCTCGCTGCATAAGCAAGTGGTAGGGTAAAGGTCCCCCAAAGGGACCTCGTCCGCCTCAGCCGTTTGTTGACCGGAGGAGCGCCGGATGTCATGAATGTCAACATGCCCTTCGCCAACGCCGATAGGCGGAGTTAAGCGGCCCTTTCGGGGGCCATCGGCTAGCCGTCCGCATGACCCAGCCATTCGGGGCAGCGGCGGTGAAACACCAAATTGATTGGCTAAGCTTGTAGACGTTCAGAGGTCGAATTTTTCGGACGCGGGTTCGATTCCCGCCATCTCCACTAGTAAGGACACTTCCAACCGGGAGTGTCCTTTTTTTGTTCTTGCCCCTTGTGTGCTGGCCGTCGTCGGGAAATCGTAGCCTTGCGCTCAGACTCTGCTAACATTTCAGATGTAAAGTTGCATGTTTGAGCCTGGGTAGGAAAATTGGCAACCAGTGTGGTTATGGGGTCCCGAGGTGCGGCCCTGGTTTGATATTGGTATAATCAAGCGGCTCGTCCATCGTCACCGAAGCCTGAGTACGGCATGGCAACAGACGATGCTTGTATCATGCTTATCTGATAAGTAGCAATTTTTTAACCAAGATAATGAAAGTGAAGCAAGGAATTAGCGTTGTTTAGACCTCTTGACTGGTTACTGGGATTCTTTTCTCTAGACATTGGCATTGACCTGGGAACCGCCAATACGCTGGTCAGCGTTCGTGATCGTGGCATCGTCATCAATGAACCTTCCTGGGTGGCTATTAACAAACGCACACGTCGTCCTCTGGCCATTGGTGCAGAAGCGCGCGAAATGGTGGGGCGCACACCCGCCGACATTGTCGCCATCCGCCCTCTGCGTGACGGCGTCATCTCTGAGTTTGAAATCACCGAAGCCATGCTGAAATATTTCATCAGCAAGGCTCACGAACAGATGCTGGTACCCTTCCCCCGTCCACGCGTGGTGGTAGGCGTGCCTAGCGGCGTGACCGAGGTGGAAAAGCGAGCTGTCTATGACGCCACCATCTCGGCCGGAGCCAGGGAAGCGTTTCTGATCGAAGAGCCGATGGCAGCCGCCATCGGCGCCGGCCTGCCCATCATTGAATCACGCGGCAGCATGATCGTTGATATCGGCGGCGGCACTACAGAAGTAGCCATCTTTGCTATGGGCGGCATTGTCGTCAGCCGCTCCATTCGTGTGGCCGGTGATGAGATGGATGAAGACATCATCCAATATGCGCGCAACAAATATAATCTGCTCATCGGAGAGCGGATGGCGGAGCGCATTAAGATCGGCATCGGCTCGGCCTTTGCCTTGCCCGAAGAGCGCACCATGACTATGCGCGGTCGCAACCTGATCAATGGGCTGCCGCAGTCGGTGGAAATCAGCAGCATCGAGCTGCGCGAAGCGATGTCGCCCTCCATCAACATCATTGTCGATACCGTGCGCGACGCCATCGACGAGACGCCGCCGGAGTTGGTCGCCGACCTGATGGAAACCGGCATCTGTATTGCCGGCGGCGGCGCTCAGATTCAGGGTCTGGCCGACCGGCTGGAAGATATGGTTAAGATGCGTGTCTGGGTAGCAGAAGATTCCATGACTTGTGTGGCTCGCGGCGCTGGACGTGTACTCGAAGACCTGGATAACTTCGGTCGCGTTCTGGTTGGTCTTGATCGCGGCAGCACCCATCACTAGCCAATTCCGAACAGCGTGAGATTAGAGATTCCTTGCCTGAAACTGCTTTTGCTTGACAATCATCGAGCACTGTTTTTCAATCGTTGGCTATGAATCTCAACGATACACAGCAACGGGTTCGTTCCACGACCATTATGGTCCTGGCCGGGCTGGCGCTGATTTTCCTCTTTCTAGACAGCACCGGAAATCTGGACAACGCTTTCGCCTTCCTGCGTAGCCCCATCGCTACCGTAATGGATTGGACGGCAGGCCGTGTTGACAGCTTCGCCTCTGTCTTTGCCGGGCCACGTGATGTGCAAATGGCCCAACAGCGCATCCTGGAGCTTGAAGCCCAGGTAGCGGAGCTAGAACGCACCAATGCCGAGCTGCGAAACCAGCAGCAAGATTACCAGTTCTACGTTGAGCTTTTCAGGCGAGCCAGTGAATCGCCGCAGTTTGAGCGCGTCACTGGTGGCGTGATTGGCCACGACACAAGCCCCATTTTTCAAAGCCTGATCGTTGATGTTGGCACCAGCGACGGTGTACGGCCCGGCATGCCAGTCGAGAGCCCACGTGGTCTGATTGGCCAGGTCTACCGCGCCAGCCCTCAGGCAGCACAGATATTGCTACTGACAGATAACATTAGCAGCATCCCCGGCCGTCTGAGCGAATCACGCACCACTGGCATGGTTTTTGGCGGCGGCACCAGTGGGTTGCTGACCATGGACTGGATCGACCAGGAAGCGCAAGTGCGCGTGGGCGATCTGGTCGTGACGTCAGGCCTGGGCGGCAACTTCCCCGAAAACCTGGTAATCGGCACGGTGGTTGAAGTTGAGCGCAATGAGGCGGAGCTTTTCCAGCGCGCCATCATCCAGCCCGCCGTCGATTTTGATTCGTTGGAGATGCTGTTTATCATCACCAACTTCGAACGGATTGACACGTCTATTTTTGACCAGCCGCCGGAGACGATACCAGAACGATGACTCGCTCTGTCTACCTTGGCATTATCATGATGCTCGTGTTGACCATCTTGCAGGCGGCGCTCTTCGGCCGGTTTCCCGCTTTCGATATCATCCTGCAACCGGCCATTGTGGTCGTGCTGACCTGGGCTTTGCTGCGCGGCCCTTATGAGGGACTGATCTGGGCCTTCATCGCCGGCATCCTGCTTGACATCTTCTCCATTACGCCCACAGGAACAACGGCGCTGGCTCTAATGGTTGCTGTTATCGTGGTCGTTTACCTGAACCAGCTATTTCCTGAAAATCCTTACGCACTGCCCATTTTGCTTTCTGGACTCGGTGTTGGCATTTACTATTTGCTCTATACTATTATCATCTGGATAGCACGCTTTGGATTCAACGAGCAGCTCCTGGCCTCGTTGCCCATCGCTGTTCTGCTTCATGCCATCCTCAGCCTGCCTATCTACTGGCTGCTACGCACCGTAGAGCGCGTGCTCTATCCGCCACCTATTGAGATGTAATTACTATGTCACTGATCGGTTGGGATGTTGAACCACAAGAGGATACAGTAGAAGATCCAGGGTTGCGCGAGCGCCTTTTCTTCATGCGCATCGTCGTGGCGGTTGTTCTGGTCGTTCTGTTGGGCCGCGTCTATTTATTACAGCAAAACGAGCGCGAAGAGCTGGAGGCGCTGGCTGCCGACAACCAGTTTGCTACCCTGACCATCAACCCACCGCGTGGTGAAATCTTTGACCGCTTCGGCCGTCCGCTGGCTATCAACGAGCCTAGCTTCGACGTAACCATCACTCCCGCCTTCTTGCCCAGCGACGAGGAAGAGCGGCTACGTGTCTTTGAACAACTTTCGCTGCTGACCGGCGTGCCGGTGACCAACACCGTTGAACAGCGAGCGCTGGTGCAGCAGGCTGACCCCAAGCTGGTTGGCGCCTACTCCCGTCTGGCTCAACTCTATGGGGTGCCAGTCAATGAAACTCTGGATAATGCCGGGATCGTACCCCAACTGCCCGACAGTATCATGGAGATCTACCAGACCTACAGCTTTGCCCAATATTTGCCGGCTGTCATCACCAGCAGTGTGCCAATTTCACTGGCCTATCGCATTGAACAGCAGAGCATGTACCTGCCCGGCGTCAGGGTTATTCCGCGGCCGGTGCGCAATTATCCTAGCGGCGAGGACATGTCGCATATCATCGGCTTCATGGGTCCTATTCCCGACGAGGGCTGGCTTGACCTGGGATACAAGCGGGATGATCGGGTAGGCTGGGCAGGCCTGGAAGTGTCAATGGAAGAGGAGCTGGCCGGCGTTAAGGGTGAGCGGCGCATCGAAGTCGATTGGACCGGCCGCGAACTACGCCAGATTGGTGAAACGAAAGAGCCGATCGCAGGCCTTAACCTGCACCTGACGCTGGACCTCGAGCTGCAGCAACATGCCTACGATATTCTGGAAGCATGGGCCGAGGAATTACGCAACACACCACGCCGCGACTTTTACACCGGTAAAGTCGAATTGCCCGAGATTGAGCAGGCGGTACTGGTTGCCATTGAGGTCAACAGTGGGCAAGTCCTGGCCATGGCCAGCATTCCCACCTTCGATAACAACCGTTTTGCCACGGAAGTGCCTGTTGACTACTACCTGGGCCTGGCCCGTAATGACTATGAACCGCTGCTCAACCACGCCATTGCCGGGCAGTATCCACCCGGTTCCGTTTTCAAGCTGGTGACGGCAGCCGCTGCTCTACAGACCGGTATTATTTCGCCCAACCGGGAACTGCAAGCTCCCGGTCGCATTGTCATTCCCAACCGTTTCGCGCCCAACGACCCCGGTCGCAGTCAGGAATTTGTGTGCTGGATTAATCAGACGCCAGAAGGTTCACATGGCATGGTAGACATGTTCATGGCGTTGGCTGTCTCTTGTGACATCTACTTCTACAAGATTACCGGTGGTTACAACCAGGATGGCGAAGTAGTTGAAGGGCTGGGCATAAGCCGCCTGGCTGACTACGCTCGCCAATTCGGCTTTGGACGGATACAGGGTATCGAGCTGCCCATCGAAGCGCCGGGCAACGTTCCTACCGCCCAGTGGAAAGCGGTCAATTACGGTGAGCCGTGGTCAACGGGTGATGATTATAACTCGGGCATCGGCCAGGGCTTCTTCACCTCAACACCATTACAGGTGGCACAGATGGCTGCTATCGTGGCCAATGGCGGCTTCCTCTACCGCCCACGCGTTGTGCATCATATGACCGATGAAAATGGCAACCTCGTCGTGCGCAACCCCAACGACCAGTTGATCGTCGTCATTCGTGAGGACGATGGCACAATTCGTTACGAGGATCGCCAGGGCAACCCCTTGACGGCCGAAGAAGCCAACGTCACCGTCCAATTTGATGAGAATGGAGAGTACATCTTCCAGCCCGAGGTACTCAACGCAGTGGACGTTGACCGCCAGTGGTTGAATGTTGTAGCCGAAGGTATGCGCCAGGTGAACTCTCCAGAGGGCACCGGTAGCGCCTATGTCGATTGGCTGGATGAGTTTGGCATCACTACGGCTGGTAAGACGGGAACATCCGAATACTGTGACAATATCGCCATCGAGCGTGAGTGGTGTGGCTACGATGACATCGAACTGCGCCGCATTCTGCCCACACATGCCTTTTACGTCGGTTACGCGCCCTATGAGAATCCGGAGATTGCGGTTGCGGCCTTTGTCTTTAATGGTGACGAAGGCTCGAAAAATGCAGCGCCCATGGCCCGCGAGTTGATGGCTGCCTACTTCAAGGTTGACAACTATGCACCGCAACCAGAGGAACCTACCGAACAGGAGCGGATCGATGCCTTGTTTAATAACGCTCCTGATGCCGTCCTTCCGGAGGAACAGGGGGAAGCACAACCTCTCCAGGAAGAACAACCTCCCGAGGGAGAACCAGCGGCAGGGCAGCCCTAGATCTTCCTCGCCTTTTTCATCCTCCTGTAGTTGTGCTATCATCCAGGTATGACTTATATTCTCCTGGTGCGGCACGGTCAGAATGAGTGGGTTGAGAAGAAACGGCTGGCAGGCTGGATTCCCGACATTCATCTGAACGACGAAGGAAAGAGACAGGCACAGCAACTGGCCGAGCGGTTGTGTCACCTGCCACTCAAGGCCATTTACAGCAGCCCTGTCACGCGCTGTATGGAGACAGCACACTATCTGGCCGAGGCCCTTGAGTTGAATATTCAAGAGCTGGAAGCTGTTGGTGAAGTACGATATGGCGAATGGGAAGGAGCTGAAATCGAGACCCTCTCCAAAGAAAAGTCATGGTACGCTGTCCAGCATTTTCCAAGCCGCTTTCGCTTCCCACAAGGTGAGGCGCTGCGCGAGGTACAGGCTCGGGCCGTCGCCGCCCTGGAAGAGCTGTGCAACAAGCATGAAAAGGACGAGATGGTTGTTGTCGTCTCCCATGCTGACCTGATCAAGCTGGTGCTGGCGCATTATCTGGGCGTGCATATAGACCTCTTCCAACGCATCATCATTTCCCCAGCCTCTGTCAGTGTCCTGGCCTTAATGGAAAACGGTATGGTGCGCGTCGCTCGCATGAATGATGATGGCCCCTTGCAAGCTCCAAAGCGGGAAGAAAAGAGTGAAACGAAAGAAAATGAACAGTCAAATGGAGAAGGAAACGGTTAACCATGGCGCGCCACATCGAACTTAATCCCGTCTCCCATCTGACGATCAACACCGTTGGCCCACCTGGCCAGCGCACATTCTACTTGCAGGGGAGCAAAGGGCCGGACACCGTCTCGCTGATTATCGAAAAGCAGCAGGCGGCCATGCTCGCCAGCAGTTTCGAAACTTTGCTCGTTGAATTGGCCAAACGAAACCCACCAGACAGCCGGGAGCCACAAGAGCAGGTCTGGACCGACTTAAGGCTGCGCGAGCCTGTCGAGGCCCTTTTCCGGGTTGGGCGTATGGAAATGGGATATAGCGACGGCGCCGACCGCGTCGTTCTTGTCGCTTATGAGCTGGTTGACGAAGAAATTGAAGAGCCGAACGCAGTCAGCTTCTGGATGACCAGATCCCAGGTTGAGTCCCTCATCCCGCACATAGAAGAAGTAGTCCAGGCAGGACGCCCTATCTGTGGTAACTGTGGAGAGCCGATTGACCCTGAAGGACATTTTTGCCCGAAGCGGAACGGACACGTTTAATCGAGCGCCATCCCAGTTCCCCGTTCAGAAATCATGGCAGAACTGACGACGGCGGAAACGCTGCAACTGCTGCAAGAAGGAACGTTGGAGGTGGAAGGGCTTATCTCATGGGGCTCCAACTATACGTTCCTGGCCCGTGTCTGCCACGACGTGCAGGAAATCCACGCTATCTATAAGCCGCGTAAGGGGGAGCGACCTCTCTGGGACTTCGCACCCGGCACGCTCTGCCAACGCGAACGAGCTGCTTTTCTCATTAGCGAAGCCCTCGGCTGGCAACTGGTGCCCCCTACTGTCCTGCGCGACGGTCCCCACGGCTGGGGTTCCGTACAAAAATATATCGACCATGACCCGGAAGAGCATTACTTCTCCTTCCAGGGTGAGTACCCTGAACAGCTACAGCGAATTGTCCTCTTCGACATGCTGGTCAATAATGCGGATCGCAAAGGTGGGCACGTGCTGTTGGACAAAGATGGCCGTCTGTGGTCCATCGACCATGGCATCTGCTTCCACTCCGACTACAAGTTGCGCAGCGTCATCTGGGAGTTTGCCGGAGGGCGCATTCCAGACGACATGGTTGAGGATCTCAGACGCCTCCAGGGCCAGCTGGAAGAGAAAGACAAACAACCGTTACAGCAACTGCGCCAGCTATTAAGCGAGAGGGAGTTGGAAGCGCTGCAGAAGCGGCTGCAACGCCTGCTCAAGAATCGTACATTTCCGCACCCAGGGCCGGGTCGCCACTATCCCTGGCCTCCAGTCTAAGCCGAAGCCAGTCAGCACCTATGCCTCAGCACCTATGCCGTCTACTATGTCACAGAAAATATTAGCCATCGACGATCATCCTGACACTGTACGTCTCATAAAGATGGCGCTGGAGCGGCATGGTTACTCCACAATCGTCGCCCTCTCCGGCGAAGAGGGGTTGCGACTGGCGCGGGAAGAACGACCAGACCTCATTTTGCTGGACATGATGATGCCCGAGATGGATGGCGTTACCGTCTGCCAGCAAATCCGCCAGGATCCTTACCTGCGCGATGTACCGGTCATCATGTTTACGGCCAAGACACAGGTTCTGGACAAAAAGGTCAGTTTTGAAGCCGGTGCAGACGACTACCTGACCAAGCCCACCCCACCCCGAGAGTTGTTGGAGCGGGTTCAGGCGCTGTTGGCCCGCCGCCAACGACAAACCTCAAATCTGCAGCGCTCCGGCGTTTCCCCTATGCACCCCGCGCCCGATTCCCAATTCATGACCGTGATCGGTTCCCGAGGCGGAGCGGGCGCAACCACACTGGCCCTGAACCTGGCCGTCACCATGGGAGACATGGGTCAGAACACAGTGCTGGTGGATTTGGACACCAGGCAAGGACACCTGGCTCTCTACCTGGGCAGAGAGAACCCGCCGGACCTGTTGCAATGGCTCAGTTTGCCCCCGCGCGAGATTGAAGCACAAATGGAAGACGTCCTCCTCCCTTATAATGAGTCGCTGCACCTCTTGCTGACGCGCCCGCACCTTGATCCGCAAGACGCCACCCTACACATTCCGCAGGCAGCAGCCCTATCCACCATCCTGCGCAAGAGCCAGCGCTCCGTGGTCCTCGATTTAGGCTCAAATCTGGGCGAGGCAGTTTACCCGCTGTTGCAACAGAGCGACCGCACCCTCATCTGTACGGCGCCAGAAAAAGCAGCCATCCACGGCGCGAAAGCGATCCTCAACCATTTGCACAGAGTGCCTGGATATAAGGGGCACACAGAGATCATTATGCTTTGCCTGGATTCCCAGCAGGAACCGCCACGGACCTCAGTGGAGGAATTTCTGGGTGCGCCGTTGCTGGACGTCATCCAGCTCGATTCACAACGTCTGTCGTGGGCGGTGAACCGTGGCCTCCCGCTTGTACATACCCACGGCAGCGAGCAGGCCACCGGCCAGTTTCAGGCACTGGCGCGCCGCCTTGTTCTCACCCCGGTTTCGGCATGAGATCTGAACTCGTGGCCGACCTGGTGGAAAGAGCGCAGGAGCTTTTGCTAAACGCCAGGCGCGCCGTGGCCCTCACCGGCGCTGGAATCAGTACCCCTTCAGGCATCCCTGATTTCCGCAGCCCAACGTCGGGTCTCTGGCAGCACGTTGATCCCATGCAGGTTGCCACACTCTATGCTTTCCAACAACGCCCGCAAGATTTCTACGACTGGATTCACCCCCTGGTCGAAACGACGCTGGCTGCCCGGCCCAACGCGGCGCACTATGCGCTGGTAGAGATGGAAAGCCACGGACCGTTGCGCGCGGTGATCACGCAGAACATCGACATGTTGCATAGTAAGGCCGGCTCACAACGAGTCATCGAGATACACGGCCATCTGCGCGAAATGACCTGCCTGCGCTGCTACGACATTGTGCCCGCTGCTCCCGTCTTCCAACAGTTCCTGGCCACGGGAGAGGTGCCACGCTGCCATTGTGGCGGCGTTCTGAAGCCAAACGTTATCCTCTTTGGCGAACAACTGCCGGTCAGGGCCGTACAGGCCTCTAAACATGAGACCATTCAGTCAGACCTGATGCTGGTTGCCGGTTCTTCCCTCGAAGTGGCGCCCGCCGGGGACCTGCCTATTCTGGCGCGGCAAACGGGCGCACGGCTGATTGTCGTTAACCTGGAGCCTACTCATGTCGATGAGCTGGCGGATGTTGTGATTCGCGCCGACGTTGTAGATATCCTGCCCCGGCTGGCAGCCCCTTTCCAGGAGGCGGACCAGGCCTGGGACCAGGCTTGAGATTGGCCTGAACTTACCGCGCTACAGAAGTGGCAGACTCCATTTCTATACGAAACTAACGTCTTACCAATTGTTGCTTGCCTACCTTAATGTTACAATGAGGTAGAGTATTTTTGATGATATTAGCCGGCCGCCCGACCGTGTGCTGCGCCGGCTTTGGACGATCAATTATCAGTCGGAAACGACGAGGAAACGTTACCATGCAACAGGAAAAGGTTATTATCATCGGTTCAGGTCCCGCGGGACTCACCGCTGCACTCTATGCAGGACGGGCACAGCTCGAGCCGTTGGTGATCACCGGAAATCAGGTTGGCGGACAGATTGCGATCACCAGCGAGGTAGAAAATTACCCCGGCTTTCCTGATAGCATCCTCGGCCCCGAGTTAGTGGAGCGCATGCAGAAACAGGCCGAGCGTTTTGGCGCGCGCTATGTTTATGACGAAGTGATCGAGGTAGAGCTTGCCGACGGACCGCCATTTTACGTGAAAACATATGGCGGCGAATATGAAGCGGAAGCGCTGGTTATCACAGCGGGCGCTTCGCCACGCCGCCTGGGCATCCCAGGCGAGGATGCGCTTATCGGTCGTGGCGTCAGCTATTGCGCCACCTGCGACGGCTTCTTTTTCCGCGGCAAAGATGTGGTTGTCGTCGGTGGTGGGGATAGCGCTCTGGAAGAAGGGCTGTTCCTGACCAAATTCGCCAATCGCGTGCGCATCATCCACCGCCGCGATGAGCTACGCGCCGGCCCCATACTGCAGAAGCGAGCATTTGCCAACGACAAAATCTCCTTCATCTGGGACACCGTGGTCACGGAAATCATCGCCAACGAAGACGGCACAGTGAGCGGCGTCAAAACAATGAACGTTAACTCCGGTAAGCTCGACAGACTGGAGACAGACGGCGTCTTCATTTTCGTCGGCCACTACCCCAACAGCAAGTTCCTGGAAGGAAAGCTGGCGATGGATGAGCATGGATACGTCATTACTGACGAATTCATGCGCACCAGCATTCCGGGCGTCTTCGCCGCGGGGGAAATTCAGGATCCCTATTACCGCCAGATTGCGACCTCAGTCGGCCAGGGCACTGCCGCTGCCATGCAGGTCGAAAAGTGGCTGAGCGAGCGCGAAGCAGAACGCGAGGAAAGTTTCGCCTGACATCAATTAGAAGGGCGGGCCGTGTGACGGCCCGCCCTTTTTCTTTTTCCATTTTTACCTCTACCACTTTGTGGCAACCATGTGGCGCACACTGAAAGCGTATCTCCTTTACACCTGGGGCGGGTTACACCGCTACTTTGGTAACCAGAACAACCTGGTCAGCGAACACCGGCGCGCAGTTCACTACTTCAGCCGCGCCCTGCAGACCAGGCCCGATATGCGCCAGGCGCGCCTGGCCCGTGCCGTCATTCTCTGGCGGGAGCTAGAAGAGAACGACGACGCCCTGGCCGATCTCAACCTGCTCATCGAGCAAAACCCGGCCGACGGCGCAGCCCTGTTCAACCGCGCTCTGGCCCACCAGCAAGCCGGTCGCTACGCCGTTGCCCTCTCCGATGTCGAAAGATACCTGGCTCTCCCCACAACGGCTGATGGTGATGATGGTTATTACGAAACAGCCGTTCACATGGAAACGTTGCTGCGGGAGCTGCTAAACAGCGATTCCCCCCGCCCCTGACTTCACTTCAAGGCGTCAGGCCCGCCAGCGTCTGTAGCTCGGCAAAACTGCGCACCCTGGAAACCGTTTTCATGAAATCATGGAGGGACGCGCTCTGCCCGCGTAGCTGCAAAAGCGTAGGCCCAACAGGATCGGCGCCCGTGGCCCCCGGCGTATCGGCATATGCGCCATAGAAAGCGAAGTAAGCCTGGTTCAATTTGCGAATGGGGTAGCCATTGGCCACGAACATGGCGCGGCGCTCTTCCATATAGGCCTCCGCTTCCTCGACCTTGCCCTCGGCCAGAAGCTGGTCGACCGTAACGCGCGTGACGGCCATCTCTGCCCGGAAGTTAAAAGGCGGCGCTGCCTCCGGATCAGGCTCAGGCTCTGGCGCCCTCGCGCTTTCCGTCGTCGCCAGTTGCTCGGGTGGCATGAACTGGGGGTAGAAACGCTCAATCACCGCTGCACCAATCTCCGTACCCACGATAGAAGCGACCGTCTCGTTAATCGTGCGCATTTCGGGGCTGGCCAGATATCTCATCCCCAGCGGGTGCAACGTCAACCAGTGATGCGCCCATTCGTGGGCCACCACATCGGCCAGGAAGTTGATGTTCGCCGTCTCAATAATCATCGCCGGGTACATCCCCATGCCCCCGATTGGCACAACCAGCGCCGAACGGTCTAACTCCTCGCGCACTGCCCGCTCCAGCTCATCCTGCTCGGCGGCGGTCAGACCAGGCTCCAGGGGGATGCTGTAAATTTGTCTGATCTCCTCACGCGGCGAAACGACGAGCACCAGGGGCAAGGGAGTCATGTGCATCTTGACGGGAGGAAAGGGGCTGCCCAGGGTGCTGAATCCGAAATCAGCCAGCACCGCTGCAACTTGCTCTTCCACAATCGATTCCGCCACCGGCTGCAGTCGCTGAAGCTCTGTGCGGGCGGCAAAAAGCTCCAGCTCCAAATCCGGGCCTAACTGGCCGCGCTCCAGCTCCGAGGCCGTGACGTAGACTTGATTGAGCTGCCGCTGGAGGCTCCCTGCTTCATTCAGCAAATTCAGGTACGCCAGAACAGTCTCCTGCCGCTGCTCCGGGCTAAGGTAACGTTGTCCGTTGTAGGCCTGGGCGTTTGCCTTCTGGAGCATGGCGTCGGCTCCCCACAACAGGAAGTCAAACTGTCGTAGGCCCACAATTGTATCAAGCTGACGGCGCTCATCGCGGAAGGGGGGCCATTCTGGTGCGATGATGACGATGAAGATAGTGGTGACCAGAAGCAACTTGATCACCATACCCAGGCGAGACCAGTTCATAACCATTATGATATGTGAGCCTGCGCTATCCTACAAACTCAACTCGTGAGCGGGCGCGGGGCTGCTTGCACCTTTAACTTCTTTGTGTCAAGATAACGCACCGCAGAAACAGATGGGAAAGGAGGGGCGATGCTCGTCGTCATCAGCGATCTTCACTTCACAGATGGGACTTCCGGAGAGCATAATCTGCCCGTAGAAGCTTTTAAAGAAGTTTTTCTGCCACACATAGTTGCCCTGGCCAGGAGCAAGAAAGCAACCGAGCTAAAGCTATTGCTGCTCGGCGACATTCCAGACCTTGTGCGTAGCGAGCAATGGTTTGAGGAAGAGCCGGCCGACCGGCCCTGGGGCGAGAATGGCCTGCGCGACATCCCCAACCCCCAACCCGGCAGCCGGGTTGAGCAACGCTGCCTCAAAATCCTGGGCCGGTTCCCCTCAGATGGCCGACGCGCATCCGTCCCCGAGAATACGATTTTGTACAAGAATTGGGACACCCTGGCCCTTTTCCGTGGCCTGCAAAAGACGATGCAAAAAGTGTTGCCCGGCCTGGCGCCCATTCCCGTCGACATCATCTACGTGGCCGGCAATCATGACCGCCTCTGCAATCTCTACCCATCGGTCCGCGATGAACTGTGCAAGATATTGGGCATTACGGTTAATCCTTCCACAGTAGCCATGAAATCAGAGTACGATTGGTGGTATCGTTATGATTACATGGATGAGAAATATGGTGTTTACGCGCGCCACGGCCACCAGTTCGATGCCTGGAATTTCGGCGGCGGCAATGACCTGACACGCACAGGGCATCTTCAAGTGCCCATCGGTGACGTCATCTCCACTGAATTCGCCGTCAACCTGCCACGCACTCTGGCCCGCCTGCGAGCCAACTACCCTGGCGTTGGCAGCGCGCTGGTTGAAAACCTGAAGGAAGTGGACAATGTGCGGCCGCTTGCTCGTATCGTGGAATGGTTCCATTACAGGATGAAACAGGAGTATAGCGAGCAGCGGCGGCAGGCATTGGACGAAACGTTTGACGAAGTACTGAATGACTTCCTGAACATCAACCTGGTACAACAGTGGCGCAGCCCGAACACGCGCTGGGACGAAATCTTTCGCGCCGCCAGCCATCCCTGGCTGCGCCGGGTGATTGATAAAGTCACCAGCTGCACCAACACCGAAGACTTGCTCCACGTGCTGCTGCCATCAGTGGCGCGGGAGATAAACCCTGACGGTGTGGTTGATCCATACTGCTCCGCTGCCTATCGAGAGCGGTTGTGGCGCGAGAACCCTGCCATCCAGTTTGTTCTCTATGGGCACACCCACCGCCCCTATATGCAGCCTCTGGATGGAGCGGGACAACGGGAGGTGCTCTATCTGAACACCGGCACATGGCGCAGCCACATATACCGCACCGTGTCCCTTGACCATTCTGCTGACTTTGTGAAGCTAAAGCAGATGACTTACCTGTGCTTCTATCATGCGGGAGAAGACCGGGATCATAAGAAGCCCGGCACCGTCAGTTTTGACGTCTGGACCGGCCATAAGCAAAAATATTACGCAAATTAGCGCGTTGGCAACACCGTTCTCGCCCAACTCCTGCACTGTGGGCAGCGGTTGAGACCACGCCTCACTGTACTTTCAACGTAGAGGAAAAGATGCTTTTTCTAATTACCGGCGGCGCTGGATTTCTCGGCTCGTCGCTTGCCAACCACCTCGTTCGTGAAGGACACCGGGTCCGCGTGTTAGACGACTTATCTAACGGGGATCGCGCGTTCTTGTCGCCTGCCGTCCATTTCACACGCGGCGACGTCAACAACATTCCCCTGATGTGGTCCATGTTGCAAGATGTAGATTGTGTCTACCACCTGGCAGCCCGAGTATCCGTGGCGCAATCGATTCTCTACCCGCGCGACTACAATAGCGCGAACGTTGGCGGCACGGTGAGCCTGATGGAAGCCATGCGCGACGCCGGCGTCCGTCGTGTGGTTCTGGCCTCCTCCGGCGCCATCTACGGGCATCAGGACGACCAACCTGTACACGAAGGAATGACGCCCCGCCCCGACTCCCCTTATGCTGTCAGCAAATGGGCCGCCGAGCAGTACGTACACACCATTGGCAACTTATGGGGCATCGAGACGGTGGCTTTGCGCATCTTCAACGCCTATGGTCCACGCCAGAGTTTACCCGTCTCACACGCGCCCGTGGTGCCTCGCTTCCTGCACCAGACGGTGGGCAAGGGGTCCATCGTCATCTTTGGCAACGGGCAGCAAACTCGCGACTTCATCTATGTGGACGACGTCGTCAGCGCCCTGTACCGCGCCGCTCGCGCCGAAAGCGTCAACCGCCGTGTCATCAATGTGGGCAGCGGCCGGGAAACGAGCATTTTGCAACTGGCGGACCTGGTGGAAAAGGTGACAGGCGCCAAAACCAACCGGGTCTACAATCATTCTAAACCCGGCGGCGTGGATCGTCTGGTCGCCGATATTGGCGAGGCGCAACGCCTGCTGGGCTGGTCCCCCCAGGTTAGTCTGGCCGAAGGGCTGGCCCGTATGCTGACCGAGGACCGGCGTTTCCAGAAGCGGTCGCCGGTGGCAGGCTGAAACTGGCCAAAAAGAAAACCCTTAGGATTTCAGACATCCTAAGGGTTTTTCGTCAGTGCCCTGGAGAGGACTCGAACCTCCACGCCCGAAAGGGCATAGGCCCTCAACCTACCGCGTATACCAATTCCGCCACCAGGGCATTCCGAAACCGTATTATAACGAAAGCCGCCCTATTGTCAACGATAGCTCCGCTCTACGGCCACTCCTTTTACCTACTTCTTACACCCATTTTTACTCCCGCTCCTAGCAAGATTTTCCTACTCGCCAGCGCCCACACAGGTTTGACATTTACCATAAACAAAGGTAGCCTAAGAGCGTTCAGTACAGCGTTCATCAGATACAGCTCTGGCCTCAACAAAGTAACCAGTGTAAGGAGTATCGTATGGCGGCCGAGGAATTTGGAGCCGAAGACCAATTTGATTTTGAAGAAGAGGAAGTCAGCTTCGATTTCGAAGACGAATTTGACCGCCTGAGGGAAAAAACCAGCCGTACCAGCGCCGTCTACGACGATATGGACCTGGAAGACGAGCTGGAAGAGGAAGAGCCACAGGGCTTCCTGGCCCAGATCACCCCGGTTCAGCGCCTGATTCTGCTGGTTCTCCTCCTGCTAGACATTGTCGTCATCGCCATCGGCACGATGGCCGTTTTCAGGATCATTTAACACCTTAACACCGCAATCGCCTGAAAACGGCCTCTAAATAGCCTGCAAACAACAACGCAGGCAGAACCACAACCACTTCCCAACCTCTTATTCGCCGGGCGGCTGTAACAGCAGCTCTTGCGCAACAGCCTCTTCCACTGCCTCACGTGTGAAGCGCATGGGGTGGTATTCCCCATTCTGCCACAGTGGAATCATGTCGTCATAGTGCGGGTGGAACGGGTGCCCGCTCTGCCCCGTGGGGTGGATGCTCAGGCTCTGATCCGGATCGCCAAGATCGACGATCATGCGCATCGACGGATGCCCCGTCACCGCCGCGACATTGCTCCAGCTCCAGCTATTGGCATTGACAGCACTGGTACCGCCGTCCACCGGATATGGCCCGCGGTTGACAAGGCGCTCAATGATCGAAATACCGCTCTGCCCCAGCGGATCACTCACAAAGGTCGCAGTGTGCAGCTCGCCCCAGGTCCAGGCCTCCATATCGTCGCCTACATTCTCCTCAAACCACTCGACGGTGCTGGCCAGCGCCTGTAGCACAATATCGTCCTGCGTTTCACGCGCTTCGGTGTTCACGTTGTCCCACCAGCGGGCATCTGCCTCTTCAGCCAGGCTGTGGTAGAAGATGCGTTGTGCCCCACCGCTGTTGCTCAGGTAATCCTCGGTTACCGGCCCCAGTTCGTCTGCCAGAGCGGCCTGCGCCAGATGCATGTAGAAAACTTCGAACAGGGCCGCAGGCACGCTATCGCGGCGCAACTGCTGGTCCCAGCCGCGCATCCGCTCAATGGTAGCCTGAATGCGTGCATCAGTGCTGGAGAGGTCCCGTAGCAGGGGCATGTACGCTTCGGCCAACAGCGATTTGCTATCCAACTGTATGCGGGCAAAGTCCGCGGCGTCTAGCTCGCCATCTCCGTTCAGCTCCGCCTCAATCATCTCCTCAATGCGCTGAGCGCGGTCGCCGGCAGCCCAATAATAGCTGATGAAGTGGGGGTACTCTTCGTCGACAATGGCGTTGTTCGCCGTCACCAGATAGCCTGCTTCGGGATTCAACACCGCCGGTAGCTCTTCATAGGGGATGTAACCTTCCCACTCATACTCTCCCGTCCAGCCTGGTACCGGCGCCAGTCCGTCACCACCAGCGCGAATCGGAATGCGCCCTGGCAACTGGTAGGCGATGTTCCCCTCAACATCGGCGTAGATCAGATTCTGCGCAGGCACGTCGAAGTAACGCAGCGCTTCGCGGAAATCGTCATAATCCTGCGCTCGGTTCAGGAGCATGATAGAGTGGAAAATGCGGCTCTGATCCTGCACCGTCCAGCGCAAGGCGAGCACATCCTGCTGATCCTCCATCTGGTCGCTGATGATCGGCCCGTGGTGGGTCTGGCGAACTTCAAGGACAACGTCCTCAGCGCCGTTGACGTGGATGACCTCCTCGACCACCTCCATATCACGCCACTCACCTTCAAACTCGTACTGCAAGCGGTTGTTGGGGTTGATCTTCTCAATGTACAGATCCTGTACATCAGGCCCGGCATTGGTGAAGCCCCAGGCGATGTTGTCGTTATGGCCGATGATGACGCCCGGCACCCCGGCGAAGGAGAAGCCAACGACATTGAGATCGGGAGCGTGTAGCCCCACTTCGTACCAGATAGAAGGCATCTGAATGCCCAGGTGCGGGTCGTTGGCCAGCAACGGCGCGCCGCTGGCGGTGTGTTCGCCGCTCACCACCCAGCTATTGCTGCCGATGGCGTCCGATCCTCGCGCCAATGCCAGTTGCGGCGGCCGGCCAATGAGGCTGGTGCTGACGCGGGTCCAATCGACCCCGCTCTCCTCTGCGTCCTGTTCCTCCACGTCCGGCAGCTCGTCGCGATTCTCCAGCAGCCCGGTTGGTGCGATCACAGGGCGCTCGTCATAGGGATAAGCGGGCAGCAAGGTGGCCGTCGTCGCCTGGCCCAGCTCTCTGTTCAGCTTTGCTCGTGTCAGCTCGGATTCCCAGTTGCCGCCCAGATCCCAGGCCATGACCACGCCCCAGGATAGGGTATCAATCGGTTCCCACGGCTCAATTTCCCACGGTTCCTGCACCTGGTTCAGAATCGTCTGGTTCAGGGAAATGTTATCCCTGTTTTGGTCCAGATAGGCATTAACACCGGCGCTATAGGCCTCGATGATTGCCATCAGCTCCGGCGCTTCCTCTTCGTAATACTCTAAATGCTCCCGCGCCATGCGGTTCCAGCCCACGGTGCGAATAAAGGCGTCCGTCTCTACAAGGCTGGAGCCGACAATTTCGGACAGGCGCCCCTGCCCCACGTGCCGCCAGAACTCCATCTGCCAGAAGCGATCCTGGGCATGAACATAGCCCTGAGCAAAATAGAGATCGTTTTCGTTCTCGGCGTAAATGTGGGGAACGCCATACTCATCCCGCAACACATTGACTTCTGATTCCAGCCCGTCTAAAGTAATGGTACCGTCAGTCTGCGGGAATGGTCGTCGCACGGTATAGGCAACAAATATGCTGCCAGCAACTGCGACTAACAGCACAATAGCTAAGATGATTAGTACGATGCGTGAACCGCGACCCATTCTCCTCTCCTCTATCTTGAAATACGTAGCAAGCAGGCCACTTTGTAGCACGGGTCAACGGACTGGTCAATCGAGAACAGTAAAATAGCCCAAAATTCTCTGGAGTATTGGTTATGAAACGCCCTGTTCTTCTCCTCCTCCTGTTACTCCTCACACTACAGACAGCAGCCCTATCAGCCCTCGCCCTGGCCCAAGATCGCGAACCATCACGCATACCCACTCCTTCCCTTCCCGGCGCAGCTTCTATTGCTGGCGATTGCGAGCTGCTTCCCGGCCCCAACTTGCTCAACAACCCGTCATTTGAAGGAGAATATCACGCTTACGTTCCGCCTGGCGGCCATGACGACTGCCCATTGGGTGTCTGCGGCACGGCTCAGATGGCGGACGGTTGGACGCCGTACTGGCTACCCAACTCTGAGAGTGACCGTCCAACTGACGCGATGCCCGAGTACAAACCGGCGACGACGGAGCACCAGAACCCACCCCGCGTACATAGTGGGGAGCGCGCACAGCAATATTTCACTTTCTTTAAAACACACGAGGCAGGCTTTTACCAGCAAATCGCCGTGACCCCCGGCGTAAACTATTGCTTCAGCATATGGGGCCACTCCTGGTCTTCCAACCAGGATGAGCCGGATCAGAGTGACTCAACTCTTGAAATGTGGATCGGTATCGATCCCACCGGCGGCGCCAATTGGCAAAGCGATTCAGTGGTGTGGGGGCCGCCCATTCAACAGTACAACGAATATGCTCTGTTTAGCATCAAAGCCACCGCGCAAGGCTCGCAATTAACTGTCTTCACCAAATCGAGGCCCATCTGGGCTGTGAAGCACAATGACGTTTACTGGGACACCGCTACTCTAAAAGCAACATCCGGCTCCGCGACAATGACCGTGACACCGGGGAACTTACACTTCATCGCGGAAGAAGGCGCCCCACAAGTAGCGTCGGGGCGGATTTTGATTGACCTGAGTGGCTACACCGATATAGGCTGGACAGCTGTGCTAGAGCCAGGTGGCAGCCTTTCCCCCTCAATATCACCAGCCTCAGGCACCGGCTCGACGCTAGTAACGATCACCGTCGACAGCAGCGGCCGGAGCGTGGGCGTTTATTCAGCCCAACTGACCATCAGCGCCAATTCCGACATTCCCGGCAGCCCCACCACGGTGCCCATCACACTAGACGTTGTCTCCGAACTGCACCACTTGTATGTGCCGCTCAATGCCTTAGAAGCAACCCCATAATGGGAAAAGGGGTGTCCTTATCCTTAGGGACACCCCTTCAATTTCCCAGAAAATGCTCCGGCCAACCGACCGGCTACCATAAGAGTCCGGTCAGGCTTACTCTTTCGTCTCCGTCTCGTTTTCCTCTTCTTCACTACGCTGTCCTTCGCGCACACCTTCACGGAAAGCGCTGATGCCCTTGCCCAGCTCGTTCCCCAATTTGCTAATGCGGCCTACGCCGAAGACGAGCAGCACAATAACGAGGATGATGATCCATTCCCAACCACCAAGCGTTGCCATTTCAATTCTCCTTCCTGGTTGCGAGTGCGGCTCCTAAGATGCGGACCGTACGCGCTTCATCCGTAGACATGATAGCAGCGGTCCATTGGCAGCAACCATAGATCGTTACTCTAGCCGCATTATAGCACTGCACTCCAGAGGTGCAACGAGCAGCACAGGGCTATTCTCAGGCCTTAATCTTAGCTGACTCCAGGACCCTCATCCTATTGCCTCCTCTGATTTCCCTAATATGGTTGCAGAAAGCAACCCACTATCTCCTGACAGTTCAGCATCAAGTGGTTAATGACATGTCTTGTATGCATTTGCCTTCTCGCCTGACGTTCTTGCTGCATCGAGCTGGCGTTTTCACGCTATTTGTTTTACTAAGCATCATCGCCGGAGATGGCAAACTCCCTGTCTTCGGTAGGCGCGATAGCAGTGGTAATACGCTGGCTGATTTGTAGGCTTTCGACCCTGCTATAAACAGTTGGAACGAAATCAATGCTACCAAACCAGCGACGCGCTATGTGCACAGCATAGTGTACGATGCGAGTTCTGCAAACTTGGTACTGTCAGGCAGAGCGGCGATGGCCGGTGACACAGTGTAGGAAGATACCTGGCACTACCAAGTAGGCGACAGCTGGAGTGAAAGCATCGGCAACAGGGAAATACTGGCGACAGCCTTTCACCGCATGGTGTACGACGAGGCTGACCAGCAGCTCATTCTCTTCCAGGATGGTACGACGTTGACTTACCGCTAAGGGAGGAGAGCGATACTACCAAGGATAGGCTTTGGCTCGAGTGGGAAAGAGAGGATACTGGGTATGATAGGACGAGGAAAGACGATACTGGCCAACGAAAAGCGCGTAGCAATGGTGCTCCTAGCAATAGGAATCGGCTTCTTCTTGCTGCTTGGTACGAGGACGGCGCTGGCGGGGGTGGATGATGGAGACTATGGCAATTATCTGAACAATGGTTCTTTTGATTCAGGAATGGCCTATTGGCAAGGTACAGAGACTGCTACCTGGGTGGCATCCTGTACTGATTCTCGGGAAGGGTGTTTGAGAATTCATCCGCTGAACTTTTGCAACTCTTGTTCAGATTATGCAGAACAATGGGTATACGTGCCTGAAGGTGGCATCTTTACTGCTTCTGTGGATGTATATGGAAACTGGTACCATCATAGTAGGCTTCGTGTTTATGATGTAACTGGCAATCTGAAGTTAGATAGAGTTACGGTTGCTGCCAATGGCTGGACTACACTCAGTGGATCCTTTTCAGCCTCGCCTGGCAATTATCGAGTTGTTCTGGCAGTTACTAAGGATGTTTGGGGAGAAAAGACTAGCTATTTTGATAATGCTACTGTTACCGTCAATGGTGAAGGACCACCGTTCGTGCCCCTTATTGACCGGATGGTGTGGAGCACTGAGCCAGAATGTCCACTTTGCAGTGCACAAGACGCTGTTGGCTGGGCCGGCGGCTCCATCAACACACGCAACGGCAATCTGAGCTACCAGGAAACTGACCTTTCCATCCCTGTCCAGGGTAGCGTATTAGAGTTCCGCCGTTCGTACGCCTCGCAAGCCGTGGACATCTACACAAGGACCATGGGGCACGGTTGGACACACAATTACGACATGAGATTGCATTTTGAAGGCAATCTTTTACCGGACACCGTTGAACTACAGGCAGTAGGTGGCTCGCGCCTGCCGTTCTTTGACAATGGTGACGGTACATACAGTCCGTACGCAGGCGTCACTGCGCAGCTTGCCGAGGTGGGTGCTACATACGTCGTTACCACTTTCAATCAAATGGTCTACACCTTCGACCACCAGGGTCTCCTCCTGCAACAAGAAGACGCCAAAGGCAACGTGATTACGTTCACGCACAATGCGCAGGGCCGGTTGATAGAAGCAGCACAGGGAGAGCGTTCCCTGACCTATGACTATGACGCGACGACAGAATACCTCACCAGTGTGACTGATAACGCGGGGCGCAGTGTGGCCCTGGACTACAACGGCAACGGTGACCTGACCGTAGTCACAGGCACATTGGGAGTAGCGAGCACATATCATTATAGTGGCACGACGCACCTGCTGAGCGAGGTCGTGGACCCCGCCGGCGTCACGGTGGAAAAAACGGCCTACAACGACGAGGGACACGCCTATCGCCAGTGGGATGGGGCCAACAACTTACTGGTGGACATCAGCTTTGCCATTACCAATACCCATGTGGTGACTGAAAACGGCGTGGTCATGACCCACACATATGACAGCCGCGGCACGCTCATCGATAGCACCTTCTCCTGCGCCGATGGCACGACTGGTTGTGGTAATGGTACAGGCAAAGCTTACGACGGTAACTTCAAGGCCAAGCAGGTGGTGGACGCGAACGGTAATCCAACCTCTCTAGGCTGGGATATGGGCGGCAGCAACCTGGAGAGCGTCACGGATGCCCTGAACAATACGACCAATATGGTATATGACGGCCTGAACAACCTTACCCAGGTGGTCAATGCGCGGGAAATGACGACGACGTATGCCTATGACAATGCCAGCTTCCCCACCTTCCGCACCAGTATGACGGATGCCTTAGGCAATACCACCATTTACACGCCTACGGTTAGTGGTTTACTGGGTGCAGAGCAAGATCCTAATGGCAGCGTGACTACCTACGACTACAACAGTTTCGGACAGGTAGTACAGGTAGTGCAGGCGGCAGGGACGAGCGAGGCAATTACAACCACCTACGGCTACGATGCGGCAGGTCGCCTGCAGACGACGACCGAGACCTCAGCTGATGAGAGCCATACGACATTGAACGTCTACGACGACGGAGACCGGCTCATCGCTACCATCGCCAACTGGACGGGCAGCGACCCATCCCTATGGCAAGACGATTGCGACACGAGCCAGGGTCCGCGTGACGAGAATATCTGCACTCGTTACGAATACGATGCCGCCGGCCGCATCATCTCTACGACTAACACGCTGGGCCAGACCAATTTGACCTTCTACGATAGCGCCGGGCGTATGGTGGCCGCCGCAACCAACTGGGACGGCAGCCCTTATTCTGACTACAACGACCTCTGCAATTTTGCCGACCCAGATGCTGAACACAACATTTGTAATCTGACCGGTTACGACGACGCCGGGCGCGTCATTTCCGCGACTAACCCTCTGGGGCAAGTCACACGTACCTTCTACGATAGCCTGGGCCGCGTGGCGGGGATGGTGGAGAACAGCCAATCGGTGACCTCTCTGGAGCAGTGCGCTTTCCCACCTGCTGCGCCCGACCGGGACCAATGCACTCTGTACGAATACGACGCTGCGGGTAATACCATCATTGTCACCGACTCCGTGGGACGCATGACGCGCACCTTCTACGATCCGCTCAACCGCGTGGCGGGCACGATTGAGAACTGGAGCGGGACCATCACGCAGATGGCCGACCTGCCCAACTGCCTAGCGCTGCCAGCAGCGCGCGACAATGACATTTGTACGCTGTATGCCTACGACGAAGTGGGTAACACGATTATTGTCACAGATACCGTGGGGCACATGACGCGCACGCTTTATGACGAGCTGAACCGGGTCGAGGGCGTGGTGCAGAACTGGCAACCGGGTTTCACGCTTGAAAATTGTTTCGACTCTGGCCTGGACCCCCATCGCGACGAGAACATCTGCACGCTCTACGAATATGACGCGGCCGGTAACCAGACGACGGTGACAGACGCCAAGGGGCAGAAGAGCCACGCGGTCTACGACAGCGCTAACCGGCCGGTTGTGCAAGTGCAAAACTGGGATGGCGTGACCCCGATTGAGACAGATGGGACCGGCTGTGCTGATACGACCACGAACCCTAACGGTGAAGTGAACCTTTGCTCCTTCACCGTGTACGATGCCCTGGGCCGCCGCGCCTCGACGGTAGATGTATTAGGCCACATCACCGAGTTTGCCTACGACAGCCTGGGACGTGTCGTGACCACCACGCGCTATCTGAATGGACAGCCGGTACAGACCACAACCAGCTACGACGCGTTGGGCAACCGGCTTGCAGAAACGGACACCAACGGGCACACGACCAATTATAGCTACGATAGCCTGAACCGGTTGGTGTTGACCACGAGCCAGGAAGGGGTGACGACCAGCCAGACCTACAACGCCGCTGGCTGGGTATTGAGCACAGTAGACGGGCTGGCCCATACCACGACCAACAGCTATGACGACTTGGGCCGGCTGATCTCGACGACCGATGCCGAGAACAACACAACACAGTACGAATATGACGCCGCCGGCAACCAGAGAGCGATGATAGATGCTGAGGGCGTGCGCACCAGCTATGGCTATGATGGCCTGAACCGTCTCACGAGCGTGGTTGAGAACGATACAAGTGGAGTACAGACGGACGACAGCAACCTGCTGACGCAGTACGCCTACGACGCGTTGGGCAACCGCACCGTCATCACCAATGCCCGCGGCTTCACCGTCACGCACACGCTTTACGACGCGCTCAACCGGCCGGTCACCGTCTACGATGCCCTGGGCAATGCCACAGCGTACAGCTACGACCTGCTGGGCAACCGCACCGTGATGACCGACGCCAACGGCGCCGTGACCAACCACAGCTATGACAACCTCAACCGGCTCATCACGACCACCTATACGGCTGACGGCGTAACGGTCAGCTACCAGTATGACGCTGCCGGCAACCGCGTGCAGATGGTAGACGATG
>CAZRTM010000008.1:0-58877 GCA_964602995.1 uncultured Ardenticatenaceae bacterium
AACACAACCCCTCCCGTAGATTGCGGGAGGGGTTGTTTCTTTCTGGATCAGGTTGCGAAAAGTTCGACTACTGCGGTGGGGGCCTCAGCTATGAGCGGATTCCATTACGCTGCTCAAGCCACTTCTTGAAAGAAGCCCGGCTCTCGGCTGATTTCTTGCCCAGTAAGAGGCCTTCGATACCGATATCTTCGTCTAAGTCAGGCCAGTGTACGCCACGTCCAGCGCCGCTTATCTGGAAGTTGGCTCGCTCCTCGGGCGTTCCATGCGCCAGGCGCGGAAACCAGCCGATGGGCACAGAGATTGTGCGACCGTCCTCAAGGTCCACTTGTAGGGTATCGTCTGTTACGATAACGTTGACTGCTCTAGGAATCGCCGGTACCGCTTCCGCAAAATGCATCCCACTCATGCCTCAATCTCTCCAAGTTACTCCTGGCAATACGCTCGATGTCGCGTAACTCCTTACGACTATAACCATAGTTTGCAGCAAGCGACACATCAGGATCGAGCCAAAATTTGGCACTCATATTCTCACGATCGGCATGTATATGCCGTGGCTCGTCACAATCATAAGAGTAGAAATAAAAACGATAAGGTCCTGTTCGCAAAGCTGTCGGCATCGTTAAATTGACCCGTAATGTTGACTATTGCAAGTTTAACACAAGTAGAGCGAGATAGGTAACGCTTCTCTCCCGCTCTATTCTCGGTCGATAGTGCCCATCTGCAGGTATGGTCCGGAACAGGGTTCGAGCGGCATACCGAGAATATCCTCGACGTAGTTCGTTTCGCCACCGCCCACCTTCATGTTAGCCTCTTGCTCTGCTGCATCCTTTCCTTATTATACATAGATAGACCGCCCGCTTAAGCGCGCCAGTTGTATGGTCTTTTATGTAAAGCGATTTGCCAAATCGCTCTACAATCTGTAGTACATTTGTGCCAAAAACGGTAAAATTACACCTATGTTGCAGCAAGAACGCACACAGGTCAGTGGCTCCGTTGAACGAGTTACCTTCTATAATCCAGAGAACGGCTACTCCGTCATTCGGCTGAAGCCCGATTCGCGCAGCATGTTGCTCTACAAGTACGCGTCGGGGCGCGAGGCGTTGGTGACGGTGGTTGGCAATCTGCCGGAGGTCAACCCCGGCGAGTGGCTGCGGCTCAGCGGGCGCTGGATCAACCACCCTGAGTATGGCCGGCAGTTCATCGCCGAACAGTGCGAGCAGGCGCTGCCGGCGACCGTGGAAGGCATCAAGCGCTACTTAGGCTCAGGCATGATTCGCGGCGTGGGCAAAGTGATGGCCGAGCGCATTGTGGCCAAATTTGGCGAAGCGACGCTGGACATCATTGACCAGGAGCCGGATCGGCTGCAGGAAATTCTGGGCATCGGCCCCAAACGCATCAAGAGCATCAAGAAGGCGTGGCAAGAGCAGAAGGCGATCAAGGACGTGATGGTCTTCCTGCAATCGCACGGCGTCTCCACCCATCTGGCGATTAAGATTTACAAGAAGTACGAGGACGACTCGCTGCAGGTTGTGCAGAGCACGCCCTACCGGCTGGTGCAGGATATTCACGGCATTGGCTTCAAGACGGCGGATAAGATCGCCCAGGCGCTGGGGCTGGCCCACGACGACCCCGGCCGCATCGAGGCCGGCATTGCCTACACCCTGAACCGCATGGCCGAGGAAGGGCACGTCTACGTGCCGCAAGAAGAGCTGGAACCGGAAGCGGCCGAAATCCTGGGGCTGGAAAAGGAAAAGGTCACCACCATCATCGAGGCCCTGGAAAGCGACGAATTCATCAAGCGCGACACCATCACCTACGAAATCGATGGCAACGCGCAGACCGACGGCCAGCCACCGGCGGTCCACGAAGAGCGCGCCGTCTACCTGACTCCCTTCTACTACTCCGAAATCGGCGTCACCAACCGCGTGCGCCGCATGATCGACCACCCCACCACCCGTCTCCACACCCTTAAAAACCAGCTCGCGTCGGCAGCCTCCCCCCAATCTCCAATCTCCAGTCTCCAATCTCTAATCTCCACTCTCCAAAGCGCTAACAGCGCCCCTGTCCGCCTCGCCCCCCAACAACTCGAAGCCATCCACACCGCCATCACCAACAAAGTCACCATCCTCACCGGCGGGCCGGGCACCGGCAAGACGACGACGCTGCGCGCCCTGCTCGATTTGCTGGACCAGGGCGGGCACAATTACGTGCTGGCCGCACCCACCGGCCGCGCAGCGAAGCGGCTGTCGGAAGCGACGGGGCGCGAGGCGAAGACCATTCATCGCCTGCTGGAGTTCAAACCGGGCGAGGGCTTTGGCCGCCACGAGCAAAATCCCATCGACGCCGATATGATCGTCATCGACGAGACCTCGATGCTGGACCTGGTGCTGGCCAATACGCTGCTGAAGGCCATCGGGCCGGACAGCCACCTGCTGCTGGTAGGCGACGTGGACCAGTTGCCGTCGGTGGGCGCGGGGGACGTGTTGCGCGATTTGATTGACTCCGAGGTGGCGGCAGTGGTGCGCCTGCAGACGATTTTCCGGCAGGCGGCGGATAGCCTCATCGTGCAAAACGCGCACCGCATCAACCAGGGCCAGATGCCGTTGACGCCCAAAGAGGCCAGAGATTTCTTCCTCTTTGTGAAGCCGGACCCCGACGAGCTGGTGGAGCTGCTGGTGGACATCGTCAAGAACCGCATCCCGCACAAATTTGGGCTGCATCCCATTGACGACATTCAGGTGCTAAGCCCCATGTACAACGGCAGCGCCGGCGTCAACAATCTCAACGAAAAGCTGCAGGCGACGCTGAACCCGCCCTCCTCACGCAAGCCGGAGCGCCGCCTGTCGGGCCGTTCCTTCCGCGCCGGGGACAAGGTGATGCAGACGGTCAATAATTACGACAAGAACGTCTACAACGGCGACATCGGCCGCGTGACAGCCATTGACCCCATCCAACAGACGATGACCGTCAGCGTGGATGGCGCGCCGGTGGTTTACGATTTCCTGGAAGCGGACGAGTTGACGCATGCCTACGCCGTCAGTGTGCACAAGAGCCAGGGGGCGGAGTATCCTTGCGTGGTGATGCCGGTGCTGACCCAGCATTACATGATGTTGCAGCGCAACCTGCTCTACACGGCGGTGACGCGGGCCAAGCGACTGGTGGTGCTGGTGGGCACAAAGCGGGCCATTGGCATCGCCGTGCGCAACAACCGGGTGGCGGAGCGGCACAGCGCGTTGGACTGGCGCTTAAAGAATTAAACGGTAACAATCAAGAGAAACTCTCAGGTCATTAGCTATATAATAGAATCATGGAAGTCAGATTTGCCGTCGCCAAAATCAGCAAATATGCCACTCGCGAAAGCGGGGACACTGTGGAAATCATCGAACGGCCGCATGGCGGCATCTCCCTGGTGCTGGTGGACGGCCAGCGCAGTGGTCGCTCCGCCAAGAAAATCAGCAACATTGTGGCGCGCAAGGCGATCCAACTGCTGGCAGAAGGGGTGCGCGACGGCGCAGTGGCGCGGGCAGCGCACGATTATCTGTACACCTACCGCGGCGGCAAAGTGAGCGCCACACTCAATATCGTGTCCGTAGACGCCGTGACCGAGACGCTGGTCATTTCACGCAACAACGAAGCGCCGGTCATTGTGCACACGCCGCAGCGTGGTCTCTTTTTGTTGGAAGAGTCGTCAGACGCCATTGGCATTTATCGCCATACCAAGCCGCTGATTACGGAGATTCCGCTGGAAGTTGGCCCGCTGGTCATCGCCTTCACCGACGGGCTGCGCCATGCCGGAAGCTGGCACGGCAGCAATTGTTTTGACCCGGTGCAGGCCACGCGCATCATGCTGAAAGAGGGTATCTCTGACCCGCAGCAGATTTCGGACGAGTTGTTGCGCCAGGCAGTGGAGTATGATGATGGCCGGCCGCGCGATGATATCAGCGTGGTGGTAGTTGGTGTGAGCAAACGCCCCGGCGACAGCGACGGCGTACGTCGCCTGACGGGATGGCTTCCTTTATGAAAATGTGAAACGGTGGAGGTGGTCACACTGAGTGAGCTTCGTGTCGCTGTAGTTGGTCCCTGTGTCTCGGGCAAGAGCGTGTTAGTAGAGACGCTGCGCCAAAACGGCTACGAAGCGCGCCACGTGGCCCAGGAGCACTCCTATGTGCCGGCGATGTGGGAGCGAATTGCAAAACCGGACATCCTGATTTTCCTCGACGTCGATTACACCGCAGCCAAAGCGCGCCGCCCCAACATCACCTGGGGACCAGAACGCCTGCAAGAACAAGCCACCCGCCTAAAACACGCCCGAGAGCATTGCGACCTATACGTGGATACCAGCGAATTAAGCGTGGAAGAGGTGCGGGAGCGGGTGTTGGGGTTTTTGGAGGAGATTGGAGATTAGAGATTGGAGACTGGAGATTGGCGACTGTGTTTTTGCCACGAATTGCACGAATTTCACTAATTTTATTGGTTGGTTAGTTGGTTAGGTATAGTAGCTGACCAACAAACCAACCAACTAACCATCCGCGTCCATCTGCGGCAAAAACCAATCTCCAATCTCCAGTCTCCAGTCTCCAATCCCCAATCACCCAAAAATCCGGCCCAACAACCCCGCCGACCGTTCGTCGCTGTTTAGCTGTTCGTGGAGCTGGAGGGCGGGGGGGAAGTCGGGTTGTAGTTTGAGGGCGCGTTCGTTGAATTGGGCGGCTTCGGCTATTTCTTCCCGCTGCAGGTGCAGCAGGCTGATCTGGTGGCAGAGCCAGGCGTTGTCGGGGTCGAAGTGCAGCGCTTCTTTATAGGTCGTTAGCGCCTCATCGAGGTCACCGGCCTGCAGGTGGAGGCGTGCGGCAACGCTCTTCAGGCGCAACCGTTGTGGCACGGTCTCGGCCTGGGCCATCGCCTGCTGGTTCCAATCCAGCGCCTGCTCCAGGTCGCCCGCCTGCTGCCAGTAATACATCTCGGCGCGGTGCAGGTAGTAATTGTAGGGGTCCTGCTCGTGCAGATAGTCGAGGACCAGGCGCGCATCGTCGAGGCGGTCGCCGAAGATGTAAATCAGAGGCTCGATGAGGTTGATGTCTGTCAGTTCGGGGGAGAACTCCTGCGCCCGTTCCAGCCAATCGAGCGCGGCATCCAGACCGGCGCTATCATAACTGCCGTCATGTTCGGCTGCGGCGGCGAGCAGGATATAGGCAACACCGGCGAAAGCGTAGGGCAGCGAGTCGCCGGTGCGCAAGGTGCGTAGAGCCGTTCCCAATACCTGCGGGTTGCCGCGGAAGCTATCGATCTGATCAATGGCTGTCTTGAAGACGATGGCGCCGTTGGTGGTCGGTTCTTCCACACCTGACCACTCCATTTTCTCCAAGACTGGCAACAACTGTGCAACTAACGACTGCCCCATAAACCCTCCTCTCTGGACCGCTGCGGCCCCGGCTGTGATGAAAAATGGCAAAGTGAGCAACGAGATAACTGGATACTCTAAAGTTTACGGGGAAATGGCAGAGATGTCCAAAGTTAAACCGTCAGGGGGTCTATGTAAAGCGATTTGGTAAATCGCTCCTATGTAAAGCGATTTGGTAAATCGCTCTTATGTAAAGCGATTTGGCAAATCGCTCCTATGTAAAGCGATTCACCAAATCGCTCTATGGAAAGCAAAAGGACTCCCCGGCTGTCGCTGAGGAGTCCTTTTCACAATTGAAGAGGAGATTCAGGCTTAGAAGCCCATTCCACCGGGCATTCCACCACCGGGCGGCATTTGCGGCCCACCATCCTTCTCGGGAAGGTCGGTGATCAGAACGTCGGTTGTGAGAATCATGGAGGCGATGCTGGCCGCATTTTCCAACGCGCCGCGGGTTACCTTGGCGGGGTCGATGATGCCGGCCTTGATCATGTCCACGTACTCTTCGGACAGAACATTGTAGCCAATGTTGATGTTGTTCTTTTCCTTCTGCAGCGAGCGCACGTTCTGGATAATGACGTCGCCATTCTGGCCCGCATTCTCCGCAATCTTGCGCATCGGAGCTTCCAGAGCGCGGCGCAGGATGCCAACACCGGTTGCCGGGTCACCCTCGGGAACCTTGACGTCATCCAGCGCGCTGATGGCGTTAATGAGCGCCACACCACCGCCGGGCACAATACCTTCTTCCACTGCAGCGCGGGTAGCGCTGAGGGCGTCCTCGACGCGGTGCTTCTTTTCCTTCAGCTCGGTTTCTGTGGCGGCGCCAACGCGGATGATGGCCACACCACCGGCCAGCTTGGCCAGACGTTCCTGCAGCTTCTCGCGGTCGTAGTCAGAGGTGCTGCGTTCGATTTCGGTCTTAATCTGCTCCACGCGCGCCTTAATCTGGGCATTGTCGCCAGCGCCGTCAACAATGGTGGTCTCGTCCTTGGTGGCGACAACCTTACCCGCACGGCCCAGGTCGGAGATCTGAACGCTCTCCAGCTTGCGGCCCATTTCCTCGGTAATGACCTGGCCGCCGGTCAGGATAGCAATATCCTGCAGCATGGCCTTACGACGGTCACCGAAGCCAGGCGCCTTCACGGCCAGGGCGTTGATCGTGCCCCGCAGCTTGTTCAGCACCAGCGTTGCCAGAGCCTCGCCGTCGATATCTTCGGCAATAACCACGAAGTCGCGGTTGCCGGTCTGGATCAGTTTCTCCAGAACGGGGACGAGGTCCTGAGCAGAGCTAATTTTCTTGTCATGAATGAGGATATAGGGGTCTTCGAGAACCGCTTCCATGCTATCGGAATCAGTCACGAAGTAGGGGCTGATGTAGCCGCGGTCGAACTGCATACCTTCAACGTATTCAGTTTCGAACTCCAGACCCTGGGACTCTTCCACAGTGATGACGCCGTCCTTACCGACTTTGTCCATCACCTCGGCGATCAACTTGCCGATGCTTTCATCCTGGGCGGAAATGGCGGCGACGGAAGCAATCTCTTCCACGCTGTCGATGGTGACAGCCATGTCGCGAATTTTCTGGGATAGCGCCTGCACGCCGGCCTCGATGCCCTGCTTCAGCAGCATGGGGTTGGCGCCGGCCGCTACGTTCTTGTACCCTTCGTTAACGATATTCTGCGCCAAAACGGTGGCGGTAGTGGTACCGTCACCGGCGATGTCATTGGTCTTGGTGGCAGCTTCTTTAAGGAGCTGCGCGCCCATATCTTCGTAGGGGTCTTCCAGTTCAATTTCCTTGGCAACGGTCACACCATCGTGGGTGATGGTGGGAGCGCCAAAGGATTTATCCAGGGCCACGTTGCGTCCTTTCGGCCCCAGGGTGGTGGCTACCGCGCTGGCCAGGGTGTTAATGCCCTCGCGCAGTTTGCGGTGCGCACTGTCGGAGAAAGATATCTGTTTTGCCATCTTTTAATCACTCCTTGATTCCAAACTCTAGATGAGAGGTCGCCTCTTAATCGAGGGCGCCACTTAGCTTTCGATAATAGCCAGAACGTCGGATTCCTTGAGAATCAGCAGCTTCTTGCCGTCAACCTTGATCTCAGTGCCGGCATACTTGGCATAGAGAACCATATCGCCAACGGAAACGTCCATCTCGATGCGATCACCGTCGTCGTCACGCCGGCCGGGGCCAACTGCAATCACTTCACCCTCTTGAGGTTTTTCTTTGGCAGTTTCGGGCAAAATGATTCCAGAAGCTGTGGCCTCTTCACGCTCCTTGGGTTCGACAACCAGCCGATCACCAAGCGGTTTAAGCTTCATGTTCATAGTGACACTCCTTTCCAAATGTGAATGTGAAATTTGATGTAAAATCTGATGGGTATTAGCAGACAAGGGTCGAGACTGCTAACTGCAACTAAAATTGTATCATAACACGAGGGGATGTCAAGGAAATTTTAGCAGAAGGAGAGGAGGAGTGCTAATTTAATTCTCAGTAACAATCGGATTTAAGCGCTTCTACACACCAGCATAATGGTAACGCGCGGGCCGCGACGGTCGCCAGAGCGCCAGGACAATCAAAACGGTCACCCAGGCCAGGGAACCGGTCACCAAGGGGTTGAAGTGCGAACCGTAGTTTGGAAACAAGGTCCAACTGACATTAACCATGGTGTGCAGCACCGTGGCAGCGAAGACGCTCTTTCCCGTCCTGTTGTAAATCCAGACGATCAGAATGCGCAGGGCAATGGCGTAAAGAACCTGCCACAGAATCCAGCTTGTAGCATTGCCAGTTTGTACGTAGGGAATGCTATGCCATACGGCCCAGATAATCCCCAGGATGAACGCAGCTTTTACCGTTCCGAACCGTTCTTCCAGGGGGTCGAGGGCATATCCCGTCCACCCCAGCTCCTCGCCAAGGCCGCCAACAAAGAACATGATGAGAAAAAGCGGCGCTACCAGATACGGAATCTCAATTGATTCAGGAAGCGGCAACCCGGCCCGGCGGATGACTATATAAGACAGGATATAGAGCGACGGTATCAGTAAGAAAGCGGGCAGATACCACACCTTGTTCCTAATCTTCCTGAAATCCAGCGCCTTCCCCAACAGCCTCCTGACACCCTTAGAACCATATCGTTTATATGAAACAATAGCAGCGGCCGTTACAGGAACAAACGCTACCAAAGCACCTACAGGAAGATTAATCGGCAGCGGCAGTTTACCCCAGCCAAATATCCAAAAGGGAACGGCCAACGCAAAAGACCAGAAGAAGAATTCCAAAAGATCCCGCAAGCGACCAACCACCCAACACCACTGAATACTGACAACGGCCTACTGATTACCGATAACGGCCTACCGACCACCACCTACTGTCCCAACTGCTGCTGGCGGCAAAGCTCCATGCCCTCTTGCGCCTGGGCGATGGCGAATTCGTTGGGAGCTGCGTTAAGGACTTTCTGGAAGTAGGGAACAGCTTCCTGGCAATTTTCCTGGTAATAGTGAGCCAGACCCAACATATTGAAGAAAATGGCGTTAGCCGTTGTAACCTCGCCGTAATTAGAGACGGCGATATTCAACTCTTCAATGGCGGTGTCGTACTTATTTTGCTGGAAGCGAGCGGCGCCCAGCCGTGCGTGAGCGCGGTTCATCTCCCCGTCCAACTGTACGGCCTGGAAAGCGTGTTCTTCGGCGCGCGGGTATTGGCCCAGGATGAAGTAGAAGTAAGCCAGCCCCTCATAGGCATTGGCGTTGGTGGGATCGCGCTCGATCACATCTTGCAGGGTCAGAATCGCCTGCTGCCGCCGCTCGGTGAAGAAGTAGAGATAGGCCAGCTCAACGCGCAGGTTATGCAGGTTAGGGTCGTTGTCCAGCGCGATGAGATACTCTTCAATGGAGTTGTCATAGAGGCCGCGAACCTCATAGGCCAGGGCCATCGAGTGTCGTGTGACGGGGTTTTGAGGATCAAGCTCGACACCCAGCGCGGCATTCTCAATCGCCTCGTTGTACCGTTCCGGCCCCAGTTTGATCTGCGCGCGCGCCATATAAGCAAATGCTTCAGCAGCATTGGGGTTCAACTCGGTGGCGTGCACGGCGGCATTAATCGATTCCTGGAACTCCAGCTCGGCGTCAATCGCGCCCGTTTCGATCATACGGTTGCCATTGGCCAGGTGAGCCGAAGACAGCGCCACCCACACTTCCGGCTCCTCAGGGGACATGACCATCGCCTGTTTGGCCCTCGTCAGCGCCTCAGATGGATTGCCCAGCATAATCAACAGGTCGATCAGCTTCAGGTAGTAGTTGAGGTTGGACTCGTCCAGGGCAATCGCCTTCTCGTAGGCCTCGACCGCGTTCTCATACTCACCATCGCGCTCATAGAGCGCAGCGCTGGTGGCATATTCCGCGGCAGAACGAGTCGGTTCCGGCGTGGCCGTGGGCACAATGACGTCCCGCACTTCTTCAGCGTTGCTGACGACGTACATACCCAGCGCAAAAGCGCCGGCAACGAGTAGGACCAGGAGGCAGGAAGGCCCGCTGCGCGGGTGCCGGGGTGGTTTACGCTGAATAATCATGGTCGGTTAATTAGTTCGTTTGATAGTTGGTTGGTTTGTCAGTTGGTTAGTTTGTTAGTGGGCTGGGATGGTTTTCGGGCTTTTCGCCGCGCGCGATCTTAGCTGTGAGCGGGAGTCGCGTCAACTAAAGTGAGTGAAGGCTCAGATTAAGGGCGATGTCGCCAGCGCCAGAGAAGCCCGGCCGGATAACCGGCTATTTTAGCCACGTCGCCCACGAAGCGGATCAGGGGTATCAGGGCCAACGCTCGCAACCTTGAGGGAGGGCGCCAGCCGTGCGTGGCAGGCCACAACCGCCGCAAGGGGCGCAGGCAGTAAGCAAAGACGCCCAGCAGCAGCCCGGCCCAACCCTGCCACTTTTCGCGCCAGATGAGCCACAGGAAAAAGGGCAATAGGAACAGATAGGTGACGTAGCGCACCGCGTGCCGTTTGGGCCACAGATTGGCCTTGCCGTCGCCGCGGGCGTAGCGGTAATACTGGCGAAAGAAAGCGCGCATTGTGCCCCGCGGGCGGAAATAGGCCACGGCGCGGGGGGCGAAGGGAAATGGCCCATTGCGCTCGCGCAGCGCCAGGTCAAAGACAATGTCCTCGCTAAAATCCAGCCACTCTGGGTAACCGCCCACCGCTTCCCACTCTTTTTTGCAGAAAGCCACAGAGCGGCTGGAGGGCAGGAAGCTCTGGGGGTCTACGTCCCATAACGCAGGCAAAACGGTGGCGCCCATTACCACTTCAAAATCGGTGTAGGGGTCAGGCTCGAACCAGCCGCTGACCACGCGCGCCTGGCCCTGCAAAATCGGTTGTGTTATCTCCTCCACCCACACCGGCGAAAGCACGACCCCGGCATCGGTGCAGGCGATGACCGGCCCCTGGGCAGCGGCGATGGCCCGGTTGCGCCCCTCGCTGATGTTGCTGCCCGGCGCAACGATAATCTTCAGCGGCAGCCACTGCCGGTATGATTCCAGGACCTCCAGCGTATGATCGGTGGAGCCGCCGTCGCAAACCACAACCTCATCAGGCATGCGGCTCTGCTGGATGAGCGAATCGAGCAACGGGCGCAGAGCATCCCCTTCATTTTTGACTGTCAGAATCAGTGAAATCTTCATCCGTACTTCAAAGCCTTACCGCTACAATCGACGATGGTCAACGGCAGCGACAGGCGATAACTGTCTGTTCTATCGGCAATGCCAGCCGTACACCGCCCCAGTTTAACACGGCCTGCGCTGAGCGTCATAACGTTAGCTTGTAGAGCGATTTGGCAAATCGCTTTACATAAGGGCGCATGTATTGACAGTTGCCCATAGGCTCGACCACCCTCACACACTGACTTTTACCAGTACTCATGGTATTATCGACCGTGAATCTGAGCGGAGAGAGCCAGCAATCATTCCAGCGCTGGCTGGCCTCGCGCAGTTGAGAAACCTGTCATTACGTCTGGACGAACGAGGAGAGTGTTAATGAGTCAAGAGCCGGCAAAGAAACCACGGCGCGTCAGTGACGAGGAAGTACGTGAGACGATATTGGACATGACGCGCAAGGCGGGCATGGACGGTTCTGTGCGGCCGGGGGATGTGGCCCGTGCCATTTTGCCCGACCACTGGCGCACACTGCTCAACCGCATCCGTATTATGAGCCGTCACATGGCGCACGAGGGCAAACTGAACATCCTGCGCAAGGGTGAGCCGGCCGATCCAGACGATTTCAAAGGCCTTTACCGGCTGCAAATTACGGAAGCGGGGCTGGTGGAAGAGGACGCAGAGTGACAGCAGCCGGGTACGATCTGAGCCTGGTTATTCCCGTCTATAACGAAGCGGGTAATTTGCGTCCCTTGCTCAAGGAAATCCACGCAGCGCTGGATGACGAGGCGGCGGCAGACGGCCAGGCCCTACAGTACGAAGTTATCTTCATCGACGATGGCAGCAACGACGGCAGCTTTGAGATTTTGCGCGAGCTGGCCCAGAGTGACCCGCACGTCGTCGCCATCCGTTTCCGCCGCAACTTCGGGCAGACGGCGGCCTTTGCCGCGGGGTTCAACTACGCCACCGGCCGGGTCATCGTCACCCTGGACGCCGACCGCCAGAACGACCCCGCCGACATTCCAGCCCTGTTGCACAAGCTGGAGGAAGGGTACGATGTGGTCAACGGCTGGCGCAAGGATCGCAAGGATCCATTATTGCTGCGCCGCCTGCCGTCGCGCATCGCCAACAGCCTGATTGCGCGCAGCAGCGGGGTTGAGCTGCACGACCGCGGCTGTTCTCTGCGCGCCTTTCGGGCGGCGGTGGTGCAGCAGATCCACCTCTACGGCGAGATGCACCGCTTCATTCCGGAAATGGTCAATTTCGCCGGCTTCAGCATGGCCGAAGTGCCGGTCAACCACCGCGAACGGGTTGCCGGGTCGTCCAAATATGGTATTTCGCGCACCTTTCGCGTCATTCTGGACCTGCTCACCGTGCTCTTCTTGCGGCGCTATAGTGACCGGCCCATGCACCTGCTGGGCGGCATCGGCGTCATCTCCGCTGTGCTGGGCACGCTGTTGGGCGGTTACCTCTCCTTCCTCAAGTTCTGGGGGCTGGTTACCGGCGGCATCGAAGGGTTTCACGCCGTGCGCATCGGCGACCGGCCGCTGCTGATGCTGGCCGTCCTGCTTATTTTCATCGGCATTCAGTTTCTGGTAATGGGTCTGCTGGCCGAGCTGGTTGTGCGCACCTATTATGAAAGCCAGGGCAAACCGGTCTATCACATAGGCGAAACGGTGACCTACCAGGGTGAGCCTGAGGCGGCTGAGGCCACAGCGCCCGAGGCCGCGGCCGGCAGCCATCAGCCATTGCGTCGCAGCCGCGGCGCTGCCCGATGATGAATCCCGGCTGGAAAGGCAGGCGCCGTGAGGCAGGAAACGGAAAAAGGGACGAGGTTTCATAGCTGGCAGCACCTGCTGCTGGTGACGCTGTTCGGCCTCCCGCTCATTACACCGTTGCTGCGCTGGGGCAGCGTGCCCTGCACCCACGATGGGCACCTGCATTACCACCGCGTGGCGGCCATCAGGCACGCCTGGGAAAACGGTCTGCTCTTCAGCCGCTGGCTGCCCGATCTGGCATTCGGCTACGGCTATCCCTTCTTCCTCTACCGTGAACCGCTGCCCCTGTACCTGACCCACTTTTTGCACCTGGCAGGGCTGCCCCTGCCCGCAGCGACCAACCTGTTCTACATTTTATGCCTGCTGGCGGCGGGCTGGTTCATGTTCCTCTGGGTGCGAGACGTATTCGGCATGCCGGCCGGCCTGGTCAGCGCCGTAGCCTACATGGCAGCCCCTTACCAGTTGGTGGACGCGCTGGTGCGCGGCAATCAGGTGGAGTCGATGGCCCTGGCCCTTTTCCCTCTGCTGCTGTGGAGCGGGCGGCGCTTTTTGCTGCAGGAGCGGCCGCGCTGGTTCCTGGTCTCAGCGCTGGGGCTGGCGGCGCTGGCGCTCAGCCACAACATTTCGCTGCTGATTTTCACGCCCACGCTGGGCCTCTACCTGCTGGCGCTGGCCTGGTTGCACAATGTGGGCTGGCGGCAGGCTGCCCTGCGCCTGGGGCTGATTTTCGTCGTGGGGCTGGGGCTGACCGCCTTCTACACCGGCCCGGCGCTGCTGGAAATGGACGAAGTGACGCTGAGCCTCTCTACCACCACGCGCAACAACGACTTTCGCTATAACTTCGCCAGCCCTGGCGAAATCTTCGGCGCGGTACAACCAGAGGACCCCACGCTGATCAACCCACCGCTGCCCTTCCGGCTGGGCTGGGCGCCGGCCGCGCTTGCTTTGCTGGGGCTGCTGAGCCTGGCCCGCAACCGCCACCGGGAGCAGCGCGCGCACATCCTGCTCATGGCCGCCGGGGCGCTTGTTTTTCTCTTCTTCGCCCTGCCCCTCAGCCGCTGGTTGTGGGAAGCATTGCCGCTGATTGAGTTCGTGCAATTCCCCTGGCGCTTCGTGGGGCGCGCGGCCCTGCCCGTGGCCATGCTGGCCGGCGCTCCCTTTGCCCTGCTGAGCCACCGACCGCGGGGCCTGGAGCCGCGAGCGGGGCGCTTCTTGCTGCCGGCCACAGCCATTGCCACTACGCTGTTGCTCCTTGAAGCGTTCCCCCTGCTCTACCCCAACTACTGCTCCGAGGAGCTGTACCCCACCATCCTGGCCGTGCACGAGTACGAACACGCCACAGGGCTGGTGGGCGTGGACCCCGAAGGCAGCTACTTCCCGGTCACGGTGCAACAGCGCCCGGATGGCTCGCCGCTGGAGGCTGACTACACGGCGGGGCGGACGCCGCAGCGCTTCGACCAGAGCGCGCTGCCGCAGGGAGCGGCAGTGCTGGAAGAGAGATACGAACCAAACGCGGCGCGGCTGGTAATTGAAACGCCAGAGGCCTTTACGGCCCGCTACCTGACCTTCGCTTTTCCCGGCTGGCGGGTGCAAATTGACGGTGAAGAGGCGCCGGTCACGCCCAGCGACCCGCTGGGGCTGATAACCTTCACTATCCCGGCCGGGCGGCACACGGTAGAAGTGCGTTGGACCAGTACACCCCTGCGCAGCCTGTTTGGCGTGCTGAGCACGGCCGCGGCCCTGTTGCTGATTGCGGCGACGGTCTGGCTGCGGCGCGAGAGCGGCGCAAGTTATTTGCCGGATGTGGTTAGAGAGCAGCCCGGCCGCCGCATCCTGGTTCCTTTGTTGGCGCTGGCCTTGCTGCTGATTGGCGCCAAGGCGCTGGTGGACCGCGTGCAAACACCGTTGCGACGCGCAGCAGCGCCGCCCGTGGCGCACACGGCCGGGCTGGAAGCAGGCGAGCTGCGGCTGGTGGGCTTCAATCTGAGCCGGGAAGCGGCTCCTGCGGGCACGACGTTTGATGTGGACCTGGCGTGGCAGACCACAGGAGCAGTACCGGCAACGGCCTACCAATCCAACGTCTGGCTGCGCGGGCCACAGGGATTGGTGTGGAGTGATAAGGAGACGTTCCGCCCGCGGCTTTATGAGGATGCGCCAACGACTGAAGCGTGGCAGCCAGGCCAGTGGGCCTGGGACAGCCGCGAGGTGCAGGTGCTGCCGGGCACCCCTCCGGGCCGCTATGAGCTGGTGCTGACCCTCTTCCGCCTGGACGATTTGCAGCCGTTAACCCTGGTGCAGGACGGCGCGGCGGTTGGCCCCACGGCAGTCATCGCCCACATTGAGGTGACGCGGCCGGAGCGTGCGCCCCAATTCCAGCCGCAGGTTATGGTTGGCGAAGCAATCGGCGGCGTGGCCCTGTTGGGCTACAACCAGGATCGGGCACAGGCCGCGCCGGGCGACCCGCTGCTGCTGACGTTGTTCTGGGAGAAAGTGGGCAGCAGCGAAGGGGCGGCCCACCTGCCGCTGGCGTTGCTGAACGAGGCCGGAGAGCTGGTTCGCGACTGGCAAATAGCACCCGTGCGTGAAGATTTCCCGCCACAGCAGTGGCAGGTGGGCGAACGGTGGCGCGGGCAACACCTGCTGCGGCTACCGGCGGCGCTGGAGAGCGGCGTGTACCGGCTGCAACTGGCAGAGATAGCGCTGGGCCAGGTGCAGGTCGAAGCGCCGCAGCGCGTATTCCAGGAGCCGCCCAGCGAACAGGCGGTGGATGCTGAGTTCGGCGACGTGGCGCGGCTGGCCGGTTACTCCATTGAACCTTCGGAGGCGCTGCAGGGTGCGCCGGCCGGTCCGCTGACGGTCACCCTGGTGTGGCAGGGGCTGTCTGAGATGGACGTCTCCTACCGTGTGTTCGTGCATCTGCTGGATGAGCAGGGGCAGATGGTGGCGCAGTCAGACGCGGAGCCGGCGCAGTGGGCGCGGCCGACGACGGGCTGGGCGCCCGGCGAGTACGTGACCGATCGCCACCTGCTACATGTCCCAGAAGGGGTGGAAGGACCTCTGGCAGTGCGCGTGGGCCTATACGAAGCAGAAAGCGGGCAACGGCTGCCGGTGAACGGCACAGATCACCTGCTCTTGCCCTAAGCCCAGTGCTCAGTACACAGCGGAATTCAAAGATTTCGTCCCAAACCCGACGTTGATCGGGTTAGTCAGCAGGGCGGGACCGTTCCCGCCGGCGCGCTCGCGGAGCATGTCCTCCAGGTTCTGACGGACGGCATCTCGCTGCTCTTGCGTCAGATCGGCCACGAGCATCGCTCCAATTGGGTTGCTGCTCGTCAACACGTCCCATAAGTGCGCCGCTGAGTGGAAATTCATCTTCCAGGTCGTCGTTTCCACATGCACATCTTCAAGCCCGGCGCTGGCCAGTTCATGGCCCAGCTTCTCAGGGTCTGCCGCCTGGAAAGGCAAGGGTGGGCCGTCCGTCGGCAGCCCGCTGAAGCCAGGGATTGCTGCCTGCATGGCTTGCAAGAAGAAGGTAATGAACTCGGCCTCTGCAAGGGGACCGAAGGCGATGATCAACGTGCGGCCTCCGGGCCTGGTCACGCGCACCAGCTCACTGAGTCCGCGCTTGAACTCTGGAAAAATCGAAACCCCGTTCTGCGATCCGGTAACATCGAAGGTATCATCCGCCAGGTCGAGGCTCTGGCCGTTCATGACCCGGCCTTCCAGGTTGGAAAGCCCTGCTTCAGCAGCGCGTGCCGTGAGCCGCTCGATCATCGTGGAGGAGATGTCCGTGGCCAACACTTGCGCCCCAAGGCGAGCGGCGGGAATGCTGAGGCCACCACTACCGGCGGCCACGTCAAGGAATCGCATCCCTGCCCGCAGGCCAATCCGACGTAGTACATCTTCGGCCAGGGGCATGGACATGGGGGTGACAAACTCATCAAAGCCTGCCGCAATATTGTTCCACGCGCTCTTCGTTTGTTCGTTTTTAACGGTGTTCATGGCTTTCCTCCTACTTGCTAAAATCAATTCAAACAGAGAGCTTCGCTCCTTCAACCTCTAAAGTCAGATGCCAGGGCACTGCCAGCTCATTACCAGCGTAAGAGAAGGAAGGGGGTATCGTCATGCCCCGGATGGGGTAGAGCAGTGGAGTATATTCAGTGGTTATCTACCAAAGAGAGTGAAGCCTGGCGATATCAGTCGAGAATGTGCAGCTCCCGCGCCCTGGAAGCGGCCTCGGTGCGGTTACTGACGCTGAGCTTGCTATAGATGTTCCCCGTGTGCTTCTTCACAGTTTGCGGCGAAATGACCAGCTCCTGGCCAATTTCGCGGTTGGTCAGGCCGGCAGCCAGCAGTTCCAGCACCTCAAGCTCGCGTGGCGTCAGCGGCTCGGGCAAGGGCATTGGCTCTGCAGAGACGGGAAGCGTGCTGAACGCGTCGAGCAACGCCTGAACATATTCCGGCAGGACGACATGACGAGCATGCGCTTCTTGCAGCAGGCGGCCCATCGCCTGTCCCAGGTCAACAAAGAGGCGCACGTAACCCTGTGGTTCAGCCAGAGTCAAAGCCCGTTCCAGAGATGTCAGGGCACGGACAGTGTCACCCTGTTGGCGATAAATCAGTGCCTGTAAGGCCAGCGCTTCGATCAGCCGTCCCTCGCGCCCCTCTGCTTCTGCCTCCCGCAAGACCACTGCCACCAGTTGCAGAGCACGCTGTAACGAAGAACTGTCCCCTTTGACCAGCAAGAGACGCACAACCGCAAGATGAGCGTCTTCCGGCCTGTTTTGTTCCAGGATTTCGCCCGACCAATGAACGGCTGCTTGCAAGCGGCCCTGCGCCAGCCACAACGCCAACTGCAGGCGTTGGAACGGAGCGGCCCATTCCGGGAAGGTTGCGTCGCGTAACAGGGGCCGCGCCTGCTCCAGAGAGCCGGACGCCGCTTCAACGTCACCTTCCACTAACTGCAGACGCCCTGCCAGCAAATAACCGGCGATCAAAGTGCGCGCGTCACCGCCCAGTTCAGCCAGCTCAAGACCCTGTGACAGGTGATCCCTGGCTGCCTCCAGCTCATTCCATTCATACAGCAATTCGGCCAGGCGCACATAAATCCAGCCGAGAACAGGGAGCGGAATACGGCTCTCGCCCCGTGGCTCCTGCATTGCCATCAGCGCCCTGCGCCAGTTAGCGGCCGCGTCCCGCAAACGGCCCTGTCTCAGGTCGAGATCGGCCAGGGCGCCGAAAATGTGCGCCGCTTCGACGCGTACCGGGGGCGCATCGGCAAATTCGAGCGCCTGGAGGTAGGACTGCTTTGCCTGCTCCCAGCGCCCGTGATAACGATAGGTGTCGCCAAGAGCGCCATAGATGACCGGACGAAAACCACGGTCGTCCTCCGGTAGTTCGCGTAACGCCCGTTGCGCCAGCGCTTCGGCCTGCTGTAGGTCGTTCTGCATACAGGCCAGAAAGGTCTGTATGGCGACGACGTGAGCCAGGTAACCGCGCGCCTCATCGCTGTCTAGCGGCAGCAGCTTCTGTTCCACTTCGTTGACACAACGCACGCAGGCTTCAAAGGCGCCCGAATAGGCCAGATAACCGGCGCGGGCCAGGTCAAGCACCGGGTATTTCTCATACCATGCGGCGGGCAGGGCGTCGATCCACTGTTTGACGAGCGCGATCTCGCCACTCAACAGGCGGGCATTGACAAAGCGGGAGAAGACCTGAACCACCGCTTCGGCATCGTCTCCTGCCACGGCGTGAGGAACAACCTGTTCCGGCACATCGTGGGCCAGATACCACGCGGCGGCGCGGCGGTGTAGCTGCTGCAGCGCTGCCTCGCCCAACCGGCGCTTCAACTGCTCACGCAAAAAGCCGGCAAAGAGGTGGTGGTAGCGGAACCAGCGACGTTCGTCGTCGAGAGGCAACAGGAACAGGCTACTGCGCTCCAGCCGCTCCAGCGTTTCCTGGGCATTTGCGGTCCCAGTGACTGCTGCGCACAGTGGGGCGCACAGGCGCTGCAGCAGGCTGGTTTGAAGCAGAAAGTGCTGCTCTTCATCCGGCAGCCTGGCCAGAACGTCCTCGCTGAGGTAATCGGCAATGTGCCGGTGCCGCCCGCTAATCGTGCCCTGCACCAGCTCTCCGCGCCCTTGTTTCAGGGTCAACGCCGCCAACTGCAGCCCGGCGACCCAACCCTCCAGTTGCTCGTTGAGGTTGGCCACAGCGCCCGCATCCAGCTTCAAGCCCATTAACTCATTTAAGAATGCATCACTTTCGTCAACTCCCAGCTTTAGCTCTTCTGGCCCCAGTTCTAGCAACTGCTGGCGCGCGCGGTAACGGGCCACCGGCAGCGCAGGCTCGCCACGAGCGGCGAGGGCAAAGTGCAGCGCCGGCGGCAGGTGGTCCAGGAGGAAGGTCAGGGCATCGTGAATGGCCGCATCATTGATCAGGTGGTAGTCGTCGAGCACGAAGACCGTATGCTCCTCAACTTCACTCGCCGCATTGATAAAGGCCGCCAGAACCGCCTCGCTGGGGGTCTCTTGCGTTGCAAGGAGAAGGTGCAGCCTGCTCTCGCCGATTTCGGGGCGTATCACCTGCCAGGCCTGCACCAGATAACGCAGGAAGCGCTGCAGGTTATTGTCCTCTTCGCCCAGGGATACCCAGGCTACAGGCAGGCGGGTGGCGTGCGCCCATTGCGCCAGCAGAGTGGTTTTCCCATAGCCGGCCGGCGCGCAAAGCAGCGCCAGCTTATGGCGGGGAAGGGCCTGTTCCAGAAGGTTGTGGAGGTGTGCGCGTGGCAACAGGCGCTGAGGCCGTGGTGGAACTGTAAATTTGGTTGCCAGGAGAGTGTCTTCCATAGGAAGAGGTCCTTCCATAGGAAGTGGGCCTTCCATGAGGCCTCCTTTGTATGAGTAGGAGCCTGAAACGGCAGCCTGAAACAGGCCCTAATCGTCTATGGCGTCAATCGGTAATTCAACCGGGCATTCTTCGCGGCGCTTACAGGTTGCCAGCAGCGTGTCATCATAGTAGACGTTGTAATCGCGGTCCCAGAAGCGTTCAGGGCCTTTGCGATAGATACGGTCTCCTACTTCCTGGCACTGCACGCGCGGCGGCTCGGGCTGGCCTTCCTCCTTCCAGGCTGTGACGCACTGGCCCGGTCGCAGGCTGGAAATGTCCCAATCGTCTCCTTCAATTTTGCGACGACCGTCGCCCAGCACCAGTTCATCCAGATCGATCGCACTCGAACCGACGTTAACGATAAAGAGGCTATCTTCTTTATTGGGTACCAGAAGCAATCGGGCCGTTGGCGCTGCTGGCTCTGGTGGTGTGGAAAGGGCAGGCAGCGGCGTGGGGTCTGGTTCCGTGGTCGCGCTCGGCTCGGGTTGCGGCTCCTCGGTGGGCGGGGGAAGCGCGCCCAGCGTGGGGGTCACGATAGCCTCTGCGGTCGGCTCTTCCTGCTCACCTGTTACAAGGGGTAACGACAGGCCATTCTGACCATTGCCGCCAAACAGGGACGAGAGGCCAAAGGCCAACAATAGAGCGAGCAAAATAACGCCGCCCAGACAACCGGCGACCAGCGGGGTGCGCCGCTGGCGCGGAGGGCGGACGGCGACCGGCGTGCGGGAAGGCGTCAGCGGCTGCGAGGCCAGTGGCCCTGTGGCCGGCAACCCAGAATCGACGACGTGCCTCAGGTCCGTCAGCGCCTCCTCTTCGGCCACAGCATGCGAGACCCGTTGCGGCAGCGTGCGCAGCAGCCCCACTTCAGGCATGATGGGGCTGGTCGCCGGGGCCTGTGCCAGCGCGCTGTCGAGGGCCGTAACCAGCGCCGCGCCGCTCTGGTAACGCTGCGACGGCTCTTTGGCCAACGCTTTGAGAATGACGGCTTCAACCTCCGGGCTGAGATCGGGCCTTACTTCGCGCGGCGGTCGCGGCTCTTCCCGAATCTGCCGCAGCGCCACTTCCAGAGGCGGCCCGCCACTGAAAGGCAGCTCGCCGCTGAACATCTCGTACAGCGCGATGCCCAGAGCATAAAGGTCACTTTGGGGAACGGCGCGACTGGAAGAGCGCGCCTGCTCTGGCGCGATATATTGCGGTGTGCCAAACGTTTCTCCCACCGTGCCCGATTCGGCGAACAAAGCCAGGCCGAAGTCGGTAAGGTAAGCCGTGCCGCTCTTATCGAGGACGATGTTGGCCGGTTTCACGTCACGGTGGATGACCCCTCTACTGTGCGCGTAATCGAGCGCCTGCGCCACCTGCTTCACAATGCGCAGGGCATCCCCAGGCGGGATCAGTGTGCCTTCCGCTTTGTATGAGGCGAGAATGGCGGCAAGGTCAGCCCCTTCCACGTACTGCATGGCCATGTAGAACAGCTCATCCGTCTCGCCGTAGCGGTAAAGGCGCACAATGTGCGGATGTTCCAACTGGGCCACAGCCTGCGCTTCCCGCTCGAAGCGCTGGATATATTGCTCGTCGGAGCGGTAGGGGCGGTCGATAACCTTGATGGCTACATAGCGCTTGAGGCGCACATCGCGGCCCAGATAGACGCGAGCCATCCCACCCTGCCCCAGGAGCGTTATGATCTGATATTCGTCAAGGCGATGGCCGACCAGCGAGTCGTTCATGGCAGCACTACCTCACAGCTTCCGGCGTCGATGGCGCAACGGCCGGCCTCTTCACCCTGCCACAGAACGCGGAACTGTTCCACACCGTCTCGCTGTGTCCAGAAGACGAGGCTATCTTGTGGTTCCAGCGTGACGATGGCGTTGTAGGCGTTGCACTGGCCCGGCGACAGGTAACCGGAGAGACCCAGCAGGGTGAGGCGGACGCAGTTGCCCGGTTCCAGGGACGGATAGTAAACCGCCCAGCGGTCCCCTTCAAAGGCCAGGCCGGCCGGCTCATCGGCAGCCGTCAACGCCTGAAATTCAAGGTCCGCGGTTGAAATGACGCTGGAACCAGGATTGTGGACGTAAAAACTACTCTCGTTGTAGAAGAGCTGCAGGGGCCGGCCGGCTGCAGGCGGACTCACTTCTTCCTCCGGCGGCGGCTGCTCTTCCCCAGGCTGCGGTTGTACTGTTTCCCCTGCTTCCACTTCGCCGGTTGGTTGCCCGCCAATGGCCGGCGGTTCTTCGGTGGCCCGGCCGGGGCCGCCAGGGCGAAAGATGTAAAAGAGGAGGGCCGCACCCAGGATAAAAAAGAAAAGGAAGCCAAGCCCCATCCACAGCAGATTGCTCCAGCGGCTGCGGCGGGGCCGCCGCCCGACGCCGCGCCCAACGGCAACGACCGGTGGTGGGGTGACGTGGCGTGGCGTAGGGGTGGCGCGGTGTGATCCGCGGGGCGTAGAACGCTGGCCCGGTGTGGAGCGCAGCGGGTGCGGATCGGTGGGAGTTGGGTCACGGCTAATGCCCAATGTGTCTGGCATGAAGGGGGCGTCGGTAAAGGAGACCTCGCCAGCCCCGACCCCCAGCGCGTCACTGAGCGCATCCATGAGCCGCTCGCCGGTCTGGTAGCGGTTCTCCGGCTTCTTCTCCAGCGCCTTGAGCAACACGTCAGAGGTCTCCTGGTTCAGGGCGCGGTTGAGGCGGCGCGGCGGGGGCGGCGGCTCGGTGACGTGCTGCAGGGCCAGCGCCGTAGGCGAAGGATCGTCAAAAGGCAGGCGGCCCACGAGCATTTCATAGAGGATGACGGCCAGCGAGTAGAGGTCGGATTGGGGCACGGCCGAGGCCGAACGCAACGCCTGCTCGGGCGCGACGTAACCAGGGCTGCCCAGCACCTCACCTGAGGAGCCTTCCTGGCGGTCGAGGACCAGGCCAAAATCAGAAAGCAGCACGCGGCCCTCGGCCGTAATCAGCACATTAGACGGCTTAACGTCGCGGTGGATGATGCCGCGGTCGTGGGCGAAGTCGAGGGCGCTGGCAATGTCACGGCCGATGCGCACCACTTCGCCGTGGGGCGGCAGGCGTCGCTCGGCGCGGTAGGCGGCCAGCACCTGCGCCAGGTCGCTGCCGTCCACATATTCCATGGCCAGGTAATAAAGCCCATCTTCTTCACCGGCGTAATAGATATGCACGATGTGCTCGTGACGCCAGCGGGCAACCGCGCGCGCTTCGCGCAGAAAACGCTCGGTGTAAGATTGGTTGTGGCGAAAGCGGTGGGCAATGACCTTGATGGCGACCGGCCGTTCCAGCACAACGTCCCAGCCGTAGTAGACCTGGGCCATGCCACCGCTGCCGACCAGGCGCTCAATGAGGAAATTACCGAGCTGCCGGCCGATAAGGGGATCATTGACCATGTATGTTCCCGGAGGTATCCCGGCTCCAGATGCCTTCTCTCAAGATATCTGCGTTTGCACGTTCCATGCTGGCTACCATGATACCTGAAAGTTAATTCGTAGCATCCCCGCCGGTGTATGGGGGTTTTGCCACGAATTTCACGAATTTTACGAATTGGTTTAGGGTGTGTTGGGTGCTGTGGCCGGTCTTATCATTGCTGTGGCCGGTCTCCCGACCGTGCCACCTGCCTACATGAGAGCGGCGGGCGCGGTCAGGAGACCGGCCCGAGCGATATCCTCTCTAAGGAGCAGGGATAACCTCTTCGACCGGCTGGCCAAGCTCGTTGAGAGCGGCGGCGGCGACGCGGGCGAAGATGGGCACGGCCACCGAAGCGCCCTCTCCGCCATATTCGACGACGACGGCGACAATCACGGTGCGCTGGCCGTCATGCACAAAGCCGGTGTACCAGGCGTGTGGCGGCAGGCCTTCGCCCAACTGGGCGGTGCCCGTTTTGCCGCCCACGGTCATACCGGGCAGGGAGTTGGCCGCGCCGCTGCCGCGCCGTCCAGATTCGATCATGATGTCCACGGCTGTCTGAGCCGTGCCGGGGCTAACGACGCCTTCCTGCCAGATCTCACGCGTCACTTCTTCGCGCACGTTGCCCGATGGGGATTGGATGCGCATCAGCAAATGCGGCTGAATGAGATCACCCTGGTTGACGACCGAGGTCAGCATCACGGCCATGCTCAGCGGCGTAACCAGAAGCTCACCCTGCCCGAACCCGGTGGCGGCCTGCAAAACGTTGTTGTTAATCAGCTCCTGCAGATCGCCGGCGAGCTGCGTATTCGTCGTCTCAATCTCCAGCGGTATGGGGCCGGCCCCTTTGCCAAAGCCCAGGCGCGTGGCGTAATTAATCAGCGTCTGCGGATCCAGCTCATCGCCCATGCGCGCGAAGGCGGCGTTGGCCGAGAAAGCATAGGAGAGGACCAGGTTGAGCTGTCGTTCATCATGGTTGGGATCGATAAATTCCGCGCCGTCAACGTAGTAAACGTAGTAGATGCCGCCCGGCCCGCGCCGCGGCTCGCCGAAGTCAAAGACCGTATCGCGGTTGACCAGCCCGGAGTCCAGCGCCGCGAGCAGCGTCACCGTCTTCCAGATGGAACCGGGCGTGTAGAGACCCTGCGTGGCGCGGTTAATCAGTGGGCTGGGGCAGGGTTGCTGCGGGCAGTCGTTGAGGGAGGCAGCGTATTCTTGCTCCAGGATGCGGTTGGGGTCGAACGTTGGCGTGCTGGCCATCGCCAGCACCTCGCCGCTGACGCCATCCAGAACGACCACGGCTCCGGCGCGGCCGGCCAGAGCGTCGACGGCAACGCGCTGCACGTGGCTATCCAGCGTCAAAAAGATGTCATTACCCTCGATGGGAGCGTGAACAAGCTGGCTGAGGTCGCTGTCAAAGCGGTCCAGACCCAGCAGCGTCTCGTTGAAAGCCCGCTCGGCGCCGGTCAGGCCCAGGCGGAAGGCGGAGGTATAGCCTAGAACGGGAGCCATGGAAGGTTCAGTGTAGAAGCGGTAGAGCTGGCCGTCGGCGGTCTGGGCATCGAAGGCCAGCGGCCGGCCGTTGCGGTCGAGGATAGCGCCCCGTTCAATGTTGGCCAGCATGGCGGCCACGCGCTGCTGGGCCGGCTGTGACAGATTGGAAAAGTTTTGCAGCGTTGCGAAATTCAGATTCTTAATCAGCCGGATGTCAGAGGTCTCAGCGGAACCGAGGGGGCGGAAAACAGGCGCCTCTAGCTCGTCGCGCACCACTTGCCAGTAGACCAGGCGCGCCGACAGCAGGAAGAGCAGAAGGAGCATGATGGTGCTCACGTTCCAGATTCTGCGGGGCAGGGTCATGAGCGCAGCTCCAGACGTTGGGCCATAGCCAGGGCAAAGCCGATTTCGGTGACGTTGACCAGCAGGGCCACACCACCCTGGCTGAGGAAGGGCACGGTGATACCCGTGAGCGGCATCAGGTTCAGCGTGCCGCCAACCATGACGAAAACCTGTGTGAAGAGGTGCACGCTGATGCCCACCAGCAGCAGCCGCTCAAACACCTGGCCTGAAGGGAGCATGACGGCCACGCGCAGGGTGCGCAGCCAGATGAGGGCAAAGAAGGCGAGCACGGCCAGGGCCACCAATCCGCCCATCTCCTCCACCAGCGCGGCGAAGATGAAGTCGGAGTGGGCCAGGGGCACGAAATAGGGAGTGCCAAAGCCCAACCCGGTGCCGGTCAGGCCACCGGCGACAATGGCGTAAATCGCCTGCTGAATCTGATAGCCTGGCCCTTCGGCAATGGTGATGCTAGAGGGCTGGCCGTTGACGATGAGCGGCTCCTCGCTCCAGGGATCCTGGAAGGCAGCGACGCGGTGCAGGATGACGTCTGGGGGTTCCCAGACGAAGGCCAGCACCAGACCGGCGAGGACGGAGAGAATGAGGCCGATGGCGGCAATGGTCAGGAAGATGCGCGACTCGAAACCGGCGTAGAGCATGGCCACGAAAAGGGCGCCGATGATCAGAATGGCGCCAAAGTCGGACATGCGCACCAGGGCCAGCGTGGCAACGGAAACAAAGACGACGCCGGGCACGAAATATTTGAGCGCCGGAATGCGGAAGGGGCCAATAGAACGCGCGCGCCCTTCTGCCTCTTCGCCCACCCGCTCAATGTACCAGGCCAGGAAAATGATCAGGGCCAGCTTGATGACCTCCGAGGTCTGGATGGGCGGCAGCGGCCCCAGGCGCAAGGCCAGGCGGGCGCCGGTGGCGTCGGGCCGGCCCACAAAGGCGGTGGCCAGCAGCAAAAGCAGGCCTGTTCCGCTGACGATGGGCACCCAGTAGCGGCGCATGCGCTCGATGAGGCTGGGCCGCCAGATGAGAACGGTGGCCATCAGCATACCGGGCAGCCAGCCGCGCAAAACCTGCTGCCAGACGATTTCGGCATCGCGCAAACGCCAGATGAGGACCAGACCAAGGCCGGTAAGCAGACCCATCAGCGGCAGCAGCAGCTCTTCCAGGCCCAGGCCGCGCAGGCGCAGCAAGAAGTGCAGAACGAACAGGGAGAGGCAAAAGACGGCCGGCGCGAAGAGGACGTCGGGAAAGGGCGCGGCGAGCGGTTCATCGCGCTGCAATTGGATGGCCAGGCTGGTCGCTATGAAACCGAGAAAGGTGAGCAAAGTGACCAGTGCCAGCAGACGGCTTTCGACGGGGCGTGGGGTCAGTCGGGACATCAGGCCATCAGGGTGAAGGTGGCATCGCCAAATTGCAGCGTGCTGCCGGGCGGGACTTCGGTTCGTTCATGGGGGGACAGGCGGCGGCTGTCGATGTAGGTCCCGTTGGTGCTGCCCAGGTCCTCGACCCACCAATGGGCGCCGTCCCAGCTCATTTCGGCGTGCAGGCCGGAGACAAAATCATCCTGGATGAGCAAATCGTCGTCGCCCAGGCGCGTGCGGTCCGCGCCGACCAGCAGCGAGTTGGACAGCGGAATGATGCGGCCGGAGACGAGGCGCGGGTCGCTGCCGCCGGCGACGATGCGCAAATGGCCGGAAACGGCGGAGGAAACCGGTTCGTTGCTCTCCAGCCGCTGCGCCATTTCACGGCGCACCGTTTTGAGCACTATGAAGAGCACAACATAGATGATGGCGATGAAGGCCCACTTGCCAATGAGCAGCAATGTACCGAAAGCGATGTCCATAAGCTATTCTAACAGGAACGGTGGAAGACAAGCGCAGCAACGCCCGGCGTATCCGTTTGTGGGCGGCGGGGATCCAGCGCCGCCAGCACAATGAGGTCGCCATCCTTCAGCTCAACGCCACGCTGCCCTACCTCACGGTCATTGACAAAGGTGCCATTGAGCGAGGCTTTGCCGTCGGGCGAGCCATCAAACAGCAGAAAGCGCCCGTCCTGGTGGCGGATGTAAGCATGGCGGCTGCTGACCAGACGTTGCTCCTGAACGTGTGGATCATCAAGGTGTATATCATTCTGAGCGCTGCGCCCGATGGTGATCAGGTCGCCGCGCAACGGCCAGCGGCGACCGCCACCCAGCCGCTCCAGGCAGGGTAACGTGGTTGGCCGCGCCGCGGACACATCGGACTCGATGCGCGCGTGAACGCGCACTTCGTCCCCTGCCAGCGTGGCAGCGGGCCGGATTTCGACCTGCACGCTGCCGCCGAAGCGATAGGTACGGCGGCCCTGGCGGCTGTTGGCCGTATTCAGCGCCGTCAGAAGGCGCTCGCGCCACTGCGCCCGCACCTGCTGTTCGATGGGAGCGTAGTGGCGGCGGTAATTCTCTTCGTTCACTTCCACAATATAACTGTTGGGGACAATCTTGCCGTAATTGACGTCCTCCAGGTGGTTCTCTTTGTTCAGCATGGCATCGCGCAAATAGCGGTTGACGTCGGCAGGCAAAATGTAGTTATCTTCGCGGCGGCCGATGGGCAGCACCTGGCCCAACCCGGCGCCGACGGCGCGCAGGGGGCCGAAGGGCCTGCGAACCCTGCCCTGGGACGGTTGTTCCTGGCTGCGGGCATCGGCTCGTAGCAACAGCTCGAAGAGCGCGCGCGCCCGTTGCGGGTCAGATTGCGCTTCCTGGCTGCTGGCGCGCAGCAGGTAGCCCTGGATGCGCGGCGTCTGCGAGAGGGTGGGCACATCGCCGGCGCCGGGCACCACATCGTTGCCGGCTACTCCCAACCAGAAGACGTAAACCGGCAGAGGCGGCTCCAGCCCCTCCTCTTTTTGCAGTTGCACAATGCGGCGACCGGCGCGATGGGGATGCACCGGTTGGGGCACAACGCGCAGCCCATCAATGCCTACCACCGCGGCTGTGGGCGTGATGGCCACCAGATCGAGCACCACCTGTTGGCGGTCCATAGGGCTGCGCGGCAGCGCGATACCTGTCAGCAGGGCGATGTCACCGGGGAACGCTTCGAAAATTTCACCCGCAGCGTTGATGATCCACTCGTCGGTGGCTGCGCTGCCCGACTGCATCGATTTCACGCGTTGCGTCTCCTCTCGCTAATCACAAATATGGAGTTACCAACCTGTAGCGTATCGCCGTCTATCAAAGGTTCATCCTTAATGGGCTGCCCGTTCAAAAAGGTGCCGTGTGTGCTGTCCATATCGCGCAGGCGCAACTCGTCACCCGCCTGGTATAGCTCGGCATGGCGGCGAGAGACGGCCAGATCCTCCTGCAGGCTAACCCGGCATTGGGCTGTGCGTCCTATACGGGCCGGGAATTGGTCAACTTCGAACTGGGTGCCGGTATAGGGTCCCTCTAAACCTACCAACAGGAGAGAAAAGGGGGAAGGCGCCGCCTGGGGTGAACGCCAAAATTCGGCCGGAATGGTACCCATCGTGTCCCCTTCCCGTTCATCCTCCCAACCCCGCACCATCGTCACGCGCTCAGCTCCCTGGCGCGGACTGCGTCGTGCTCGCAAGTAGAGCAGGAAGCCAAGGAAAGGGATGGCAGCAACCAACATCCAGCGCGCTACGTCGCGGTCAGGCCAGCGCCGCCGTCGCGCGTCCCAAAAAACGTAGCCAACGCTGAGTAGCCAGAGACCAATAAGACACCAGACCAGGGCCAGAGGCAAAAGGGCGTCGGCAAGTTGTTCAGACACAGGCCAGCTCCATGCTAAGTCCCATGCGGGTTGCTACGTTCCAGCTTATTGCAGTTGCGCTTGCGATCGTAGTCCTGAGCGTCATCGTTAAACGAACCATCTCAGGGCATAGTTTACCCGAAAATCCCATTTTGTGCGGCATTGAGTACCTTTACCTTAAGAAAGAAGCATGGAGATTAGAATAAAATTGTTTATAATGTTGCTACAATATGATCCTGATAAGAGCCTGCAGACGCCTCTTGACATTACAAGGGCGTTTGCTATACTCCCGACGAGCTAAAAAGAGCAACTTTTTATCATAAAAATAAGGTTTATTATGCGTATACAACATTGCAGGTGTATGAGGCGAGGGCGCTAGCCACCTTTGTCTCAGCCTGAAGTTTGCGAAGCAAGATAGATAGGCAGTAACAGACAAACGGTGGAAGCTACCCTCGCGGTTCCGGTGGAATTCGCAAAGCGGTCGCTGGCTGCCGTTTTTTGTTGCCAGCCCAAACACGAGTCTATCTATAAACGTATTAAACGTATTCGCAAGCTTTAGGACACTGCGTAATGTTGCAAACCTTAGAACAATCTGTCTCAACCTTTCAAGCGCAAAGCGCTTCTAAGAACAGCCTGGAAGCGCAGGTTGGGAACACCCCCCTACTTCGACTAGAACATATCGAAAAGGCCAGCGGCCTTGCGCCGGGCGTTGCCCTCTACGGCAAGGCGGAATGGTTCAATCCCAGCGGTTCCGTCAAGGACCGCGCCGCCCTGAACATCGTGCGCACGGCCGAGTGGGGTGGCAAGCTGCGGCGGGGCATGACGTTGCTGGACTCTACTTCTGGCAATATGGGCATTGCCTACGCCATGTTGGGCGCCGCCCGCGGCTATAAGGTGAAACTGGCTGTGCCCAGCAATGCCAGCCCGGAACGCGTTGCGATCCTTAAAGCTTATGGCGCTGACCTGGAGCTGACCGACCCCTTGGAAGGGTCGGACGGCGCGCTTCGCGAAGCACGCCGCCTCGCGGAAGAGCACCCTGATTTCTTCTACGCCGACCAGTACAACAACCCCGCCAACTGGCAGGCCCATTACCACAGCACAGCCAACGAAATCTGGGCGCAGACGAAGGGCGAGATTACACACTTTGTCGCCGGACTGGGCACCAGCGGCACCTTTGTGGGAACAACCCGCCGCCTGAAAGAGCTGAACAGCGACATCAAGACCACGTCCATGCAGCCAGATAGCCCCTTTAACGGAATAGAAGGGCTGAAGCACATGCCCACCGCCATCCGGCCGGGCATCTATGACGAAACGGTCGCCGACGCTCAGACCGTGGTGCGCACCGAGGACGCCTATAAGATGGCGCTTCTGTTGGCCCGTGGCGAAGGGCTTTTCGTGGGCATTTCGGCAGCGGCTGCTGTCACCGCCGCGGTGGAAGTGGCGCGCGAGCTGGAAGAAGGCGTTGTTGTGACGGTCTTGCCTGACAATGGATTTAAGTATCTGAGCGAGAAGTTCTGGAACGAGAAGTAAGCGGGTACTTAGCGCTCATGTTAACGATTCCACAACAGATTCAAAAGGAAATTGAGGCCCACGGCGCGGCCAGCTATCCCTACGAAGGGTGCGGCCTGCTGCTGGGCCAGAGCGAGAACGGGAACAACCACGTGGAAGCGATCTTCCCGGTGGAGAACCGCTGGGAAGTTGAGGAAGAAAAGCGGATTCGTTTCCACATTACGCCGGACGATATGCTGCAGGCAGAGCTGGCAGCCATGCGCCAGGGGCTGGACATCATCGGCATCTTTCACAGCCACCCCGACGAAGAGCCGGTTGCGTCGCCGCGCGACCTGGCATGGGCCACGTGGCCTGGTTATTCCTACCTGATTACGGCGGTGCATGAGGGCGAGCCGGGCGCAAGCCGTTCCTGGCAGCTTCAAGACGACCGTTCAGGCTTTATGGAAGAGGAAGTAGCAATCTTGTAAAGCGATTTGGCGAATCGCTCAGGTGAGAAGCGATTTGGTAAATCGCTCGGGTCTTGTAAAGCGATTTGGTAAATCGCTCAGGTCTTGTAAAGCGATTTGGTAAATCGCTCAGGTCTTGTAAAGCGATTTGGTAAATCGCTCAGGTAAGGAGAACACCTATCTATGCTAACGATTCGTATACCAACGCCACTGCGCCCTTATGCCGGCGGGCAGAGTAGTGTCACCGTTGAGGGTGAGACTGCGGGCGCGGCGTTAGACAATCTGACACAAAAGTATCCGGAGCTGCGCCAGCACCTCTTTGAGGGGGATGAACTGCGTAGTTTCGTCAACATTTATCTGAACGAAGAAGATATTCGCTATTTAGACGGCGCCGAGACGGCGGTGGCAGCGGGCGACACGCTGATGATTATCCCCTCCATCGCCGGTGGGGTGCGGCCAAACAGCTAGAACCGGAGCCGGTGACCGGCGCAGGCCGGCGGCGGGTTCAGGGTCTGGAGAGTGTATGATGAGCCAAACAACAGGAGAGCGCCGCGTAGACCAGTCGGCGCTCAGAGTTAATCAGGCGTTTATTATCGGGCTTACGCTGTTGGCGTTCATTACAGATAGCTGGGTCCTGGTAGCCTTTGTGGCTGCCGTGATGCTGGTGGGTACGTTGTTTCCGGCGGCGAGCCTGTTCAAACAAATCTACCGCCATCTTCTGCGCCCGGCGGGGTTGGTGAAGGCCAATGTCATTACCGACAATCCTGAGCCACACCGTTTTGCGCAGGGGTTGGGCGGCATCTTCCTGACGCTCAGCACGCTGTTGCTGGGGCTGGGGCAACCGCTGGCCGGATGGGTGCTGGCCTGGATGGTCATTATCCTGGCGGGTCTGAATTTGTTCCTCGGCTTCTGCGCCGGCTGTTTCATGTACTACCAGTTGAACCGGCTGGGTGTGCCCGGTTTTAAGCACAGCCCGGTGGCGCGATAGAGCCGGTGAGGCGAGGTTAACGAGGTTTGGAAACCTTGGCTACGACCTGACATTGTTGTAGCCGCGGATTCCATTCCGCGCTTTGGAATCAGACCTCGACTCGGACGCGGAAACTGGTGATGGATATATGATGGTAGAACGACTACTGATTACGGTGATACTGGCAATGACGGCGGTAGGCGCTTACGCAGTTGTCAGGAAGTGGCAGGTGCGCCGGGTGCAACGCAATCATAAGAGCGGCGGCCAACCCTCGCTCCTCTATTTCTGGAGCGACCATTGCGCGCCCTGTGTCACGCAGTCGCGCGTGTTGCAGCAGTTGCCGGCCCAGGTTGCCCATCGCATCCAGATCAGGCAAATTGACGCGGAAAGGGATAGTGAGACTGCTGCCAGGTACGGTGTTTTTACGCTGCCCACGACGATGTTACTGGACCGGGATGGGAGCGTGCGGCACGTGAATTATGGTCTGGCCGACGCCGGTAAGCTGGTGCAGCAAATGGAGAGTGTGATATGAGTTTAGAAACGACAGCCCAGGGTGTGAACCTGTCTAATGAGGAAGTGGAACGGTATAGCCGCCACCTGATCATGCCCGAAGTGGGCATGGAAGGGCAGCGCAAGCTGAAAGCTGCCAGCGTCTTGCTGATTGGAGCCGGTGGCCTGGGCTCGCCGCTGGCGATGTACCTGGCCGCAGCCGGTGTGGGCCGCATTGGGCTGGTCGATTATGACGTGGTGGACCGCACGAATCTGCAGCGCCAGGTCATTCACGGCACCAGGGACGTTGGACGCCTTAAATTGGAGAGCGCCAAAGACCGAATCCTGGACATCAACCCCAACGTGCAGGTAGATACCTACGCCGTCCCGCTGACATCAGATAACGCGCTGGAGATTCTGGAGCCGTATGATGTGATCATTGACGGCACAGATAATTTCCCCACCCGTTATCTGACCAACGACGCCTGTGTGATTTTGGGCAAGCCCAACGTCTATGGCAGCATCTTCCGCTTCGAGGGCCAGGTATCGGTCTTCGACGCCAAAGAAGGACCATGTTACCGCTGCCTCTTCCCCGAGCCGCCCCCGCCGGGCCTGGTGCCAAGCTGCGCCGAGGGCGGCGTGCTGGGCATTCTGCCGGGCACGGTTGGTGCGCTGCAGGCGACGGAAGCGATCAAGCTGATTCTGGGCATTGGCCAGCCCCTCTATGGACGGCTGCTGCTGTATGATGCCCTGACGATGGAGTTCAACGAAGTAAAGCTGCGCAAGAACCCGGACTGCCCCGTTTGCGGCGAGAACCCTACCGTTACGGAGTTGATCGATTACGAACAGTTTTGCGGCATGCCGGCGCACGATCGCAGCCTGTATACGGCAGGCCAGAATGGTGAGGTAGATAACCTTCCGACCATTGAGCCTGTGCAACTGAAAGCGCGACTGGATGCCGGCGATGACCTGTTCATCATCGACGTGCGCGAACCTCATGAGTGGCAGATTTCTAATCTGGAGCGCTACGGCGCGGTGCTCATCCCACAGGGACAGGTGTTGGAACGGTTGCGCGAGCTAGACACGGCGCGCGAGATCGTGGTGCAGTGCCGCACCGGCTCCCGCAGCGCACAGGTGGTCGAGCTTCTGCAGCAGCACGGCTTCAAAAAGCTGTGGAATCTGGAAGGCGGTATTAACCGCTGGGCGCGTGAAGTGGAGCCTGAACTTCCCATTTATTAGTTGAAGCAGAAAAAGAAGCCAGTAGCCAGAAGACGGTTGCTGGCTTCTTTTTTTTCAGGGAGCCAGGGGGATGCGCACGCGGAAGGTGGCGCCGCTATCTTTTCCGCTCTCCACCTCTATTTCGCCGTTGTGCAGATGGACGATTTCCCTGACGATGGTCAGGCCCAGACCGGTGCCGGGGATGTTCGATTGGCTGGCGTACTGGCCGCGGTAAAAGCGCTTGAAGATGTGCGGCAGATCGTCTTCTGCAATGCCCACGCCGCTGTCCTGGATCGTCAGATAGGCGCTGTGGTCCGCTCCGTCTCGCCCAGTGCTGACGGTGACCCGGCCTTCTGGCGTGTAGTTGAACGCATTGCTCAACAGATTGATAATAACCTGGAATAGCTGCTCAGGGTGGGCCAGCACGGGGGGCAGCGGTTGTGGCTGGAACTGTAGCTCCACGCCGGCATTTTTAAAGCGCTCTTCGTAAGCGGGCAGCGCTTCGCGCACCAGCTCGTTGAGATCGACGGGCTTCAACTTCAAATCAATTTTGCCCATCTGCAGGCGGGAGAGGCTCAAAATATCTTCGATAAGCTGGTTGAGGCGATCGGCCTGCTTGCGCAGCACGGCCCAATAGCGCTCGGCGTGTTCAGGGTTGCCCCGTTCAATGAGGTCCAGGTAGAGGCTGACGCTGGTAATCGGTGTGCGTAGTTCGTGTGAGATGTCAGAAACGAACTTCGATTTGAGGCGATCCAGCTCCTTAAGCTGTTCGTTGGCTTCGGCCAGCTCTCGCGTGCGCTCCTCCACCCGTTGCTCCAGCGTCTCCATCAACCCGGCGCGCTGCAGAGCGTTGCCGGCGATTTCGGCCATGGCGTTCAGCAGGCGTAAATCCTCTTGTTCGAAGGAGCGGGCCGTGGTCTTAAAGACGGAGACGATGCCGATGATATCGGTTCCGGCGCGCAGCGGGGCGAATATCGCGCCACGGGGGATCTGGTCAACTTCTTGCCATACCTGCAAAGCAGAGGCGTGAACCAGCGGGTCCTCAAATACGTCAGCCGTCAGGTAGGGCCGGCCGCTGCTGAAAACGTGGCCGAAAATCGAGTTGTCTAGGGGATAGGTGTAGGTCAGCAGCACGGCAGGGATGTCGATATGGTAGGCAATCTTGAGGCCGCGGCTCTCTGGCTCGGGAACGGCGATGGCCGCCATATCGGCAGCGAACAACTCGATGCTGGAAAGCAACACATTAGCGACGATGGTGGAGACGCCGTCAGCCACTCGCAGCGTGGCCGACAGCTTACCCAGCACCTCCAGCTCCTCGGCACGGCGCTGGGTCTGGGCGAAGAGGCGGCTGCGTTCCACGGCCAGGGCCACCGCGCTGGCAATCTGGGAGAGCAGTGGTAGTTGCGCTTCATCATACCCCTCCTTCTCGCTCCAGGTGAGGTTTAGCGCTCCAATGACGACGTCGTCCACGCGCAAGGGCAGGTTCATGCGCGAGCGCTGGCCTGCCTTATAAAGCAGTTCCTCGACCGTCCCGTGACGCTCGGTGGACAGATCGGGAGTCAGATGGACCCGGCCGGAGAGAATGTCTTCCGATGCGGGCGTGCTTTGCACAGGGTACCAGGTTTCCGTCTGCGTGTGGACCTTATCGTCCTTCTGCGTCAGTAGGGCAAACGCGTCGCGATCCTCATTGATCAGCGCCAGGCTAACCCGCTCGCAGCCGGTTATTGCGTTGAGGGTGGCTGCCACACCAGACAACACTTCGCGCACGTTCGGGGTGGCGTTCAGGGCGTGTAGCACCTCGCTGACGGCCTCCGCCTCGCGCCGTCGCTGCCGCTCCGCCTGCAGCAGGCGCAGCTTCTCCAGTGCTGTAGCCAACTGGTGGGCAAAGGTGAGCAGAAAGCGCTCGTGGGCAGCGCTGAAGGCGTTAAGCGCCTCACTTTCAGCATTGACCACTCCCAGCAGACGATTGCCGCTCCTGAGGGGGACGCAAAGCTCTGAGAGCGTGCGCGGATCGGCGGCGACGTAGCGCGGCTCTTCCCTGACGTCTGCCAGGCGTACCGCTTCGCCCGTTTTGGCCACATAGCCACAAACTCCTCTACTGAGCGGAATGTAGACCTGCTTCTTCTCATAACGGCCGCTGCGGTATGAGTGGTAGGTACAGAGCGCCTCCTGCGCTTCATCATAGAGCAGCACGCCGAAATTATCGGCAAACAGGGCCTGCTCCATGAGCATCGTCGCCCGCTCGATGAGCCAATCTTCGCTCTGGGCTTCGGCGCCAGCGGTGGCCAGGGCGTGTAGGACGCGCAGCTCTTCCAATTGCCGGCGCGTCTCTTCGAAAAGCCGCGCGGCCGATAAGGCCACGGCGATTTGGCCCGCAACCTGCTCGTACAGATTGAGCGCGTCGGCAGAAAAGGCGTAGTCGCCGTCAAAGCAGATAATCAGTGCGCCAAGCTTTTCTTTGCCCACGGCAAGGGGCACAGCCAGAACTGAATCAGAGCCGGTGGGGACCTCAAGACCGGCATGCTCTGCGGTGATCGGTCTCCCCTGCTCCAGGGCAACAGCAGTTAGGGATGGAACGTTGCCAACCGTCTCAAAAAGCTGGTAATGTTCACTGCCGGAGCCTCGGGCCACAGTGAGCCGCGGCGCGTTACGCTCGCTATCCCACAGACTGATGTAACAGCCATCCGCGCCGCTCAGCTCGCCGATGCGGTCGATGACCGTTCGCAACATTTCCTGCGGCTCCAGCCCGGTGGTGGCCCTGGTGATCATGTTGAGCAGCGTCAGGTGTCGTTCGCGCAGGCGCAGATTCGCGGCGTGGTTCTCGGCCTCGGCCCGTGCCTGCCGCTCGGCTTCCAACAGGCGGAGTTGCTCCACCTTAATTGCCAACAGGTTGGCGATGGTCTGAATTAGCTCCGTTTCTTCGCGGGAAAAGAGGCGCGCCCCCAGCCCCAGGTCACAGCCGATGACGCCGATCACTTCCTCGCGCACCTGTAAGGGCAGCATCGCCAGGTTATGAACATCGAACTCTTCCAAAATGCGATTCATGCCCTCAAAGGAGGGATCATCTTGCAAATTCTTGCCAAAAACAACTGAGTCGGACTGCCATAGCTGTTGAATCGTCTCTTTATTGCGGAGAGGGAGCGAGACCTCTTGCCAGGTGTACCCGGTGCGGGCGGCGTAACTGGTAAATAAAGTCCAGGTGTCGCGGCTTTCATTCAGCAGGGCTACCCCAACCCGACGCACGTCAATCACGGCGCTCAGCCCCCGAGTGGCCGCCTCCACAACCGCTTCCAGCTCAATCGGCCGGTTGACGGCCAGCGAAATGTCATTGACGAGCAGCAGACGCCTGGCCCGCTGCTCCAGTTTGCGAGCGTGATAGTGGACCTGCTCGTATAGCCGCGCCTGGCCAATGGCGATGGCCAGAACATGAGCCACTTCGCGCATGACGACCACGTCTTCCGGGGTGAAATGGTCGCCCTGACGCGCGCCAAAGTTGAGGGCGCCGATGAGCTGGCGTTGGGCCAGCAGCGGGACGCTGACAATGGAGTGCACGCCCTGATTACCAAGCCATTCGGCCAGCGGCGTCTGCTGTTCTTCAGGCAGATCATGGATGTTGTCTACCCGGTAGATTTCGCCCTGGCGCAGGGGGCCGGTGGACCAGAACCAGGAGAGAGGCAAAGGAGCTGTGTCGCTGCTTCCGCTGGCTCCTTCAGGCACTTCGGCCAGCATGGAAAATGTCTCCTCGTCCCAGTCAAAGATGGCTACAGAGGCGCGGTGGCTGGGAATGAGGCGGCTGATGCGGCGTAACGCGGCCTGGGCAATGGCCTGGGGGGAACGGGCCAGGACGATGGCCTGGTCAATTTCGTGCAGGATCTGCAGCCGTTCGGCATAGCGGCGCACGGCGGCTTCGCGCTCCCGGCGGTGGGTGATGATGGAGAGCGATACGAGGATCTGCGCGGGCGCGCCGCGGTCATTGACCCTGAGCACCGTTTCCCGGCTCTGCACCCACTCGCGCGAGCCATCCTTATGTTGCAGCCGGTACTCGTGAACGAAGACATCTCCAGGCGCGGCCCGCCTTAGCTGCTCCAGATGCTGGTTGGCTGCTGCTCTGTCCTCTTCATAGATCAGGCTTTGTAAGAAGCCGGGCTGGCGCAGCTCGTCGGCGCTGTAGCCGAAAAGATGATCGCGGTTGGCATAGCTGATACGGTTAACAGTCAGATCGAAGATGTAGATGATATCTGGCGCATTCTCGAGGTAGGTCTGGAAACGCCCACCATTGGGGCTTTCAACGTCTGCCGCGGTGGGATGCGAATCGAAGAGATAGCGAACGACGCGAGCGAGCAAGGCGCCATCTGTTTCAGCAGGGATGAGGTAATCGTGGGCGCCGGAGGAGAGCGCTTCAGCTCCCTGCTCCGGTGTGTCCACAAGCGCAATCAGCGGCAGAGGGGCCAGCAGAGCGCGCATTTGTGACAGGCGCTCGCCCAATTGTCCCTCACCGCCACTGCCCAACAAATCAACAAAAACCAGCGCTGGTTGCACCTGGTTTGGCTCGCCCACTTCGCCGATGGTAGAAATAAGGCGAAGGGGCGCGAAGCGGTATCTTTTTACTTCATGAATACATGCCTTGAGCCACGTTTCGAGTGCATCGCTTTCTGAAACGAGCAGCGGTGTTATCCCGGTCAGACTCATGATCTCATTCACTAAGCTCCAACATGATCTCCCCTTGAATGAGAGTGCCCCGCAAATGCGCCTGGGTACTGGAGACGATCTTACGTATTGTTAACAATCATTTTTTGCTCTGTCAATAGCAATTAGCGGTTAATGCTCCTCTCTAAGGTGAATATGAGTCCGAATAGGCAAATTGCCCTCCTCGAGAGAAAAATCTTGCCAATTTGTTCAACTTTGCTACTATCATGCCACCTTTGGACAAAGCTACCAGAGTAAATCTGGAATTTTCTTATTGAAGGAAGGGAAAACTATGGCTTACGCTTTTACAAACTCGAAGGGAAATACGTATTATCTGCATAAGAAAGACACAACGTTGAAAAATGGCCGCCAACAGACGATCTACTTCTTCGCTCGCGAGGTGAAGGACGGTTCTCTGGACGCGGTACCTGCTGGGTATGAGGTATCGGAGAGCCGTAATGGTCTCCCAGTGCTGAAAAAATCTGGTTAAGCATTCCAATTTAGCAAGTAACCCAATTGCATAAGTACAGGATAACCCCAACCGGTTCAGGCTTGAAAGGGTCCGGTTGGGGTTTTTGTTCTTAAGCCCTGGCGCCTGCCAGGGTTTTTCATTTGCCGCCACAGAAGGAGTGGGTAATATCTATAGGGGCTAACGTGAAATAATTCTCAAACAGAGGTGATATCTATGGAAGAACTGAAATGGATCGTTACTATTATTTTCTTCCTTCTCTTATTGGCGGCGCTGTTTGTGCCGCAGATTGAACGGCGACGCAATCGCGACGAGTCATAGCCGCACAGGGGTGGCAACGCCTGACGCTGCCTGACGGGAGGCGCCTTAGCGATTGACACGCACGTGGCGCCACTGGGGGACGCCGATCGCCGTCAATTCATACCCTTCCAGATAAGGCTTAACCAGAACCGAGGAAATCCCGTGGCTGATAAAGACAGCAGGGGCTTCCTCAATTAGGCGCGTCTCAATGTCACCATAGAGCGCCAGCCGCGCGTTAACATCCGCTTCCACACGCGCTTCCTGCAACATGGTGTCAATGGCGTCATTGCTAAAGTTACCCAGGTTCTGCGCCGACTGGCTATGGAAGAGGATATCCAGGAAATTTTGCGGATCAGGGTAGTCGGCGCACCAGCCATAGTTGTAGAAGTGGCCTACCTTGCCGGCATGAAGTTCGTCGCTGTAGATGAAGGGATCGAGTAGCTGGGGCTTGATGGTTACGCCCAACGCCTCCTGCCACATGGAAATGACGGCCGTGTCCAGCGACCCGACATCACCGTAACCGGCGGTGGTGTAGGTCAGGACGAGCGTTCGGGGATCATACCCGGCTTCCTGCAAGAGGGTGCGAGCCTGTTGCGGGTCATAAGGATATACCGGTTCGCGCGCCGTGTAACCCGGCATACCGGGGGGCAGCGGGCCGGTGGCAGGGATCGCATTACCGCCATAGAGGCCGCTGATCAGGCGCTGGCGATCCAGCGCCTGGCTGAAGGCGCGCCGCACGCGGGCATCATCAAACGGCGGTTCCTGGGCGTTAAACCCCACGTAGGTGGTGCACATGCTGACCCCGCTGCGCAGTTCGGCCGACAGCGGGTTGTTAGGATCTTGCACGCGCTCCAGGTTGGCGCCGCCCACCCCCACCAGATCAATCTGTCCCGTTTCATAGCGGGAAAGGGGTAGCCCGGCGTCCATCAGATAGACCACGTGGGCTACGTGTGCTGGCTCCTGGTAGTACGCTTCGTGGCGCTCCAGGATCATGATGCGATCATCCTCCCACACGCGCAGGCGGAACGGGCCGCTGCCATTGGCGTGATGCTCCCAATCAGGCTCGTCCACATTGTTGCGATCCACGACAAAGGCCACGGGATAGGCCAGCTTGGCCAGAAAATAGAGTTTGGGCGCGTCGATTTGCACCTGGAGCGTATGGTCATCGACGACGGTGACGCCGCTGATCTGCTCCGCTTCTCCTGCCAGCATTTCCTGCACGCCGACGATGTCGCCCAGATAGGTGCGCGCCGTGCCTGAACCGGTATCGGGGTGGGCAGCGCGCTCCCAGGAGAAGAGAACGTCGTGGGCGGTGACGGGGCGACCGTCGTGGAAGACGGCGTTGCGGTGCAGGTAGAATGTGTAAAGGGTACCATCTTCAGATACCTGCCAGCCGGCCGCCAGATCCGGTTCCACCTGCAGCTCCCTGTTCAACTGCACCAGGCCGCTGAAGATGTGGCCAATGGCTTCCGCCGGGCCGCCATGAGTCAGAGCCGGGTCCAATGTCTGTGGCTGGCCGCTGGCCAGATAGATCGCCTCTTCGCGCACCACGCCGTAAGAGGCGGCCGGGTCGTTGCTGAACAGGCCGGTGACGGTGTTGCAATTGAGCAGGAAGAAGGAGAGGAGCAGGATGATCCCCAGGAAAGCACGTCGCTGTGGTTGCAGGCTCATGCTCATTGGCGCTTCCTCCTGCGCCGCTGAACCACGCCGCCGAACAGGCCGAGCAAGAGCAGGGGCGCGAAGGCAGGGCTACAGATGCCAGCGCCTGGCTCTGAGACAATGGGCGCGGCAGCGGCGCTGGCCGGTGTGGGTACATTGCCGGGGGCGGAGAGGGGCAGGACCGTGGGCACGCCGGCTGCGGAAACGGGAGTCGCCGTTGCCGGAATCGAGCGCGGCGCTGCGCCAATGGCCTGTCGCCAGGCCACTTCCAGCCCATCTACATTGAAGCCGTAGACCTGCTGCAGCGCCTCGTCGTCATCAAAGCCCTGGGCCAGCAACAAAATCAGCTCCTGCAAGCGCTGCGCGCCATAGTCGTCGAGCAAGAAAGCGACCACACTGTAGCTCTGGCTATAGGCCAGCCCGGCGTCGCCGCCGTGGGCCGGGAAAGAGCCGCCGAGGGTGCGCAGCGGAAAGAAGGCGTCCTGCTCAATGGCCCAATTAATATCGGCCAGCGTGCTATCACTGGCCGGGCCTTCGGCATAGGTGGCCAGGCCCTCTTCCAACCAGGTGGGTCGTCTGCCGCCGAGACAGCTCCAGCCAAACTGGCCCAGCACCAGGTGGGCCAGCTCATGACGCACGGTGTCGCTGCCCCACCCTTCAACATCGCTCGGAGCTACGCCGATGAGGATGGTGTTGTAGGAGCTAAAGGCCACGCCGCCGGCCCAATCCTGCACGTAAAGAATGGCCTGACGCATCGCAGCCGCGTTGGCATAGATGTAGATATCAACTTCCTCTTGCAGCTCAATTCCCATCTCTTCTTCCAACTGTTCAAGCCCGGCAACAGCGGCCTCAAGCAGCGCCGGCCCCACGCTATCCCCCTCATACCAGTGCAGATGGATGCCATCGTTGCTCACGGTGCGCCATTGGAAGCGGTCATCCTCCAGCGGTTGGCTCTGTTGCGGCGTGTAAACGGTGTTGCCCACTTCGTCACGCAGCTCCCATTGCCACCAAAGCTCGCTGCCGGGCGGCGGGTTGCCAGAACGGCTCATCACCCAGGTCCACTCCAGCGTGTTGCCATCCGGCGTCACCGGCACTTCGCTGCCGACTTCCACGCAACTACGCTGCGCCACGTCATAGTGCAGAACGGCCGAGGAGATAGATTGCCCCGGCGCCAGCTCCAGGCGGAAGGTGACCGTGTGGGGGTAGGAAACGGCGGCTTCGTTGGAGCGGATGGCAGCGGCCGGCAAGAGCGTTGCGGCCGGCTCCGCTGTGGCGGAAGCTGCGGCCGGCGTCTCTGTTGGCATCGCGGTGGGGGAAGGCGACGGCGTGGGCGAAGGAGTAGCCGTGGGCATAGCCGTTGGCGGCGGTGTTTCAGTGGGCGATTGCGCCGGGGCGGGCAGGTCGGCAGGCAGGGAGCGGCCCTCTTTGGCCTGCACCAGATAGTAGACGGTGCCGCCAATCATGCAGTAGTCGCCGATGGACTGGGAGCAAAGGGCCGGCGGCAAATCAAGCTGGTAGACGCCATCAGCAGCGGTCACTGTTTGCCGGTTGCCCCACATATCCGCAAGCACAGCCTGCTCAGATGTCGCCGTCACCTGCGCCTGCTGGCTCTGGGGCAGGCGGGCGAAGAGAACAGTGGTCGTAAAGTCGCCCTGGTCCAGCAGGAACTGCCCCACTCCATCCCAGCGCTGGCGCTCGGCGCTGTGCGTTCCGGCCAGGTAGCGGACTGCTACCTGGTAGGTGGTGAAACCCGGGCGGCGGGAGCCGCTCATGCGCACCAGCCCAAACGGTTCAGGATTGGCCAGCGCGTCACTTTCGATATCTTTCAATTTGTAGATGGCGATGCGCTGCGCCCCGCCTGCCAGGGCCGAGGCCAGCGCCTGGGGCATGTAGGCTGCCTGTTCGTCGAGAAGAACGCTGAGCGTAACGTCAGAGACGGGCCAGGTAGAGTCGTTACTGGGCGGCGCATTGGTTTCCACCAGCCAGAACGGTTTGTGCAAATTGTGCCCGGCCATTATCTCCTGAAACTGTTGTAGCAGATCATAGATGATGGCCGGTTGGAAGTAGAGGTGTGCGGTGGCTACGTCGAAAAAGTGGTTATAGGCCTCGGCCTGGGGATCGGCAGCCAGTTCGGCCAGCAGAAGGTCCATATATTGCTCGCGGCCGTAGTTGGCATCCCAGTAGTAGGTGAGGGCCGGCAGGTGAATGACAACGGCGGGGTTGCTCGCTTTCGCCACACGATAGGCAACTTTCTGCAACTGGGCGAAATCTCCGACGTCGCCATCCCAGGTGTGGCCGGGCGCGCTGGCATCCCAGATATCCGGTTCGTTCCAGATGATCCAGTGGTCGATGCGATCCTGGTACTGTTCGACGGCGCGCTGCACATAGCCGGCCCACAGATTTTGCGCGTCGTCATCCTCAAGCCACAACCCGGCGGGAAGGCCGTCGCCATCACGCGCCCATTGCGGAATGCCGATGAGCAGCCCCACAACCAGCCGCCCATCTGCCAGCTCGCGGGCCAACTGCTCGTCGCTGAGCGGTGGGGACCATTCCTGCGGCCCGCCGGCCTGCACGTTGGACCAGTTGAAGGTGACGCGCGTCCAGGCTGCGCCCAAAGCCTGCGCCTCGTTGGGCGCTTCGTAAGCCTCGACCACGCCAAAGCGCCAGTCAGGATAGGGCGGCTCCTGTGCCGTGGCAGAGGATGGCAGGAGAAGGATAAAAATCAGCGAAAATAAGAACAGGGGGATGCTCACAGCGGAGACGCTTCCCGCTCTGTGTCTGTGGCTGGGCATCATGCTGGTGTCGTTCCACATCCGCTTCTTCACTCAACATCATAATTGTAGATCAACAACTCGGTAACCGGCCCGCGCTTGTGCGCTTTGCTGTTGATGTTGCGGCGCGCCTGCACTTCCCGGAAGTGATAACCGTGCCCACCATATAACTCGTGAACGAGGGGCGCGTCGGAGTTGCTAAGCATCACACGACAGCCGCGCTCGGTCAGGCGGTGAAAGGTCTGGGCCAGGCGGCGGTGGTCTTCGTCGTCAAAACCAAAGCGGCTGTAGCTGGTGAAGCTGCTGGTGGCGTTGAGCGGCACGTAGGGAGGGTCGAAGTAGACGAAGTCCCCTTCCCCAGCCGCAGCCACCGCTTCTTCGAAATCACCGCTACACAGTTCGACCCCTTGCAGCGCCTGGGATGCTGCACGCAGCCGTGGCTCGTCGCAGATACGCGGGCGCTTATAACGGCCAAAAGGGACGTTGAACTCTCCCTTCTGATTTTCCCGGTACAGGCCGTTATAGCAGGTCTTGTTCATGTAGATGAGGCGGGCGGCCCGTTCGACTTTGTCCAGTTCGTCGGGATCCTGGGCGCGGATGCGGTAGTAATACCTTTTCTCGTTCTTATGGACCTGCAACGCTTCGATGAGCGCTTCCACCTCGTCGCGCACCACTTCGTAGGTCTCGATCAGCTTGTGGTTGCAATCGGAGAGCTGCGCCTGGCACGGTTGCATGTGGAAGAACAGCGCGGCGCTTCCGATGAACGGCTCATAATAGCGGCGGATACTCTCGGGAGGGGGCAGGTGTGGCTCGTACTGGCTGAGCAAACGGCTTTTACCGCCGGCCCATTTGAGGAATGGGGCAGCGTCGGGAACAGGCTGGCGAGTAGAACGTGACATAGCGTCCATTATAGCGATGGCAGGGTCAATGAAGCCAATGCCTGTTTTAACAGATGCCTGTTTTAGCAGATGCCTGTTTTAACGGCTGCTTTCAAGCGGCTCCCTGTAGAGCGATTTGGCAAATCGCTTTACATAAAAAGCGATAAATGGGACCTGCTCGCCGCCACCGTCGGACACTATTTTTCGATTGCCTGCATCTGTTGCCGCACGCGCCATAAGAGGCGAGCGTAGTTGTAGACGTGTTGGACATGGTTGATATGGCTGCGTTCTCCGTTGTAAATGGTGCGGATCGGGATCCAGTTCAGGTGATAGCCCAACTGTTTGCAGATCACAATCATGTCCACTTCGAATTCATAACCGCTTTCGTCACTGGCGAACGACGCCTCAGCCATGCGACGGCTGAGCATACGGTAACCGGACTGATTATCGTGCATCTCTTCGCCAAGCAGCCAGGTCAACGTCCAGCGGCCGATAGTGTTGGTGGTATAGCGCGTCCAGGGCATTTCGTCGAAGTTGCGCGCGCCGATCAGCAGGTCGCTCTGTTTTTCGTCAAAACATTGCAAGAAATGGGGGATTTCGGCCGGATCGTGCTGCCCATCGGCATCCATCGTCAGAAATGCCTGGTAGTCGCGCTTCAATCCCCAGGTGAAGCCGCTCCTCAGCGAGATCCCCTTCCCCATATTACATTTCTGTTTTAAAACGGTCGCCCCCGCCATTTCGGCATTAGCTGCCGTGGCATCGGTGGAGCCGTCATCAATGACCAGAACCGGAATCCCCTGTTCTACCACTGCCGCAACGACTTTGCCCACCTGTTGGGCTTCCTGATACGCGGGGATAACCGCCAGGACTGAACTCCTATTTAGGTTCATGTTAGATTTTATCGTTGTCTCCTCAATGAGGCATAGAACGGATAATAATAGGAGCGTACTGTGCTGCTTTGCCTGTTGTTATGGCCGCGCCCCTAAAATGAGTCAGTATCAACATCTACCACCGCCGGCTCCAATGTAAGTCGGCACTCTACCGTTGCCTCGACTTTCTCTCTGCTATATATCATGGGATGATACCTACCTTGCAGCCAATCTTCAACACTGTCCTGGTAATGATGGCTGGCGGGATGCCCCGACTGGCCTCCTGGCAGAGTGCTGATGCTGTTGTCCCAATCGCCAACGTCCAACACCATGCGGCAACTGGCAATAATATGGACAGGGTCTGGCGGGAATACGGGCGCGGTTTCGGCCTGACTCACCGTATATCCATCTCCGGCCAGGGGGAAGGACACCGGGCGCCATAAGCGGCCGACGCCCGGGATACGGGCGAGGTGATTGTTTAACTCTACATAATGTAACTGTCCCCATTGCCACTGCTCAGGCTCAGGACCGAGCAAGTCGTGGAGCGTGTCCAGCGTCTTTTGCAAGGCGGGCGCTAATAAGTGGCTAATCTCTCCAACCCAGCCGGGCGGGCCAGATTCCAGCCAGCGGATGATCAGCTCATACCCTATTTCGTGGAACGGGTTAGAGGGGAACCCTTCGATGCTACTGGAGCCGAGCAACTCACCGGCCAATTCCGCTCCTATAGTTAAATTAAGCACGTCGTGCAGTAAATTGACCATCCAACCGTGCGCCACCGTGGCCTCAGTAGAGGTAACGCTCATCTCCCCACCCCATGACGCCAGCCGCTGTAGCAGCGACTGCGCTTCGGCTGTTATCTGGCTGCGCTCAACGCCCTCCAGGGTGGCGCGCACAAAGCGCAGGAGGAGCAGCGAAACGGTATCGTTTTGAATGCGCCCGTTGCTGGCAACATCCAGCGGCGCCAGCTCCCCAAGGAGGTCCGCAATGCGCCGGGCGCGATAAGGCGGCTGCCATTCGCCGGTCAGCAACTGGGGGTAGCCATCCCCTTCAACGCGGTTGTTGGCAGTAACGATGTAGCCCTGTTGCGGATTGAAGGAAACGGGCAGCTCGTCGGCCGGGATCCAACCCTGCCACTCATACTGGTCGGTCCAGCCGGGAACGGGCAGCATACCGGAGCCAGCAGCCCGTTGCGGCACACGGCCGGGCATAGCATAGCCGATGTTGCCCTGCACGTCGGCATAGACCAGATTCTGCGGCGGAAAGGCCCAGTCGTCGAGCGCCGAGTGGAAGCTTTGCCAGTCAGTGGCGCGGCAGATCTGCAGCAGGGAGCGCAGGTGGTTGTTCTCTTCATAGCAGCTCCAGCGCAGAGAAAGGGCGCGGTGCTCGCCGGGAATGAGGCCGGAGATGACAGGGCCATGCCTTGTGAAACGTATCTTCTCCACCAGGGGCTTACGGCGCCCGCGCACATGGATGGTGGTCGTTTCCTCTTCCGCCTCGCGCCACTCGCCGTTGACTTCGTAGAGGAGTGGATTCTGAGGGTGGAAGCGCTCGACGTAAATGTCCTGCAGGTCGGCGAAGGAGTTGGTGATGCCCCAGGCGATGTGCTCGTTGTGCCCGATGATGACGCCGGGCACGCCGACCATCGTGAAGCCGGTCACATTATAGTCGCCGCCTACCAGATGGTTCTCATACCAGAGGGTAGGAAAGATCGGCGGCAGGTGTGGGTCGTTAGCCAGAATCGGCCGCCCACTCTCAGTCCACTGGCCGTTGACGACCCAGTTGTTGCTGCCAACACCGTTTCCTGAGGGTATGTCACCTAACGGCAGCTCATCCATAGCCTGGCGGTAGGCCTCAAGAAGAGCCTGCGCCAGGCGTGTGCCGACGGTTGCGCCGGGAACAACAGCGGGATAGTCCTCGCTGTAGCCAGGGGTCAGATCGTACGCTCGTTCTGGCCCCAGCTCCTCGACCAATCGCGCCCGCAACAGCTCCGTCTGCCAGTTGACGCTCAGCCCCCAGGCCAGGACAGTACCCCACAAAGCGCTGTCGAGTGGCCGCCACGGCTCGGGACGGCAGGCGAGCAAGATATACTCTAGTGGCAGCTCGCCATGCTCGATGTAGGCATTGACCCCGGCCGCATAGGCAGCGGCGATGGTGCGCGTCTCCTCATCTTTCATGATGCCATCGACCTGCGCCTGGGCCGCACGAGGCCAGGCAAAAGTGCGCGCAAAGCGGTCGCTTTCGATGGCGGCAGGGCCGACGATTTCGCTCAGGCGTCCGCTACCAACGCGGCGGTTAACGTCCATCTGGAACAGCCGGTCCTGGGCGTGGACATAACCCTGGGCGAAGAAGAGATCCTCGTTGGTCTGGGCGTAAATATGCGGTACACCCCACTGGTCACGGATAACTTCGACCGGGTGACGCAGGCCACTGAGGGTGATGGTTTCTTCTTCGTCGGGCAACGGCCGCCGCATCAGGTGGCGCACGAGGTAAGTGGTGGCGGCGATCCCACCGCCAACGCCGGCCGTCACGGCGGCTATACGGCGAAGGTTTTTGTTAGTTGACATAAAGTTATTCCGCTGCTTAATTGAATGACTACTGTTGGCTCCATCAGACTGTTAGAGTGCGCAGTACGGCTCGCGCCCTGGCGAAAATGATAGCATAGCACTCTGGCGGGTACAAGCAGCGTTGCTTAGAACCGTTGCTCCCCTACTCCTCTGGCGGCAGTGGCTCCTTGAAGTCGTAGATGCCGCCATCCACAGCCCAGCGGTTGCCACACTGGGCACAGGAGAGAACGGCTGTAGCAGTTGCAGCGCTGTCCAAAGCGGCAAGGAGGGCACCGCAGGTAGGACAGGCAAAGAACTGGCCTGGCTCGGCCGTGGGGCCATGCTCTGGATGCTGGTTGAGCATGAAGACGCTGGGGGAGAGCTGCCACCACTTTCCACTGAGTTGGGCCAACCTATCCATCTGGACCAGGATAGAAGTGGGTACCAGGCGCTTGAGGAGGGGCACCCGGTAGTGGGAGACAGTCAGGGTGCGGCGGAGACGGAAGCCGGCGGCTTTGAGCTGTTGGCGTATCCAGGCTGGGTGGAAGTCGAAGTTGAGCCGGACAAATTCGATCGGCTGCCGCTCAAAGGGAGACCATTCCTGACGGCGCAGTAGATAGCGCAGGATGGCCTTGAGGTTCTGTTTGTTAGCGAATTCCAGCACATAATGACCACCCGGCCGCGCGATGCGTGCCAGTTGAATGAAGAGGGCAGGCACGTCAGCGGCATGGTGAATGGTGCGCACCTGAACCATGGTATCAAAGAGGCCCGGCACAAAGGGCATCTGGTACCAATTCCCGGCAACGTAGATGAAGCGGGGATCGTCGCCCAGCCGTTCCTGGGCCTCGCGCAGCAGGGAGCGCGAGTAATCAAACAGCACAACGCGCTGGTAGCCGTCGTATTCAGTAGCCAGGCGGCCAAAGCCGGCGCCGATGTCGATCAGGGTGTCCCCCGTAGGCGGCATGAGGCGGCGCAGGGCAATGCGCTCGACTTGATCTTCGTATGAGCGACCCGTGCCCTGCCAGAAGCGCGTGCGGTAATCTGAGCCTTCGTAGTCGCAGATAGGACGGGAATCGTCAGTGGTCATTCAGAAGATGGAAAAATGTTGCCCAGGCGGATCGCATCAGGCCCATTCTGCTGAACTTGCAGTTCGAGCCTGTTGATGAGGTCGTCGTTGTCCTCGGGCAATTGGTTAAGAAAAGCATCTAGTGGTGTAAAGAGGCCTTGCAGGGTGGCGAAGGGCGTACCTAATTCTGTCTCCTGCAGGGGGATGTCAACACCAACGTCGAGGTTGACCGGAATGGTGGTGCTGACCGGAACCTGCATATCCAGCTCCACGGGTAAGGAGAGGCCTGCCGGGAGCTGAATGGCGACAACGCCGTTGATGGTGCCGCCGCCTCCTGGTAGATTGAAAGTCGCAGGTACGTTGAGGGGCACGGCTTCTGTGAGCACGACATCGGTGCCTTGTTGGAGTGGCAGGGTGAATACGACCGGTATCTGGTCATCGACCTGGATTGTGCGCTCAATACGCGCCTGGTTCATCTGCACGAAGCTCTCGCTCAGGCCGCCGACCAGCGGGGTAGCAATGGTGTTAAGCCCCGGCAGTAGGAGCGGCGCGGCAAGCAACAGCACCAACAGGAGGACGAAGTTCATAATGAATGAGAAAATAATGGCAAAGTTCTTAAATGCCTGCCACGGTCTGGCCTGCCAGATCAGCTTTTTCATGCAATCCTCTCTCCTGTTCAGTTACAGACACGAGATGCTCGTCACAGCTTTGCGCCGCAGCCCTGCACCCGGGCAGGAGCGACCACTGCAACGCCCATAATAGTAGCATGGCTGGCAGAAGGGGCAAAGCCGACTTTGGTCCTTGCTTAGGGTTTTTGCCGCAGATGCCCCGGCGCGGGGACGCGGATGGACGCGGATAGAGATTGGAGATTGGTTGATTAGAGATTGGAGATTGGTTTGTGGTAGGCACTTTAGCGCCCCCGAGGCCAGGGACGCGAATGGGTTGGAGCGCTCGCATTCTGTCGGCTTCAGGTATAGCCAGTGTTTCACGTGAAACAGTTAGTGTGGCTTGCGGGCTACGAGTGAGGCATTCTGCTGCCCTTCGTAGTGATGGAGGATGTTCCAGTCTCTGAAGCGCTGCTGCAATTCGCCGCGCTCAAGCAGATAATTGCGGTTGGCATCTGGCTGGCGCATCAGCACGCCGGTGTGACGTGTCTCATAGAAGAGGAGACCACCAGGGCGAAGCGCTCGCTCTATACGGGGAAACAATCTGCGGTCGAGAAAGCGGAAAACGGCAATCAGATCAATAGAGTGCTGCGGCACACTCCAGCGGTCCAGATCGTACTGCACAAACAGGGTGTGTCGGGCTAAACCTTCATGCAACCCCGCCGCATTGGCCCGCTGCAGAGCAACAAAACTGATATCAAAACCAATCGCCCGATACCCATTTGCCGCCAACCAACGCGTGTTCTGACCCAAACCACAGGCCAGATCCACGGCAATACCCCCGCTCAAATGCTCACGGTGGCTAACAAGTAGCCGCGCCGGCTCACGGTCAGCCCCTTCACCAGCCCATTTCTGATCCCATCGTTTCTGATCACGCTCTGCCATAAGGATTTATTGAATGTGATTCGTATTGATTCTTGCCAAATATCATGCTAAGCGAAACGAACTATCCAGTCAGTACCCAGAGATCCTTCGCTCCGCAGACTCCGCTCAGGATGACGACTACCAACAGTCAAGCCAATGCACCACCTACCGTCCACATTACCCAACCCATCCGCGTCCATCCGCGTCCCCGCACCAGGGCATCTGCGGCAAAAACCAATCTCCAATCTCCAATCTCCAATCTCCATTCACAAAACCCGATCCCGATGCCCAAACCCTTCACTATTATCAACAAAATACAGCCGCTCCGGATGCAGGCGATACCAGTTCACCTTTTGCAGCGCGGCGGTCAACTGTGCTTCATCCTTGATATAAGGATATTTTGCCAGATACAGTTCAATAGCAACCTGACGCTCTTCTGCCTGCAGTTGCTGCACAGGCCCTTCCATCTGGATACCTTTGATGTCACGCCATTGCACATAATCTTCCTGTATTGTCGCTGCCGCTCGCCCTGTCTGTGCCAGGTGCGTGGCGTGGCGCGTGTGGCCTGCGGAAAGGAAGTAACAGTCAAACTGTTGGCTGGCATAGAAAACTGCTGCCGCCCAGACGCCATCTTGACCGCTGGTAGCCAACGTCATCACCTGGTGGCTTTGCAGATAATCGAGCGCCAGCTCGATGGGATCACGCATGGCGATTGTTTCCTGCTCCCTGCCAGCGCTGGAAGAGGTCCTGGGGCAGCTCAATGTCGAATAGATCCAGCACCCGGTTCACCGTCTGGTTGATGATGTCGTCGAGGGTTTGCGGCCGGTGGTAGAAGGCGGGCATGGGCGGCGCAATGATCGCGCCCATTTCTGTCACCTGAGTCAACAAACGCAGGTGACCCAGATGCAATGGTGTTTCACGTGGAACAATCACCAGGGGGCGGCGATCCTTCAGCACCACATCCGCGGCTCGTAACAGCAGATTGTCACTGTACGAATGGGCGATTCCCGCCAGCGTCTTCATGGTGCAGGGGATGACAATCATACCTGACGTGCGGAAGGAGCCGGACGAAATGGCCGCTGCAATGTCGCGGAAACGGTAAACCACCGTGGCCATCGCCTCCACCTCGGCCGCCGTGTAATCTGTTTCCAGCCCGATCGTCTGCGCTGCGGCCGTACTCATGACCAGATGCGTCTCAATAGAAGGAATATCGCGTAACACCTCTAATAAGCGAATGCCATAAATCACCCCGCTTGCCCCAGAAATTCCTACAATCAATCGTTTCATCACACACTTTTCCACGTTGCGCTGCTTCTCGCGAGAAGCATCCGTGCAACGAAGTTATAACTTTATGTCAAATCATCCGAATAATATTATGTCAGCTTTGAGCCAGTTACCAACTGGTTATAATGGACTCTAAGTGACTCAGCTTAATTAGAAAGGATTCGTCGTGAAAAGCAAATACATCAGCGACCTGGAAACGAGAGACGACCTGCTCAATGAACCATTCTTGTTGCAAGATGTGGTCAGGCGCACAACACGCGATGGTCGCCCCTATTTGCTCTGTACCTACAGCGACAAAACCGGCCAGGCCAGCGGCATCTTCTGGGATGTCCCCGAGCATATCGAGAGCTGGGTACGAGCTGGCTCGGCCGTCCTGGTAACGGGGCACGTCACCTATTATAAGAATGCAATCCAGATCAACACGACCGATCTCAACCGCTGGCAAAAGCCGGACATGAGCGAGTTCTTGCCTTCCAGCAGCCGTCCCCGACAGGAAATGATCGATGAGCTGCAGGAGCGTATTGCCCAATTGGCGTCTCCCTGGCAGGAGCTGGTCTCCAGGGTGTTGCTGGCGCCCGATTTTCTGCACCGCTTTGCCGACGCCCCCGCTGCGCGCCATATGCACCACGCCTATATTGGCGGGTTGCTAGAACATACGCTGAGCATGGCGGCGTTGGGTCTGCAACTCAGCGAGCATTATCCTTATGTCAACAAAGATTTGCTGCTGGCGGGCATCCTGTTACATGACTCGGGCAAGGCGTTGGAATACGATGTGGGTTGCGGCTTTGACTTCACAGACGATGGGCGGCTGGTGGGCCACATTGTACGCGCCGTGACAATGGTGGAACGCGCCGCTGCCGACGTGGATGGTCTGTCAGCGGAGCAGTTACGTCACCTGGTTCATCTCATCGCCTCGCACCACGGAACGCTCGAATGGGGATCGCCGGTGGTGCCCAAGACGTTGGAAGCGATTCTGTTGCACCAGCTTGATCTCCTGGACAGCCGCGTGCAAGGGTTCTTCGACCATCTGAATAATGAAAACGCTGGTGAACAGTGGAGTGTGCGCACCAGCCACATGTTCAACACCGAGCTGCGCCGCCCGGCCGGATTTGGTGATCATGAAGAAGAGGTGTAGAGGGTAGGGGGGTCAGGGGCCGTCTACTTCATAAACGTAAAAGAGGGGCGGGGCATTGGCATCAGAAGGAGAGCTGAATTCGCGGTATTCACCCTGTGGGAATGACACCTGAATATACTGTAGCTCGTTCTGTCGCTCTGGTAGGAAAACGAAGATAGACGGACCTGGCAGATTCCAGTCCGGCGGCTCGTTCAGCGGCTGGTTGATATCGTGCCCTTCCATCTCCGGCGCCAGGTAAGGCACAGTGGAGATGCTGTAATAGCCCATGCGCGGCCAGCCAAAGAAGTAGACATCCCGCGACGGATCTTCCTGCTCCTGCAAATAATGGGCCAGCACGTGCGCCGTCTCCGTGTTCACGCCGCCCAACACATAGTGGTCGTAGACATCGCGGAAGTAGTAGTTGAGGTCGCCAACGACGATCAAGCCCATCAGCAGCAGGGCTAACGCTGCCAGCAAGCGGCGCTGTCGCGGCCAGTACGGCTCCACCCACTCAACCAACTTTGCCAGGGGCAGGGCCAGAATCAGAGCCACCACAGGCATCACCAGAACGAAGCGTTGCGAGGCCGGCGGGTCCTGGCTCAGCCCACCCATCACCACCTGAGCCACCAGTGGCAAAAACAGGAGCAGAGAGCGTAGATCGAAGGCATAGCCCAGCCACACGATGCCGGCGACAAAAAGGCCACCAGCGGCCGGAAGCAACAGAGCTGCACCGGGATTGTACCAGTGGCGCAGCGGCTCGTGCGCGAAGCCCAGCGCCGTCAGCCGCATCTGGTCGATGATAATGGCGCTGGCCGAGCGGCCAGTGCGCATCACCTCCTGGTCCAACCAACCGTTAAAAATACTGACACGGTTCATGGGCGCGCCGAACTCGGCCGGATGTTCCAGGAAGAGCAGGCCCAGGGGCAGAGCGATAACCAGCGCCACAAAAGCGGCCAGCAGCAGATCAGGAAACCGTTCGCGGAAGCGAGCGCGGTCAGCCAGCAGGGCGACGCCAGCCCACACAAGCAAGAGCAACGGCAGCACACGGCTGCTGACGTAGAAGTAAGGGGCGAGGCCCAGGAAAAGCCCTGCCAGCACAAAACTGTTGCGGCGGCCGCTCTGCCAGCCGTGCCAGATACCGAGCCAGATCACGGTCAGAAAGAGGCCATCCCAGATGTTTTGCAGCCCAATGCGGCTGAAGTGAATGTGGAAGTGGGAGGCCATCAAATAGAGCGCTGCCAGCAAGGCTACCAGGCGGCCAAAGAGCGTGCGGCCCAGCCAGTAGAGTGCGAAGACAGTCAGGGCGCCGGCCAGTGCCGACGTGATGCGCAAGGCAGCGGCTGTCTGGCCGAATAACCAGACCCCCGCGCTCTGTACGGCGAAATAGAAGGCGGGAAAGGAGAACCAGCCCAGGCCCAGCACGTTGTTGGCTTCACCGTTGCGAAACTGCACGGCAACCAGACCGGCTGACGCCTCGTCGCCAGAAAGGGTGGTGGGAATCTGATCCAGGAATAGGCCGCGCAGCAGGAAGGCCACGAGGAACAAGGCCAGCGTCAACAGCAGCTCGCGCCGTCCGGGCCGGGGATAAGCGCTCCACTCCCACTTCATGCTCCCCAACAGCACAGCGGCAATGGCCAGCAGCCACCCAGCGCCCGCAGCGACCGGCGCCAGAGCCTGTAATCCATTGCCCGCAGCCTGGCGCGCCAGGTAAGCAAGCAGGGGACCAGCCAGCAGCAAGAAGAGCTGCGCCGGGTGTAGTCTCAGGAACGAGGCCACGGCGCGCAGCGGCCGGTTGTCCCATAAGCGAGCATCCTGTTCCACGGCGCCGTGGCCGGCTAACAGGAAAGCGCTAAGGCCCAGGGCAAAGATGAGGTATACCGGTGGGGGCACATCGGGCCGGGTGCTATCATAGACCGCCTGGCCCAGAGTGATGAGAGCCAATCCAGACAGCAGCAGCGTAATAATGGGCCAGCGCAATAACTGCGGATCTGGCGCTCTTTCTGCGACACGCTCTGCGGCCGGCTCCCCGTTGGGATCTGTGCCCAACAGCGCTTCCCTTCTGGCTTTCATACTCACACAGATTACTTGAAGTGACGTTGTCCAGCAAGTGCCAAATGGTCAGAGGGGGCACATAGCGGGAGAAAGTGCCGGGCACCATCGCTCACGCCCCCACTGGTGTTACAATGTTGCTTATGGAACAAAACATTCACCACCTGATTCAGAGCATACATGACGCCCCGGGCCGCACAGTGCTGGTCAGCGCCGGCGCAGGCTCACAGGCGCTGGCCTGGTTGTTGGGTGTAGCCGGCGCCAGTCGCACCCTGCTCGAAGCGCTCATTCCCTATGATCAGGCGTCGTTCGACGACTTCCTGGGCCGCTCTCCCCAGCAGTACGTGGCGCCAGAGACGGCGCGCCTGATGGCCGGGCGGGCGCTGAGCCGCGGGCGCTGGCTGCGGACCGGCGAGAGCGTGACAGGGTTGGCCTGCACGGCGACCATTGCCACGGACCGGCCCAAACGAGGCGAGCATCGCGCACACATCGCCGCCTGGCAGACCAGTCGCATCATCTCTGCCAGCATTCAGTTGGAGAAAGGCGCGCGGCAGCGACAGGGTGAAGAAGAGCTGGTCAGCCGCCTGATGCTCAACCTGCTGGCGCAAAGCTATGGGCTGGACGAACAACTGGAGCTAGAGCTGGGGGCCGGCGACCATTTGCAGCAAGAGGCGTTCGATCTCCAAGGCCCGGCACAACGCCTGCATGAAGGCGCAATCTCCCACTTTCACATCAGCGACGACGGCCGCGTGCAGGAGGAGAATGGACAGCCTTTGTTAATCCTTTCCGGCGCTTTTAACCCGCTGCACGCAGGGCACCTGGCGCTGGCGCGGGCGGCGGAGGCCAAGATGGGCGCGCCGCTGGCCTTCGAACTGGCCGCACACAACGTGGATAAGCCCCCGCTGCCAGCCACCGTCATTCTGGAGCGCATGGCGCAATTCGCCGGCCGCTGGCCCATTTACAGCAGCAACGCCCCCACCTATGTTGAGAAGTCCCGTCTTTACCCTGGCGTCACCTTTGTCGTGGGCTACGACACGGCCGAGCGCATCATCCATCCCCGCTACTACAACGACAGCGAGGCCCAGATAATAGAAGCGCTGGCAGAAATCCGCGAGCGCGGCTGTTCCTTCCTCGTCGCCGGCCGCGCCGACAATGGCCAGTTCCACGAAGCAACATCTCTAAATCCACCCCCCGGCTTCGCATCCCTTTTCCACCCCCTCCCCAACTTCCGCCTCGACATTTCGTCAACCGAACTGCGCGAAAGCGAGGCGAGGGGGAGTCGGTAGATTGGAGATCGGAGATTGGAGATTGGAGATTGGATTTTGCCGCAGATGCCCCGACGCGGGGAACGCAGATAGACGCAGATAAAAATAGTTTATTCTATCTGTGTCCATCTACGGCAAAGATTCTCCAATCTCCACTCCCCCTTCGCGGTTCTCCGTTCTCTCCATGTAACTCCGTGTTCCGCCGTTAATCTCCAATCTCCAATCTCCAATCTCCAGTCTCCAATCTCTAATCTCCAATCTCCTCCAACTGCGACAACAGATCCTTCAGCACATCATACCCACCCTGCCAGAAGTTGCGGTCGGCGATGTTGATGCCGGCGCGGTTGAGGATGTCGGTGGGGGATTGGGAGCCGCCGGCGGACAGGATCTCGATGTAGCGCGGTTTGAAAGAGTCTCCTTCTTCGCGGTATTGCTGGTAAAGGGAAAGCACCAGAAGCTGGCCGAAGGAGTAGGCGTAGACATAGAAGGGGTATTTGTAGAGATGGGGGATGGCCACCCATTCATGGCGAAATTCGTCGCCGATGGTCAGCGAATCGCCAAACTGCTCCTGCAGATTCTCCAGGTAGAGAGCAGATAGCTCGTCTACGGAAGCGCCATCCTTGACTCGTTCGTGCGCGTCTCGCTCAAACAGCGCGAAGTAGATCTGGCGCATGATGGTGGCGTAAGCATCGTCCATCTGCCGGAACAGAAGCGAGCGGCGGACGGTGGGATCGCTATCCTGAGCCAGGAGCCGATCCACCACCAGCATCTCGCCAAACGTGGAGGCAGTTTCGGCCAGAGGCAAAGACGCGTGTTGGGTCAGCGCCGGGTGGTGCGAGGCCAGCATACTATGCACGGCGTGGCCCAGCTCATGCGCCAGAGTCGCCACATCGTCAGGTTGGCGCTGATACGATTGCAACACCCAGGGCGTCAGGTCCGGCGAGACCGTGGCGCAGAAGGCGCCGCCACGCTTGCCCTTGCGCACCTCGCTGTCCAGATGCTGCTCATCCAGAACGCGGCGGGCCATGCCGGCAATTTCGGGATCAAACTGGCCGAAACTATCCAGGACCAGCTCCACTGCTTCGTTAAAAGGGTACTCCTTCTCAGTATGGGCCACCGGCGCGTACACATCATAACGGCGCAGTTTGTCCATTTCCAGCCAGCGCGCCTTGAGGCGGAAGAAGCGGTGGAACAGCGTGCGGTTCTCGCGGCTGACGTCGAAAAGGGTGTCCACCACCTCATCAGGAATGTCATTGGCCAGATTGCGCACGGCGATAGGCGATGGATAGTTGCGCAGATTGACATGCTCGCTGCGCCAGTCACGCACGCGGGCCTGATAGATCTGGCCCAGGATAGGAGCATCCTGTTCGTAGACGCGGAACAGCTCCTTGTAGGTCGCTTCGCGCAGATCGGGGTCTGGATGGCGGAAATAGACACTCAGCTCGCCGCGGGTCAGCTCTCGCTCTTCACCGTCGATGGTCAGATAGAACGTATAGCGGTTGGTGATGGCATCATACAGGGTGTTCAGCGCCCGCACGCCATTGACGTCCTTCAGATTAATAATCTTCTCTTCCGGCTCCGAGAGCGTATGCGGGCGTTCCAGCCGCAGCGTCTCCAGCCAGTAACGGTAGGCGCCCGACTCCTCAAGCAGGCGCGCGGCCGGCTCATCTTCTAGCTGTTTCCACCACAGCTTGAAGAACATGGTGCGGTTGTCTAGCTCGGCCACCAACTGCTGGCTGCGAGCTACAAAGCTTTGCGCCTGCTGGTCCTGCGTATCGGCGGCAAAACTGAGGCTGGCAAAGCTCTGCACGCGGGACGCCTGCCGTACCAGGGCGTCATACGCTTCTAAAATCTCACAGAAGGCGTCGCCGTCCATTTCTGGAGACAGCGTCTCGCGCAGCGCTTCAAACGCCTCTGCCTGCTGCTTCAATTGCTCCAACCCCGCCTGCAGCTCAGGCGTGTCGAAACCGGGATAGAGATCGTCCAGGCTCCAGGGTCCTTCCTGGTAGCCTCCATTTTTGCCGTTGCTGACAGTCGTCATCACGATAACTCCTTTTATAATCGCGAATTATGCTTGCATTATGCTTGCAGTTTCTGTTTGAACTCTACGTTCGTGGACTATGTTCAATAACCTGTCGTAATTTAATAATGGTATCCGGCGCATAATATCCCTTGCGCAGGCTGGCATTGGCGTAGACGAGGGTACGCGGCCCCAGCAGGCAGCCGGGATTGAGCACCGAATTGCAGCCGGTCTGCGCTTCATCACCCAGAATGGCGCCCAGCTTCGCCAGGCCCGTGTCGTACTCCTGTCCATCCACGGTTAATCTGATCGTCGGCCGTTTGCCGCTGGCCTTGTCTTTCTCGCTGACAATGGTCAGATTGCTGAGCTTGGTGCCTGCGCCGAGATTGACCCGCTGCCCCAGAATGCTGTCGCCGATGTAGTTGAAGTGCGGCGCGTGGGCGCGTGGTAGGAAGAGGGAGTTTTTGGCCTCGCTGGCGTGGCCCAGGATGCTGCCCGGGAACATGATCACATTTTCGCGCACGAAGGCGCCGTGGCGCACCACGCAGCCAGGGCCAATATAGGCCGGCCCCAGCACATAGGCGCCCGGTTCGATGCGCGCGCCCTCGGCGATATAAATAGCGCGGTCGCTGATCGTCGCTCCCGCCATCACCTCGCCGCGCACCTCCTGGCGCTCGCGCGTCAGACGCGCCACATGCCACTGGATGCGCTCTATCGCCTGCCAGACGTACTCACAATCATCAAAAAGCGCCGCCACAAAGGGGTCGCTCAGATCAAAAAAATCAGTGGGATGCAACATTGAATTATCCTCAATGTAATTTTACCGGCATCGTTTGTTCTGCCCACCATGCACTATTGCTCTGTTTAGTTGGTTTTTATATTGCTCGGGCCGGCCTCCGTTTTCATACTGCTCGGGCCGGTCTCCCGACCGCGCCCGCCGCTCTCATGTAGCCAGGTGGCACGGTCAGGAGACCGGCCACAGCCAGGTAATTTCTATTGCTCGGGCCGGTCTCCCGACCGCGCCCGCCGCTCTCATGTAGACAGGTGGC
>CAZRTM010000009.1:0-14383 GCA_964602995.1 uncultured Ardenticatenaceae bacterium
ATTGCGGTTCTTAACGTCATATCTTTTTAATCTGACTGCGCTGTGGCCGGTCTCCCGACCGCGCCACCTGTCTCCATGAGAGCAGCGGGCACGGGGGCCGGTGCGGCGGGCCATATATGGCCATAGGAGACCGGCCCGAGCAACAGCAATACAAAAACCAACTTAACTGAACACTACGGCTTTAAGATGACCTTGAGCAGCCCTGGTTCTTGATCGTACAGGCGCCTGAACCAATCGGCTCCCTCGGACAGAGGCGCTATGTTACTAATGATCGCATCCACATCCAGTTGCCCCTTTTCGATCATGCGCAAGACGGCCGGGTACTCACCGGCAATGGCACAACTGCCCTGCAGCCGTATTTCGCGTGTCACGATGGTCTGCAGGGGAATCTCAACCTGCGGGGCAAGGTTGCCGATCAACGTCAGGGAGCCTCCCTTGCGCAGGCAGTTGATTGCCAGGTTCACTGTAGGCGAAATGCCTACCGCTTCGAAAACTGCGTCTGCCCCGCGCTGGTCAGTCAGCTTCTGGACCTCCAGAGCAACATCTGTTCTGTCCGGATTCAGCCCAACATCGGCTCCAAACTGGCATGCCTTTTCCAGGCGCTCTTCAATGCGGTCGACGGCGATGATTTGACTGCAGCCACGGGCCTTTAACACCTGCACCAGAAGCAGTCCAATCACCCCAACGCCAACGACCACTACAGTGTCGGCCAGAGAAATCGGCGTCAGCTCGACGGCGTGAACCGCCACAGCAGCCGGCTCTACCAACGCGGCCTGCTCGAATGTAACATGCTCCGGAATGCGATGCAGAATGTGTTGAGGAACAGCCACATACTCGGCGAAGGCGCCATGCTGTCGATACGCCTCACAGGAGACGCCCAACACGCGCCGCCGGTCACTCAGATTATACTTCCCTCTAAGTGTGAACCAGTCGTCAAGCGGGTAGATCGTCGAATCGAAAGTCACCCGTTCGCCAACGGACCAACCAATGACCTCAGAGCCGACACGTTCGATGACCCCAGATGCCTCGTGGCCCATGACGATGGGAGGAATACGGCGTCCGGTACTCCCGTCCATGCCATGCACATCGCTACCGCAAATGCCACAGGCCTGGACACGAACTAATACTTCGTCAGCCTCACACTCAGGGTCGGGGAAATCCCTGTAGGTTAGTTTGTTGTAATCGTCAAGAACCAGAGCCTTCATTCTGTTGCCCTTAGCGTTCCCCTCTGGCAACGAGGTTCGTGTTACGGCGCAAGCGCGGGAAATTGTAGTTCATGCCAGGGAATAGCTGCAATCCCTCTTCCGTCACTTCCGTGTTGAACATCGCTGTGATCTTCGCATGTTGTTCATCAGTCAGCACAAGGTCAAAGCCCTCAAGAGCCGCCTTTAGCTGCCTCAAGGAGCTCACTCCCACGATGGGGGCTGTAACACCCGGGGAGTGGCGGACCCAGGCCATTGCCAGGTGCGCCGCATGAACGCCAAGTTCAGCAGCATATTGCTTAAATAACTCAATGCTTCTGCCATGCTGCGTGAGCCAGGTAATGACCCGCGAATCGGTCGCTCCTCGAGCATCGATCGGCAAAGCCTGTCCCTGTGAATACTTTCCGGCCAGCAAGCCCATAGCCAGCGTGCGGTAGGCAGTTATCGCAACGTTATCGGCAACCGCCTGAGGAAGTATTTCAACCTCGATACCCCGTTCGAATAAGTTATAGGCCACCTGGTTACAGACGAGGGGCGCCCAACCATTCCGTTGTGCAATAGCGTTAGAGTGGGCGAAGAGCCAGGCAGGGTAATTGCAGCACCCAACATAGCGCGCCTTTCCCTGCTGTACGACGTCGTTTAAGGCTTCCATAACCTCGTAGGGATCCATACCCGGGATGGGCCAGTGAATCATGTAAAGATCTACATAATCTGTTTGCAGGCGGGTAAGACTCTCATCGATACTTTCGCGGATACTTTGGCCATCAATGCCTTTGTGCACCTTTGTGCCAATGAACAGCTTGTCCCGTCTTCCCTTGATAATCTTACCCAGGATTTCCTCAGTATGATTATTGGCGTACATTGCTGCCGTATCGATGAAGTTAACCCCATTATCAATCGCCGTTCCCAGGATTTGATCTGACTCTGCCTGGTTACAACGCTCGCCAAACATCATTGTTCCCAGGCAAAACTCCGAGACTTGTTCATTAGTGGCGCCGAAGGTCACTAAGTTCATGAATGACTCCTCTCATCAATTAATGTAGATAATTGCATGTTTATTCTTGACGTATCCTCGCCTGCTCCTGTACGCCAGTGCAGCGCCGCAGATAGTCGTTGAACTCTACAAGTCCAAATTCTGCAATGATTTCCTCAACGGAGAGCGAGGGGGTCGTGCTTGAAAGTGTAAAGATATGCTCGTCGGTAAACGTTTCAACCTGAACTTGCCTGCCATACCGGGTCTGTATCTCCTGAATATGTTGCGACTGACCGTCGGTATGGAAGAGCCGTTTATCCAGATCCAACTCATAGGTAGCTATCCGGCCCCAGCGTGATGTGCTGGCCACTTCCCGGCCCGTAAGCTCAATAATACGAGCGTTGTAAGGCCATACAGAGCTGATGATCGGCACCTGATACTGCCAGGCATACGCTTGTAACGGCAAGCCCCCTGGATATGCAGAAAGCCAGCAGATCAACTCCACATCGCGCTCAGCCATCTCGGACCACAAGGGAGCCCAGTTCAGGTCGAAACAAATGGCCAATCCTACCCGGCCGAAATCAGTATCAAAGACACCCACTTCAGATCCCGGTATGACGCCACAGGAAATTTCTCCTTCTGTGGGGTGTTTCTTCTTGTAGAGTCCTGCCAGGTTCCCGTTGCGGTCGATCAGGGCAGCCACATTGAAGTAACCCTCTTCAAGCAGTACTGGAAAACCGGCCGCCACATACATGTTGTAGCGACGAGCATAATCGGCAACCCTGTTGAAAGTCTCGCCCGGAATAGGTTCTGCATGTTGTTCGAATGTGGCCGTCTCGAAGGGGAGTCCGGCGGTCTTAAACGTCTCTGGTAAACAAACCAGGTCCACGTCTTGTCGTCCGGCGGTCTCAAGTAATGATTCGGCCAGTGCTACGTTAGCAGCAGGGTCCGGATGCCTCAGATTGAAGGGGGGAGCAACATCCTCCAGGGTAGCAAAGGATGTCGTTGCAACACGTATTCGGCGAGACATAATAGTTCCTTCTTCTTGCTTTTACAGTCGTTCGTGCGTTCGTTGTCAAATAGAAGCGCTCTTCTGAAGTCAGGGCCAGGACAGCGTGTGCCCCGGCCCTGACACCAACCTAGATACGCCTCTAATTTACCAGCACTGAGCGATCCACTGATCGATATTTTCTGCAGTAACCGGAGCGGTAGGTGCTAGAATCTCATCGGCAACCAACCGTCCTTGTGTAATGTCATATGCAGCGCGAACAGAATAGACACCGACCAGGTAGCTCAACTGCAGGGCCGTCCCTGACATTTCACCATTCTTGACCGACTCACAGGCCTCTTTATTGCCGTTTACGCCGTAGATCTTGATCTCGTCCAGCCGGTCAGCAGCCTTAATAGCCTCCAGAGCGCCAAGGGCCATAGGGTCGTCATGGGCGAAGACAGCATCGATTCCCTCGGGGAAACGTGTGAGCAAATCCTGCATGACGCTCAACGCCATATCCTTAGACCACTCACCGGTCTGCTCTGCGATGACTTCATAGTTAACTCCCGCATCTGCCCAGGCATCAGCAGCGCCGGCCGAGCGATTCACAGCATCTGTCTGGCCGGGGAAGCCCGTGATGAGAACAACATTCGCTTCTGGTCCCAGGTCCTCAACCATCATTTGTCCAACCGCATAGCCCTGGTCGTAGGACTTGGAGCCAATGAATGTCGTTGTAAAGGCCTGGCCTTCTTCGGTTGTGCCCGCATTGTGCATCATCACCGGAATGCCGGCTTGATATGCCTTTTCCAGGCTGGCCACAACCGCGGTCGGATCGACAGCATTCACCGAAATTACGTCCGGCTCCTGGGCAATACAGTCTTCAATCTGAGAGGCTTGTTTTTGAGGATCAAATGCGGGGTCAAAGTAGATAATTTCACTGCCATAGGCCGCTGCTTCGTCGTCGAAGCCCTCGACCATGGCTGAAATGGACGGATGATCGGCATTATTATGCACAACACATAATGTAAAAGTCGAACCTCCGGACCCGGTGGAAGCACTGCCCCCCTCGTTACCAGCATCCGCATTGGTACCGGCTGGAGAAGGCGTGTTACACGCTGCCAACAACAGTAGTGAGATCACTGCCAAGAGCAGCGTCATTTTACGAACAATCCAGGACATCTTTCTCTCCTTTTTGAGCCTAGGCAATTGGCTACGATATTTTTGATACATTCCTTCATTCTCCTTCCTTATACTTTGTCATTAATTCATCGCTACTTCTTTTCACCCTCCTGAAATTATCCGTATGCCACCGGTTTCGTTGCACTGGAATCAACGGCACTCCCGTCAGTAACGCCTGTCGCTGCCACCGCTGCCGAACGCTGGCGAACAACGTTGGTGTAGAACGCATCGCCGGCAACAACAGCAATTAAAATCAGCGCGCGGATAGCAATCTGATGGTACGTTGCAACACCCGACAGGTTCAATCCGTTATCTAGCGTGCCCAGCACAAAGACCCCAAGCAAGGCTCCGAAAATCGTTCCACGTCCCCCCAGCAGGCTGGCGCCTCCCATAATCACGGCAGCAATGGACAATAAATTTGTGTCCATACCCACGTGCACAGTAGAAGCATTTAGCCGTGAAGCCAACAGAACACCGGCCAGCGCCGCACAGAAGCTGCTGAGAGGATAAACAAGGAATTTGTGCCAGTTCACAGAGATACCGGCGAGAAGGGCCGCCTCTGCATTGCCGCCAACGGCGTAAATGTTGCGGCCGGTGCGCGTGTAGTTCATGAAAACGTGGAGAAGAAGCCCCACGACAATCATAATCAGGAACGGAACCGGAATAGGCCCGATGCTACCGCCTCCCCAAAAGGTAAATGACTCCACCTGACCTGGTAGAGGCTGGCTGGAGGTATAAGTCAACAGGATTCCCCTGACCAGCGTCATCGACCCAAGCGTCACGATAAAAGGCACAATCTTGCCCTTCGTTACCAGCAAGCCATTGATCGTTCCAACCAGCAGCCCGAAAGCCAGGGCAGCAGCCACTGCCACGCCAACGCCATAAGGTTGCAGACCGATTGCCAGAGCAGCCGCCATCGCCAGCACAGCGCCATTGGAGAGGTCGATTCCACCTGATATCAATGCCAGAACCTGGCCAAAAGCGGTCAGCGCGTAGAAAGAAGTCTGGCGCGCAATATTATGCGCATTACCGGCAGTCAAGAATTTGCCATCGGCGGTAACAGTAAAGAGCAACACCAGAACAACAAGTAGGGCAAAAATGCTCTGTTTAGTGAGTATGGCCCACAATTGCAAGGAGACTTTCTTCATAACGGGAACCCCATCAGTTGGAGACTCGTAGAACGCTATCGGCCCAGACCACCATCAGGAAAACGCTTCCTTTAGCGATCTGTTGCGCTTCATAGGGCACATTCAGAAGAATGAGCAGGTTATTCATGACACCAAGAACTAACACACCCACGACAGTTCGTAATGTGCCGCCGCGCCCGCCGAACAGACTGCTCCCTCCAAGCACCGCTGCGATGATGGAGTCGAAATCCATCCCCACTCCCGCATTAGCAACCGTGCTGTTGGTGCGCGCCGTCATGATGATGCCAGCCCAGGCCGCCATAAAACCACAAAACGCAAAAGTCAGTAATTTGATCCGATCCGTAAATATCCCGGACAGACGGCCGGCATCTTCGTTTAGCCCCAAAATGTATAAAGAACGGCCAAATGTCGTGCGGCGCAGAACAAACTCCAATACGACCGCCATTACCAGGAAGATGATCACAGGGTAGTGAATTAAGCCGAACAACTTGCCGCGACCAATGACATTGAAGGCATCGATCGTGGCATACATTGTCTTCGAACGGGTGAGCGTGAGAGATATCGCAAATACCAGCAACCCAGAGCCCAGTGTGATCAAGAATGGATTGGCCTTCGTCTTCACCACGAGCAAGCCGTTGAACAGGCCGATCAACACGCCACCGAGCAATCCAATCATGATCGAGGGAATCAGGCCAAGGCCCATCACCTGTGCCCCAACCGTCAGAATCCCCGCCAATCCCACGGTGTAAGCTACTGACATGTCGAAGTTACATGTTATCAATAGAAACACCTGGCCCAGGGCTATAATTCCGAGCACTGAAACCGCCCAGGCGACATTAAGCAAATTCTGGACGGTGAGAAACACATCTGAGAGGAAGGAGCCTACGATCAGGAGCACGATCAACAAGATAAAAGGCATCTGGTTGCGCAGAAAGCCTACCATCTTGCCGGACCGTCCCTCTCCTAGCTGTGCGAACGGAATGGGAATGGATGCTGTAACATTGGCATCTACTTTGCGAGCGGACATAAGAAATTCGCCATTATTATGTGTGAACGGTTACTTAAACGACTGCGTATTCCATGATCTTTTCTTGGGTGGCTTCGTCTCCCGCGATTTCCGCACTAATCCGACCCTGGCGCATCACCAAAATACGGTCGCTCATAGCCAGGATCTCCGGCAAATCGGAAGAGATCATCAGGATCGCCATACCCTGCCGGGCCAACTCGCTTAACAGCTCATAGATATTGGCCTTGGCGCCAACGTCGATACCTCGCGTCGGTTCGTCGACAATCAACACTTTAGGGTTGGTTGCCAGCCACTTGGAAATCACCACTTTTTGCTGGTTGCCGCCGCTCAGATAGGCGACTTTCTGGCCAATGGAGGGCGTCTTGATGGCCAAACGCTCCACGTACTCATCGGCCAGCTGCCGTTCCTTTTTGCCATCTATCAAATCAAAGCGTGTCAGGTTGGGCAGATGTGCCAGGCTAACATTGCGCGTTACGGAGAAGTCAAGCACAAGGCCCTGTTCCTTGCGATCTTCGGGAACCAACCCAATCCCCATGCGAATGGCATCTCGTGGTCTTTTCGGTCTGATAGGGGTGCCCTCAAGAAGTACCTCACCTTCATCAAAGGGCTTTTCACCAAAGAGGGCGGCGGCTAAATCGGTGCGCCCGGCGCCGACAAGTCCGGCCAGACCGACGATCTCACCACGATGTAACGTGAAGGAGATATCGCGCAGGATGCCGTGTTTCGTCAAGTTGCGCACTTCAAGCACCGGCGCTCCGATGGTAACGTCATCTTTGCGGTATAGGTCCCCCACGTCGCGCCCGATCATCATGCTAATGATCTGATTGCGGTCAACTTCAGAAACCAGGCGCGTGTCAATAAATTGGCCGTCTCGCAAAACCGTGACGCGATCACACAATTCAAAAATCTCCTCCAGCCTGTGGGAGATATAGATAATACCCAGCCCTCGTTCCTGAAGGCGGCGCACGATCTTGAAGAGAAGCTCTGTCTCACGATCCGTCAGGGCGGACGTTGGCTCGTCAAGTATCAGAATCTGCGCCTCGATAGAGACAGCTCTGGCGATAGAAACCATTTGTTTCTCGGCCAGGGTAAGCGTGTTAACCGTGACGCGCGGATCCAGGTCAATGCCCAGGTCGTCTAATAACCTCTTCGCATCCTGATACATCTTGCCGTACTGAATCAGGCCCAAGCGATTTGTGGCCTGGCGACCGAGGAAGATGTTTTCAGCAGCCGAAAGATAAGGCTCAAGATTAGGTTCTTGCGGCACAGTGCTGATGCCCAACGATTGAGCATGAGCCGGGTTCGTGATGTTGACCTGCTGCCCCCTAAAATTCAGCGTGCCTGAATCGGGCTGGTGAATGCCGGAAATGATCTTGATCAAAGTGGACTTTCCAGCACCGTTTTCGCCGATCAAGGCGTGAACTTCACCAGATTGCAGCTCAAAGTGCACATTATCAAGCGCGCGCACGCCGGGGAAGCTCTTCGAGATGCCAGTTACAGAAAGCAATCGTTGCGACACGGAGAAGCCTCTCACTCTCACTTAAAATTGATTACCCCAAAACGGAGAGAAACGATTTAGAGCCAGAATGGCCCTGGTTCTCGTTACACGTGTAACGGCGACAGTAGCGGCATAATACCCCGGTTTCGACGGTGAGTCAACCTGAATTGGCGCTCATTTTTACAGATTTTGGTGCTTCCAGCAGCCAATATGCCAGAATGGCCTTGTTTCAAGTGGGGTTTTCAGGTTATATTTGTTACACGTGTAACCCAAGTATAATTGTCAGAAAAACAACATAGGGGCGTGAGTAGGTGATCAAGAAACGTGTAACAAGCAGTGACGTAGCAGCATTTGCCGGGGTATCTCGCGCGACGGTTTCGGCCGTCCTGAACAATTCGCGCCCTGTAAGCAAAGAGTTGAGAGAGCGCGTTGAAGACGCGATGCGCAAGTTGAACTATCAACCGAACGCTGTCGCCCGCAGCCTTAAGGCGCGAAGAACCTATCGCATCGGGCTGCTTGCAGGAAGTGCCTCAAGCCCATTCTGGGCACGTGTTCTTAAATCTGTAGAGCAGGTTGTCCACAACAAAGGGTTTAACTTAACTTGGGCTGACAGCAATGAAGATCCGCAAAAAGAGCTGGCCCAACTACAGTCTATGGTTGGGCAGCAGATGGAAGGCATTATCCTTGCTGCTACCGGAACGGAAAATCAAGAGTATATTTATGAACTCAATTCCCAAATCCCAGTTGTACTCTTCGACCGTCGCCTACCTGACATCCCTCTGGACTCGCTCGCTTGTAACAACGAGTTAGGAGCGCGTCTGGCAATTGAACATTTTATTTCACTGGGCTACCGCAATATTGGTTACACAAGTATTGCGCTAAATGTCGGGCCTGGATATGAGCGGTTGAAAGGATATAAAGAGACCCTCAGGCAACACAATATCCCCATTAATTCAGATTGGATCCGTGTAGGTGATTACACAGAAGAATCAGGCTATCACGACGCTATGGAACTACTTAGCCAAAAAAACCGGCCAGACGCTATCTTTGCAAGCAGCCACTTACGAGCCGTCGGCGTTCTACAGGCTGCGCGAGAGCTAGGGCTGAGAGTGCCCGATGACGTTGCTTTAATTGGTTTTGACGAAATGCCGTGGACAGCCTATATGGATCCCCCCCTGACAGTGGTGGCACAGCCAGTTAACGAGATGGCGAAGCACGCCACAGAATTGCTAATCAGGCGCGTCAATCTGCACTGGGCCAACGCCCAACAAGAAGACTCTGATGAGAACGAAGTTGTCCAGCAGGTGTTGTACCGGCCGCGCCTCATCGTTCGCGAATCCTGTGGGAGCAAATTACATGCCCCGTCAATCGAGCCAGCATGAATACCTCGCATGAACCACTACCTACCATCATCATCCTCATGGGTGTCTCCGGCAGCGGTAAGACGACCGTGGGACAGCATCTGGCGCGTGAGCTAGGGTGGCACTTCTATGAAGGAGACCAGTTCCACCCCCCACAAAACGTGGCCAAAATGTCCGCCGGCATTCCTCTGAGCGACGAAGACCGCAGGCCCTGGTTAGACCAGTTGGCGCAGCTCATCGACGATTGCCTGGCACAGAATCAGCCGGCCATCATTGCCTGTTCAGCCCTCAAGCATATCTACCGGCAGCAACTGCGTGGCAGCGATTCGCGTGTGCGATTTGTCTACCTCCAGGGAACCTACGACACCATTCTGCGGCGCATGCAAGAACGTGGGGACCACTTCATGAGGCCCGAGATGCTGCGTAGCCAGTTCGAGACCTTGGAGCCGCCCAATGGAGAAGATGCACTGTATGTCTCCATCGAGCAAGATGTGACAGCGATTGTAAGAACGATTCGAGACGTACTGCTAGAGGAAGGCGGGTAGGAAAATCGGCTATTGCCCTAAATAAACGCTAGCGACCTCGCCGACTTCTTGATATTATAGTGAGGTTCACTGTTAGCGAGACAATCACTCTGTCAGTGTTGCTCTCCCGTACAACAATTAAATATAAATATTGGAGTCATCGCTCATGCACAAGCAACCACCCAGCCTGCTCAAACATCACAGCGCACTCGCACTCTTCGCCGCCCTTGGCGGTTCCCTTGTGCTTGTTATTCTTCTCTTTTCCCTCCTGGGAGCTAACCCTGCGCGCGCCCAGGCCACCGTCATCTATGTCAAAGACGATTCCATCTGTGTCAGTGCATGCGGCGGCTCCTGGGACACGGCCTACCCCAACCTGCAGGATGCCCTGACAGCAGCCACCCCTGGCACAGAAATCTGGGTCGCTGCCGGCTTCTACTATCCTGATGAAGGAGCGGAGCAAATAGACGACGACCGCGACAGCACCTTCCAGCTACAAAACGGCGTCGCCATCTATGGAGGGTTTGCTGGAGGTGAAACTAAGCGCAGCGACCGCAAGTGGGACACCAACGTTACCGTACTCAGCGGCGATATAGACCACAACGATAGCACCGGTCCAGATGGACTCCTTGAAGACCCCAGCGGCATCGTAGGCAGCAACGCCTACCACGTGGTGACCAGCGACGGTGTCGACAACAGCGCCATTCTGGACGGCTTCACCATAACCGGCGGCAATGCCAGAAGTGAAGTCCCACACCGGGCAGTTGGTGGTGGTATGTACGATGATGGCGGTAGTGCAACCTTAGCCAATCTGGTCTTTCGTGCGAACTGGGCAGTCCTGGGCGGTGGCCTCTATACCTGCCTCGGTAGCCCACACCTGACAAATGTGTTATTTGAGCACAATGAAGCCCTTAGCGAGGGCGGCGGCCTCCAGAATGATTCCAGTAGTACGACCTTAGAGTACGTCTCCTTTCTCCACAACGAGGCTACCTATGGTGGTGGTATGGGAATTTATGGAGCAGAATGCATTACAAGTGATAGCTCGCAGTCGCTTTCTGAATCCCATGAAAACCAGTGGCGCCGGCCCGTGTCGGCTGAGCAGAGCAGCACCGCTGAATCGTCCACCACAATGACTGCCCCTCAACTGACCGCTGTTGCCTTCATTAGTAACACCGCTATGGAATTGGGCGGGGGCATGTACAGCGTGCAGAGTACGCCAGTCGTCAGCAACGTCACCTTTCTGTACAACAGTGCCACCGACAGCGGAGGCGGGGTTTTCATGGAGCACGTAACACTATCAAGTAGCGAGTTTTCACCTAAAGAAGCTCAATCCGCCTTGCACGCCCCGTCTCTCACCAACGCCACCTTCTACAGCAATACAGCAGGAATCGGCGGCGGTATGTTCACTGTTAACATCAGCCCCACGCTGACAGGCGTCTCCTTCCTTCAAAACCTTGGCCTGCTAGGTGGTGGGTTGGCAACCGTGGGTGGGAATCCGGCGTTGGATGATGTCACCTTTGCTACCAACTTTGCTCTCATCATGGGCGGCGGCCTCCTGACATTTCCTGAGGAGTTAGCGGATGAGTGGGAAGGGTTCGATGAGTTCGGTGACGATCAACCTCTTTCGTCTCCCATAGAATCTCTTGACGCCCTGGAAAACAGCGACCTGAGCCTGGAATTCCTCCAAAATCTGGCGCTTGAAGCGACGAGTAGCAGCTCAATGCGCATTAATCGCGCTACCTTCACCCAAAACTTCGCTTTGTTGGGCGGCGCTTTCACCAACATAGCTGCCGGTCCACAGATAACGAACTCACACTTTGAGAACAACTTCGCTCTCATGGGTGGAGCCATGTTTGATATCCACGCCGACATACCTGTCATGGAGAATGAAAGCAATGACAGCTCCGTCACAGAAGCCAATGGCAACAGCGTCACCTCTCTGACGAACGTCACCTTTGTCAATAATACGACTAACCTACCTTTTGACGATGGCGAACTAGACGACCTGGGCATAGAAGACCTGGGAGGCGGTGCGCTTCTCCACGTCAGCAGCAGGGGGATTGAACTGTCGGAAGAGAGTACATTCAACGGCGATACGACACTCGACTTGCTTAACGTCTCCTTCACCGGCAATAGTGGCCCGGTGGGAGGCGCGGCCATTTTTGCCAATGCAACGCCAGCCCTCGCTAACGTCTCATTCAGTGGCAACCATGCCCAGGTAGGCGGCGCCCTGGCCATCACGGACAGCACCTCCATCCTCACCAACGTTACCTTTAGCGGCAACTTTGCCAGCGACCGAGGCGCCGCTATGGCCACCGCAAATAGCTTCTCGCTGATCCAAAACAGCATCCTCTGGGCCAACGACGTCGCAAACGGCCCCCTTATTACCAACGTGGGCGGGACCTTCCACTTCTCTCATAGCCTCGTACAGGGCAGCGGCGGCAGCGGCGCCGGCTGGGATAGCTCCCTGGGTGAGGATGGCGGCGGCAACATCGACGCCGACCCGCTCTTCATACGCCTGCCCAATCCCGGTGACGGTGACTGGACCACCCCTGACGATAACGACTATGGCGATCTGCGCCTGCAGGAAGGCTCCCCCGCCGTCAACGCCGGTGACAACAACGCCGATCTCGATGGCCCCGGCAGTGGCGCCATGACCATTGCCGATATTCCCGAAGATCTCGCCGGCAATCCGCGCATCATCTTCGACGCCGTAGACATGGGCGTTTTCGAGCTCCAGTCTGCTGAATTGGGGCTGAACAAATCGGTCTCCACGGCGACCGCCTTACCGGGAGAGACAATCACCTATACTCTCACCTTCTCCAACTCCGGCCTGGCTCTGGCGCACGGCGTGGTCATCAGCGACCCGGTGCCGGTTGAGCTGTCGGACGTCAGTATCCAATCCACACTGCCGATCGTGCCCATCACCGGCATTGACTACGCCTGGCAACTGCCAGACCTTGCACCGGGTGAAGGTGGAGAAATCTTGATCAGCGCCGTGGTCAGCACAGAACTGTCCGCTGATACCGTATTCACCAATACAGCCACCATCAGCTCGGCGGCCGGAGAGCAGGATTTCAAAGACAATGTCAGTGCTGCGCCCGTGTCGGTTGTCCTCCCCCGTGTCAGCTTCGGCAACAGCAACTACACGGTGCTCGAAGCTGAAGGCACCATCACCATCGACGTTATACTCGATAAACCGAATCCCTATCTCCCGGTGCAGGTGGCGTACAGTACCGCCCCCGGCACAGCCACGCCGGGCGACGACTACACACCTGTCGACGGGGTACTTACCATCCCTGCCGGCTCTGTCAGCACGTCGTTCGATATACCCATCCTTGCCGACGACCAGGTCGAACCGGCCGAAACCGTACAGCTCACGCTGAGCAATCCCACCGCCGCGGTACTCGGCGATCCATCACAGGCTACCCTGACCATTCTCGACAGCTCGAGCTGGCTCTACCTGCCGCTCATCGCGCACGATGAACCTGAACCGGTCGGCCTCCCTGACCTCATCGTAACAGACATCAGCGTCAACGCTGAAGGTCTTCTGCAAGTGGTCATTCAAAATGTGGGCCAGGGACCTGTTACCAGCGCCTTCTGGGTCGATGCCTACATTAACCCCACTCGGCCGCCGGTTGGTGTCAACGACGTATGGTGGAAAGTTGGCGACCAGGGCCTCGTCTGGGGTGTGGCCGAAAGCGCGCTGCCGCTCGCTACGGGACAATCGCTCACACTAACCTACGGCGACGCCTACTACATGGCCGAGGAGAGCAACTTCTCAGATACAATCGCCGGGGCACAGCTCTATGCCCAGGTCGATTCGGCCAACAGCGGCAACCCCTTCGGTGGCGTCGTTGAAACTCATGAAGTCAGCGGCGGCGCTTACAACAATATCTTCGGCCCGGTAACAGCCACCACAACCCTACAGGCGCCGGCGCTCCAGAGAAATAACCTGTTACCTGACAACCTGCCGCTGCGCTAAGCTCCCAAACCTAGGCCTAGACCTGGGCCCCAGACCGTGCTCGTCCAGCTAAACAAACAGGTGGCAAGCTGGACGAGCACAACCTAAACCGCCCTTATCTATATACACAACGTAACCTTATGCCTCTCGAGTATTACTCTACTCTGTTATTCACTATGCGAAATATCCGGGCAAAAAAATGAGGTGGCCGGTTCAACGGGCGTTGTCCGTACCACCTCTGGGCGGGGAGCAATTGTGAGTATAGCGCCCCCGCCCGAATATGCAAGTGCCCTTTCCTCTGGTATCCAATCGGCACTAATTTACCATTAAGCTTCTACTAATCTCCAATCTCTAATCTCCAATTCTCCAATCTCCCCTACCGCGCCCGAGATGAATACGTCGCCGACAACGCCACCGCACGCACAATCCGCCCCACATCCTTCATCGTCGTCTTGTCCTTCTTGTCGTGTTCCTTCAGCACAACCGGCAGCTCTTCACCCCGGTGGCGGCGGTTCGCTT
>CAZRTM010000009.1:14483-38222 GCA_964602995.1 uncultured Ardenticatenaceae bacterium
TCGTGTTCCTTCAGCACAACCGGCAGCTCTTCACCCCGGTGGCGGCGGTTCGCTTCCGGCAGCAGCTCATACTTAAGCCGCACGCGCCGGCCATCCTCGGTTACCATATCCACATAATTATCATCGGCTCGCGTCACCGTCGCCGCCGTCACCTCACCGGTCGCCTTAGTGATAGCCAGCGATTGCACACCCTTTCCGGCGCGACCCTGTACCGGCCACTCATCCATGGGCACCCGCTTGATCCAGCCCTGCTCGCTGACGATAACCACGTGCCCGGCTGTCTCTGGATCGAATATCTGCGCCGCAATCAGCTCATCGTCCTTACCGATTCTGATGGCCGCCACGCCGCGCGCTGAAGAAGACTGTTGCGGGTTCACGTCGCCAATCTTGAAGCGGATCGCCTGGCCTTTGCGCGTAAAAATCATCACCTCGCCTTCATCACCGCTGTCCACACCCGCTGCCAGCACCTGGTCACCCTTCTTCAGGCCGATCACCCTGGACCAGCTACCCACAGAGGTCGGCAAATCATCCAGCTTCACCCGTTTGATCTGGCCCTGGCGCGTTACAATCACCACGTGCTCCACGTTCTCGCGCAGGACGCCGCCACCCACGAGCTTCTTCCCACGCACCGCGCCCGCATCCACCTGCGTCACCGGCGCATGCCAGCCGTCACCATCCGCGGCAACCATCATCACCGGCTCATTCGGCTCGGCATACCAACGGTCCAACGGTACCGACGTGCGGCGACTGGTCAACCCCGTCATCGCGCGGTCGGCATAGCCCGGGCTGTCGCGCCGCTCAGCGCCATCGTCATATATCGTCACAATCTGCGGCTCAGTCAGGTCCGTGGACGTCACCATCTCGCCCACATGCTCTTCTTTGTCCAGAATCAGCGTGCGGCGTGGCGTGGCGAACTGTTCCTTAATCTTGTTCGTCTCCTCCACCATCACCTCTAGCCGCGCCGATTCGCTCTTAATCAGCCGGTTTAGCTCCTTGATGCGCGCCTTCAGCTCCTTCTGCTCATCCTTCAGCTTTTTGACTTCCAGACTGGCCAGGTTGCCCAGCGGCATAGCCACAATTGCCACTGCCTGTATCTCCGACAGCTTAAACTGCCGCTGCAGGTTATTCCTGGCTGAGTCCCGCGTGCGGCTCTTCTTAATGGTCTCGATCACCTCGTCGATGGCGTCCAGCGCAATCAGCAGGCCGTCCACAATGTGCAGCCGCGCCTGCCGTTTCTCCCGCTCGTACCGGCTGCGCCGCTCAATCACCACCAGGCGGTGGCTGATGAAGTGAGCCAGGGCATCGCGCAGGCTCAAATATTGCGGGCGCATACCATCTGCCGTGGGCACCAGGGCCAGAATCTGCGCACCGAACGTCTCGCGTAACTGCGAATATTGCATCAACGCTTCCAGCACCTTGTTAGGGTCGTGGCCGCGGCTGGTCTCCACCACCATCCGCATACCCTCGTGGTCGCTCTCGTCACGCACGTCAGAGACACCCTCAATGCGCCCGGTGCGCACCTCTGTGCCAATGCGCTCCATCACCGTCGTCTTCTGCACCGTGTAGGGCAGCTCGGTGACTACAATATTGTGCTTGCCCGCCCCCAGCGGCTCCACATGTACCCGCGCCTGCATAATCAACCGCCCCTGGCCCGATTCATACATGTCACGGATAACGTCGTCTAGCGAGTTGCCACCGTTGTCGCGGAAACGAAATGCCAGACCACCCGTTGGGAAGTCAGGCCCTTTTACATATTGCAGCAGGTCGTCTACCGTAATCGACTCCCGCTCCTTCCAGCGCCCGGCCATGTAGACCAGCGCCTCGCATAGCTCGCCCAGGTTATGCGGTGGCACGTTGGTAGCCATCGCCACCGCAATGCCGGAAGAACCATTCAGCAGCAGGTTGGGCACCACCGACGGCAGCACCGTCGGCTCCTGCAGGCTATCGTCGAAGTTAGGCTGCCAGCGCACCGTATCCTTGTCGATATCCTGCAGCGCCAGCTCCGCCAGCTCCGTCAGCCGCACCTCGGTATAACGCATAGCGGCCGCCGCATCTCCATCAATCGAGCCGAAGTTGCCTTGCCCGTCCACCAGCGGATCGCGCATGGAGAAATCCTGCGCCATACGCACCATAGCATCGTACACGCTCTGATCGCCATGTGGGTGATATTTACCCAATACCTCACCCACCACACGGGCGCTCTTCTTGTGCGGCCGGTTGTGGCGCAACCCCAGATCCTGGCCCATAGCATAGATAATACGCCGCTGCACCGGCTTCAGGCCGTCGCGCACATCAGGCAAGGCCCGGTCCAGAATGGTGTTCATGGCATACATCAAGACACTGCGTTCCAGGTCCTTGGAAAATGCCAGCTCTCGAACAGTGGTAGGCGTTGTCATACTCTATCCTTTCTCGCTTCCGTCTCTGCTTCTCGCCTGACCGGCGCCTTCGCGGCGCCGGTCATATCCGTTTGTTATTCTTTAAGCTCAAGCTTGCTTGAGCCTTAAGCCTGCTTGAGCCTCAAGCCTGCTTGAGCCTTAAGCCTGCTTGAGCCTTAAGCCTGCTTGAGCCTTAAGCCTCTTGCTCCCACGCATCCATAATCCATTCCTTACGCGCCGAGGAATTAGTACCCATCAGCAGGTTCAGATACTGCTGCGCGCGGTGCACGTCTTCAATTTGCACGCGCACCAGCCGCTCCTGCCCCGGATTCAGGGTCGTTCCGCGTAGCTGCTCCGGATTCATCTCACCCAGACCCTTATAACGCTGAATGGTGACCCCTTTACCCAGCCGTTTCACCGCCTGCTCCCGCTCCTTTTCACTATAGGCATATACTTCGCGTTTGCCGTTCGCAACGCGGTAAAGCGGCGCTTCGGCAATGTAGAGGTAGCCCTGGTCAATCAGCGGGCGCATGTGGCGGAAAATGAAGGTGTACCACAAGGCCCGAATGTGGAAGCCGTCCACGTCGGCGTCGGTCAGCAGCGCCACACGCCCGTAGCGCCGCTCGTCCAGATTAAAGTCAGCCCCTACACCAGCGCCCAGCGCGGCCACAAAAGCCATAATCTCACGGTTCTTCAACACGCGCAGGATGCTCGTCTTTTCCGAGTTGATAATCTTGCCCCGGTTGGCCAGAATGGCGTGAAAGCGTCGGTCGCGGGCCATCTTGCAGGAGCCACCGGCGCTGTCACCCTCCACCAGGAATAGAATGCGCTGCTCCACCGGCGTGCGTGGGTCAGTGTCCGCCAGCTTGGACAATATCTGCGTGTCGTCCGGCGCATCCAGCACCGAGCGGCGAATCACAAGCTGGCGTGCTTTCTTCGCCGCCTCACGCCCCTTGGCTGCTGCTTCGGCCTGACGGGCAATGGCGTTGACCACCGACCGCTTCTGCTCCAGAATGCGCGTCAGCTCATTATAGGTCACTGACATCGCCGCGCCTTGTGCTTCGGTCGTGGTCAGGCTCTCCTTGGTCTGGCTGGAAAACTGCGGCGTCTTGCTCATCTTAATGTTGATCACCGCCGCCAGCCCCAGCAGCAAATCTTCACCGCGTATTGACTTCTTCACCTTTGACAGGCGATTAATGGCCTTGGTCAGCCCCGCCTGGAAGCCAGAGACGTGCGTGCCACCCAGCGGCGTGGGAATGCCATTGACGAACGAATAAATCTGCGCCGTGTCAGCATCTTTCGTGTACTGCATGGCCACTTCCACCACAATGCCATCGTGCTCTTCGGAAGCGCCCTTAAAATGCAGCGTAGGATGCAGCGGCTCCAGTCCCTCATTCAGGAACGCAATATAGTCCAGCAACCCATTTTGCGAATGGAAGTTCAGGGTCACTGGCTCCTTACCCCGCTCGTCCACCAGCTCAATCTGGAGGCCGGGGTTCAAATAAGCAAACTGTTGGTATTGCAGCGAAATCAGGTCCAGGTCCCACGGCGGCGTGCCGTTCCACTCCATGCTTTCGGCATCGAACCACTTGCGCTCCGGCATAAAGGCAATTTCAGTGCCCGTGCCAATAGAGAGGTCTGGCTTCACATCCAGCGTGCGCCGCCCTTCCTTTATCGTGGAAATGGTGCCATCTTTCTTATAGTTGAATTTCGTCTTATCCGTAATCTCCCCCACGACCTTCTCGTCGCCAGGGTTGATAATCTGTACGCCCGTTTTGGCCTGGCCGCCCTTTTGGAATGTCTGGCGGAAAATAAGCCCGTTACGCCGCACCGTGGCCACCAGCCAGGCGCTCATAGCATTTGCGGCCTTGGCGCCCACACCGTGCAAACCACCGCTGGAGGCATAAGCGCTGCCGCCCTCAAACTTGCCACCGGCATGTAGCTCGGTCAGCACCTGGGTCAGGGCGCTCATCTTCATGTCCGGTTTCCAATCCACCGGAATACCGCGCCCGTCGTCCCAGACGGCTACAGAGCCATCCTCGCGCAACGTGACACGAATACAGCTTCCATAATCATTCATCACCTCATCAGCAGCGTTGGAGAAAATCTCCTTAAGGATGTGGTGCAAACCATATTTGCTGTTGTTGCCGATGTACATGCCCGGCAGCTTGCGGACCGCTTCCAGTCCCTGCAGCTTCTTAATGCTGTCCGACGTATACCCGTTGTTGCTTTTGGCCATAACAGAGTCCTTATCTGCTTGCGTAACTTCTCTCATTTGGACGGATGATATGAAACTCAGCACCCGCACCGGCACAAACGCCGCCCCATACTTTAGGATATTATCGGGTTGGAATGCAACTTTTCCCTGGGTTATGCTCGTTTGTGCACTCCTCTATTATAGCACGTTTGTTCGATTTTGTCCCATAACTGTGCTAAGATTCCTTGCCTGCTTCTTGAAACCGGGTCCTGAAAAGTGTGCCCCTGACAATATATTACCAACCACAAGTGGGAGGAACCTCATGCTAAAGCAAGTCGCAGAGGGTGTGTTGATTCACCAGAGCCAGTTACTCCAGAACAACGCCATTGTCGTGCAGGGCCGGACCGGTGTACTGCTCATCGACCCTGGGATAACAGGCTCCGAAATGGCCTGCCTTGCGCACGACCTGCGCGAGTTGGGCCAGCCCGTTGTGGCAGGCTTCTCGACCCATCCTGATTGGGATCACGTGCTCTGGCACGCCGAACTCGGCGAAGCGCCCCGGTACGGCACCGCCCGCTGTGCCGCTTTGATGCGAGAGCTGCGGTCTAACGCGGACTGGAAGGCCCGCGTCGCCGAGGGGTTACCGCCGGAAATCGCCGAAGAAGTACCGCTGAACCTCTTCGGCCTCATTACCGGTCTGCCTGCAGAAACTACGCAAATTCCCTGGGATGGTCCTGAGGTTCGGATTATCGAGCATCAGGCTCACGCCCCGGGCCATGCGGCACTGTTGATCGAAGAACGTAGAGTGCTCATCGCCGGCGACCTGCTTTCTGACATCTTCATTCCCATACTCGATTGGAGCGCCGCTGATCCGATTGAGGACTACCTCGTCGCGCTGCGGCTGCTCGAAGGCGTGGCGGGCGATGTCGATGCCTTCATCCCGGGCCACGGGTCCGCCGGCGGCGCTGAGCAGCTACGCGCACGGATCGACCAGGACCGGGCGTACGTGCAGGCCCTGCGTGACAATCAGGTTGTCAGCGACCCACGGATTGGCCCATCGGCCAGGGAAGGGTGGGAATGGGTGAGCGACGTACACGCAGGACAATTGCAGCAGATCGCCCAAAAAAGAAAGCAAGGCGGGACGCCCCAATAGAGTTCCGCGCTTATGGCCTGACAATCCACAACGATGGCCTGAGTCTAAACCCCTGGGCCTTATGCCCAGGGCTTTGGGCAGTTATTTCTCCATCGTATATGAATCAATCAACTCCCCATCCGCCGTCACAAACTCAAACGTAATACTCTCCGCACTGGCCTCCACACGCATCGCACCGTGAGTACCGGTGAACCGCACCTCGCTGCCGGGAACAATTTCGCCAAAACCATAGATAGCTCCACCGCCAAGCCCATTGACGAAATAGGGCAGTCCATCAATCAGCAGGCGCTCATAATGATGATCGTGCGCCGCCAGCACGGCATCAGCGCCCCAAGTCAGATACGGCCAGCGCATCCATTGGCTCGACCCATGATTTCCCGACGAATACGGTGCAGCGTGGAAATATACCAGCTTCCACGGCGCCGTCGATGCCGCCAGTTGCTCCTGCAACCACTGCCCCTGCACGGAATTCGCCCCTAATCCATCCGGTTCGTTAAAGTCGCTATTCAGGGCAAAGAGGTGCAACGGTCCCCACTCGAAATCATAGTAACGTTCGTTACCAGGCAGCTCAAAATAATCCAGATACGGTTGCGCGCCGTCAGGCCCATAGTAATCATGATTACCCAGGCTGGGGAAAAAACGGTTAACCTCCGGCGTAGATTCCGGCGCGTACTGGCCCACATAGGGATAGATATACGCGCTGTAATACTGCCCGATGTTCTCGTCAATCGTCTCTGCTTCCCCATTGGGATAGTTGTTATCGCCGAGTGTGATAATGAAGTCCACCTCCCAGCTATCGATAAGCATCGACACCGCCTCGGCGCCCGGCCCTGCCTGCCCAAAGTCGCCAATCGTGGCAAACACAACCGTTGACGGCGTCGCCGTAGGCTCGGGCGTTGGCGTCACTGTAGGTTCAGGCGTTGCGGAAGGAACCAGCGTCGCGGTGACAGTCGGCGTGACTGTTGGCACAGCCGTAGATGTCGAGGTAGGTATGTCAGTAGGTGACGAAACAGCCAGCGACGTTGGCGCTGTCGTTGACTCTGAAGCCAGAGGGGTTGCGTCCTGCTCATTACCATTGACGTTGCAGGCGCCGAGCAGGATCATCAGGAGGCTGGTGAGGAATAATTTGTTCATCATATGCTATCGTTGCAGCAGGGAATAATCCGGCTTCCCTGCCACTTCATTCCATTACATAATAGTTAGGTTCACGCTTCTGGCTGAACCAGTAGCTCTCCTACTCTACCACAACCCCCGCCCGCTCAAACAGTTGGCCGCACGCCTCCCGCGCCCGCGCCAGCAGCTTCTTCTCATCCAGGAAGCAGATTTCCTTGCCCTGCATCAACACCCTGCCGTCCACAATCACCGTGTCTACATCGCGCGGCGTGCTGTTGTAGACAATGGCCGACGGCACGCGGTGCACCGGCATGGCCAGCGGTGTGTCCAGGTCCAGCAAAACCACGTCCGCCTTCTTGCCCGGCTCCAGCGAGCCGATCTCATCCGGCAATCCGAACGCGCGCGCCCCACCACGGCAGGCCATCCACAGCACATCTTCTGGCAGCAGCACCGTGGCATCCAGCGTATCCACCTTGTGCAGCAGCGCCGTCAGCTTCAGCACCTCCAGCATGTTCTGGCTGTTGTTGCTGCCCGGTCCATCGCTGCCCAGCGCCACCGTGATGCCCCGCTCCCGCATCTCCGGCACGCGCGCCACGCCCGAGGCCAGGTACATGTTGCTCACCGGGCAGTGAATGACCACCGCGTCATGCTGCGCAATCAACTCAATCTCCTCGTCATCCAGCCACACACTGTGTACTAGCTGCAAATCCGGCCCTAATGCGCCCACTTCCGCCAGCCACTCTATGTGCCGGTTGCCGCGGGCTTCCAGGTTCATCTCCACCTCGGCCCTGGTCTCAGCCACATGGATGTGCGTACCCGCGCCCCACTCCTGCGACAACTGGTAGGTGTGCTGCATCGTCTCGTCCGTACAGCCCCAGGGAATCAGCGGCCCAAACTCCACGCGCAGACGGCCGTTTCCCCGGCCCTGCCACTCGTTGCGCAGCCGCGTCGTCTCCGCCACAATCTGCTCCGGCGTCTCCATCAGCGCCTCATGGTAATTGTGGTCGGCCCAGCCACGCGCCAGCAAGAAGCGCACGCCACTCTCTTCTGCTGCCTGCAATACGCCGTCGTCGTTGGCCAGCTCCGTGTGAATATATTGGTGGTCGATTACCGACGTCGCCCCGCCCCGTATGTTCTCCACCAGCCCCAGCAATGCTGCCACATACGCCTCTTCCGCCGTCAGCGTCTGCGCCACGGGCCAGATACACGCCTTCAGCCAATCCAACAACGGCTTATCATCGGCCAACCCGCGAATGAAGGCCTGGAACAGATGTGTGTGCCCGTTGACCAGGCCCGGCATCACCGCCATCAGCGAGGCATCCAGCACTATATCCGCCTTGCGATAAGGGGCAGGCGCCTCCCCCGCCCCCACGGCCACAATCAGATCATCTTCAATAAAAACATACCCCGGACTCAACACCTCCTGCCGGTCGTTGACAGTTACAATAGAGCCGTTTTCAATCAAAATCGTCGTCATGTCGCCTCACTGGAATGGGACACAGATTGACGCAGATGACACAGATTTTTTTATTTTTGGCGGTGATAAGGTCAGGGTTTGAGTGAATGTATTGCTGCTGATGCGGAGCTCCAATAGCTCAATCGGTCTTGTTTCCAAACCGACAACCATTCCTCCTAACCACAAAAAATCTGTGTCATCCGTGTTCATCTGTGTCCAATATCTCTACACAACCTGGTACTGCAACGGCCGGCCTTCAATGTGGGCCAGGATGTTGCTGTAGTCAGTCACCCGCGCCTGGGCCACCGCGGCCACAGCCCCGGCGGCGATGTGCGGCGTCAGCAGCACGTTGTACCCTTCCCTGGCCAGGCCAATCAGTGGGTTTTGCGGGCGCAGCGGCTCCCACTCAAACGTATCGAGAGCAGCGCCGCCCAGCTTGCCGGCGCGAATGGCGTCCGCCAACGCCTGCTCGTCAATCACGCTGCCGCTGCCGCAGCTCACCAGCCTTGCTCCATCCTTCATCAACGCCAGCTTCTCGCCGTCCAGCCACATCTCCGTCTGCGGTGTGAAGGGCAGCAGATTCACCACATAGTCGCTTTCGGCCAGCAACGCCTCCACCTCGGCATAAGTCAGCTTCAGCTCCGCTTCCGCCTCGTCCGGCAGGCCGCGGCGCTTGTTATAAAGCAATCGCACGCCCCACGTCTGCAACCGGCGCGCCAGCTCGGCTCCGATTTCACCAAAACCGATGATGCCCACCGTCTTCCGCCACAGGCCGTCCACATTGCGCCGCTTTGACCAGTTGTAGGCAAACGTATCCTCGTCTGTGCGCCGGCTCTCACCCCACTCTGAGCTGGCCTCCAGCGCAATGCGTTCCGATTCACGCAGCTTCTTGCTCAGCGCCAGCATCTGCATCACCAGATGCTCCGACACGCGAATCACTGTCTCGTCCGGCCAGGTACAGACGGCAACTCCTGCTTCCTTCGCGGCCTGCGTATCAATGTCATAGGCCATCGAACCCAGCCGCTGAATCAGCTTCAATTGCGGTGCGCCGGCAAGCAGCGCTTTGTCAATCGTCCCTACACGCTCCGAAATCAGATAGTCAGCGTCGCGCAGCTCGGCCGCCAGCGTCTCGCGATCCGGCCTGTAAAGCATCGTCACGTCCAACACCTCGGGCGCGGCGTCCAGGCTCGTCTGCCGGTGGCGTTCCCCCCGTTCGCTGGTGAATACTGTTTTGTACTGGTTCATGACCCTCTTCTCTGGCACGCGCGTGACCGGGGCCTCGCGAGGCCCCGGTCACGTCCACTTCTGCTCTACTTCACCTGTTCCAACAACTGGCGGCAATCGCCAACACCAGCCGGGCGCGGATTGTTCTGAATGAGCACCATACGCGTCGTCTCCTCGGCAATCGTCTCCCAATCCACATCGTCCAACGCCACGTCCACCTGGCTCAACTGTGTGGGCAGTCCCAACTCTGTCACGAACTGCGCCAGCCGCTCAACCAGCGCCGCGCCATCAGCCTCCGCCGGCAAACCCACGACGCGGTTCAACACCTGTCGCCGCTCCTCAGGGATGACCTCCAGGTTGTACTCCACCACCGACGCCAGCAGAATGCCGTTGGTCAGGCCGTGGTGCAAATGCAGGTGGCTGGTCACCGGGCCAGAAAGCGCGTGCACCAGCCCCAGGCCGGCATGATCCATCGCCGTGCCGGCCCACAGCGCCGCCAGCATCATCTGCTCCCGCGCTTCCATATCATCGCCGTTCTGCGTGGCCCGCGGCAGGTAGGTCCAGGCCGTCTCCAGCGCCGCCAGCGCCAGCACATCCGTATGTGGATTGGCCCGCTTGCCCAGATACGCTTCCAGGGCATGGATAAAGGCGTCCATGCCCGTTGCTGCCGTCAGCCGCGAGGGCAGCCCGCGCGTCAGCCCAGGGTCCAGCACAGCCACGTGCGGGAACATCAGCGGGCTGAGCACGCCTTTCTTGAACGGATTCTCAGGGTCGGCAACCACGGCCACCTTACTCACTTCGCTGCCGGTGCCTGCCGTTGTGGGCACAGCAATCAGCGGCCGGCTGCGCTTCGTAATTTTTGCATCGCCCCACTGGTAATCGGCGTAGCGCCCGCCGTTGGCCAGCAGCATGGCAATGCCCTTGCCCACGTCGATGGGGCTGCCGCCGCCCAGCGCGACCACGGCATCCACTTCCTGGTCCTTGGCCAGCGCCAGGCCCATGTGTACTTCATCCGTCGTCGGGTTACTGCTGACGCCGGTAAAGGTGCTGACGGCAATACCCGCCTTCTCCATCGCCTGCGTCAGCTCGCCTACCAGGCCCAGCTCCACCAGACCAGGGTCGCTGACCAGCAAGGCCCGGCTCGCGCCCAACGCCTCCAGCTCAGCGGCGACTGCTTCGCGAGCCGCCTGTCCAAACACAATCTTGGTTGGTAAATGATAGGTAAATGGTGTCATGATTCTCTCGTTGAGACCCAGACGGCCTTCACTTCCGTCAGGGCTTCAATCATCTCCTGTCCATTGTCGCGTCCATAGCCACTACCCTTATATCCGCCAAAGGGCACGGCCGAATCAAACATGTCGTAGGTGTTAATCCACACCACCCCGCTCTTAATGGCCGCTGCCACCCGGTGCGCACGGGCCACGTCTCGCGTCCAGACGCCAGCCGCCAGCCCAAACGGCGTGTCGTTGGCGCGGGCGATCACTTCCGCCTCGTCGTCAAAGGGCAGAATGGGCAGCACCGGCCCGAAGATCTCTTCGCGGGCGATCTTCATCTGGTCATCAGCCCCGGTAAACAGCGCAGGTTGCAGGTAGTAGCCATTACCATAGCCATTTCCCTGCAGGCGCTGCCCACCGCAGATCAGTTGCGCCCCTTCCTGCACACCGCTTTCAATATAATCCACAATCTTGTCCAACTGTGGTTCGCTGACAATCGGCCCCAGGTCGCTACTTTCGCCCAGAGCATGGCCCACACGCACCCCTTCAACCAGCCTCTGCAACCGCTGCACCATCTCCTCATAGACCGGGCGTTGCACGTAGAGGCGGGCGCCCGCCACACAGCTCTGCCCGCTGTTGCCAAAGGCAGCCTTGAACGCGCCAGGAACCGCCTCATCCAGGTCAGCGTCGGCAAAGACGATGTTCGCTGCCTTGTTGCCCAGCTCCAGCGACAGCCGCTTCAGGTTGCCGGCCGAGGCGTGCACAATCGACTGCCCCGTGGCCACCGACCCCGTGAAGGCCAGCTTGTCGATCTCTGGATGGGCAGCCATTGCCGCCCCCGCTTCGTTGCCATAGCCGGTCACGATGTTGACCACACCGGGCGGAAAACCGGCCTCCTGCACCAGCTCGCCAATGCGCAAGATAGCCAGTGAGGCCAGCTCGGCCGGTTTAAACACTACCGTGTTGCCGCAGGCCAGGGCCGGGGCCAGCTTTTGCATGGCGTGAATCAGGGGGTAGTTCCAGGGGATAATGATGCCCACCACGCCCACCGGTTCGCGCCGCGTGTAGACGAAATGGTTGGGAATCGACGGCGTCGGTGTGTAACCGGCCAGCTTGGTCGGCAGACCCGCCGCGTAGTAGGCCCGTTTCGCCGCCGCCGGAGCGTCGATGCGCACCGTGTGCGACAGTGGCTTGCCGTTGTCCAACGACTCCAACTCTGCCAGCTGCTGCGCCGACTCCGAAATCAGGTCACCCAGGCGGCGCAACAGAGCTTCACGGTCGGCCGGCGTCATCCTGCTCCAGGGGCCATCCAGCGCCTTGCGCGCCGCCTCCACCGCGCGGTTGATATCTTCTGCGCCACCGCGCGCCAGTTGCGCCAGCTCAGTGCCTTCTGACGGATTCATCGTCGCCAGGGTCTCTCCCGCAAGCGCCGGCGTCCATTTTCCGTCAATCAACAGCTCAAACGGGGAATTCCCCAGAAATTCAGTGGTTTCTCGACTCAGTTCTTTCAATGTCCTCTCTACAGTCATCGTACTTCTTAATTACCTCACTTAAAGCGCCGTGTGTGGCAGGCCCGCAAGCCGCGCCACCGCCGCCAGTTCCTCTTCCACATCTCCATAAATCAGGCACGGATGGTGTTCCCATCCATCGCCCAACATGCGCTCCACCACCTCGCCGGCCGGCGTATTTACTGGGCGCGCCAGCCCCGCCGCCCGCCGCAACGTCACGCGCCGGTCCAGCATTTCCACGCCAATGGTCAACAGGCGCAACTGACCCTTGTACAGGCCAATACGCGCCAGCGTGGCCTGGCCCGGCTTCAGCGTATACTCCACCTCGCGCCCGTACTCACAATAGCGGATTTCGTCCGCATCCCGCGCCAGGCTCTCGGCGCCGCCATAATGCCACAGCGTCAGCGTGTTCTCTTCATCATTCCAGGCGCTGATGTCCACCAGCGTGGGAATGGCGCCCGTCAGCAGCTTCTGCAAAGCCATCGTCACCGCGCCGTTAACGTCCCCCTCGGGAGCCATCACCACGCCATCTTCCTGAATCCAACCCAACACCGGCCAGAAACCGCCCACGATCTCGGCATCAAAGAATTCAGGCCAATCCTTAATGGCAATCACGCTGTGCCCGCTGTCCTGCACCACGTTGGTCAGCGCCCCGTAAAAGCGCTCCATACGCGCCACGGCGTCAGCATCCAATTCACCGCCGCTGATAATTGGAAAGTTATCACGTGGGGCATCCCGCTGCGCTCTGGCCTCCAGCTCGCGGCTCAGCTCGTTGAGGCCAACGTGGTCAATGGCCACGCCCAGCCTGCGCCGCAGCAACAGCTCGTCAAAGGCACAGGGATAAAAGCCCGGCGCGCGGTAGCCGATGAGGCCAATGCGCGTGCGCGCCAACGCCGCCAGCGCCACCGCGCCATTCACCTGCGCCAGCAATTTGCGCTGCACCTTCTCATCCTGCACGTCGCCGTGCACAAAGGTGTGCGGCGCATCCAGCGCCGTCAGCGTGTACGTAATCATGTTCGCGCCGCACAGGCTGTTCAGCGACACTTCGCGCTCCAGGGCCGGCTCCGGCAGGGAGTGCACCACAATGGGTACCTGCAGCGTCTGCGCCAGTCGCGCCGGCGCCTCGCCGTCGGGAAAAGTGGCCACCTGCAGCAACAACGCGTCAATGTTGCTCTGGCGCAATTTCTCAATCGCCTCGTCCAGCGCCCCCAAATCGGTCACAACCTCTGGCGGCCCTGCCAGCTCATAGTGCGCTTCAAGCACAGAGCGAGTCGCGTTCAGGTGGCGGGTGGCGGTTTCAATGTCAAAATACGGCACGCCAATTGAAAGTAATCCAAGCGTGCCCTTACGCTCGTCATCATGCCGCTCATTCTGTGGCATTGGGATTCTCCTTATAGTTCTGCAAGTATAACTCTACCTCCTCCCGCCCAGGAATGCCCGCGCGACCACCTACGTGGCGGCACTTCATCGCCGCCGTCGCCGCGGCAAAGGCCAGGCAACGCTGGGCCTTCCAACCCTGCAGGTGCGCGTAAAGATAGGCGCCGTGGAACGTGTCTCCCGCGCCGGTTGTGTCCACCACCGGCACGCGGAAAGCGGGTTGGTACAACTCCCGCGCCCCGTCCCAGTACCAGGCGCCGTTCTCCCCGTCGGTAATCACCACCTGCTGCGGCCGGTACTTCTTGAGCAGCGCCGGGCCTGCCGCCTGCGGCTCGTTCTCCCCCGTATAGAGCGCGGCAAAAGCGCGGGCCACGACCAGCAAGTCCACAAACGGCAAAATCGCTTCAATGTCCGGCCACAGCTCCCCCGCGCCGCCATCAAACGAGACCACCACGCCGGCTTCCTGCGCAATCTGCGCTGCACGCCGCGCTGCGTGCGGGTACACACCGTCCAGGTGCAGCGCTCGCGCCGAACGGATCAGCTCTGCAGGCACCTCATCCGGCTGCAAATCAGGCAGCCCGCCGCGCCGCCACATGATGGAGCGCCGCCCGCTCGGTTCGTCAATCAAAATAACCGAAAGCGACTGGTCCCCTGCGTCTGAAAAACGGGCATAGGAACTATCCACGCCGTAGCTCTCAAACTCATCGCGCGTGATGCGGCCCCACTGCCCTTCGCCAATCACGCCCAGGTAGCTGGTGCTGGCTCCCAGCTTGCTCGCTGCCACCAGCGCCGTCGCCGCCGGCCCGCCCCCCTGCAATGTAATCTCCCTGGCCGAAAAAACGGAGTCCAGTTGTGGCAGTTGCGGCACCACAGTCAGAATATCTACCGTTGCCAGACCCAATCCTACAATGTCGAATGAGTGCGCCATCAGCTCTCCTTCGTCTGGCCGTAAAGCGTTCGCAATGCCTCGCCGCGGCCGGCAATCTGCAGCGCCTGGAACAGCTCCTCAAACCACACCTGGCACGTGCCTGCTATCTCGTCGCGCACCTCTTGCGGCAATGTCCACAGCTCCTGCTTGAAGCGCCCCCAGGCCCGCCAGCGGTTGTGATAGAAGCGCTGCGCCCGCGAAAGTGCCTCAGCCTCCCCATCGGGGCCCTCATCACCGGCCCCCTTCTCAGCATAGGCCACTTCTTCGCCAACCAGACCGTCAATCATCTCCTCGCGCAGCGCCTGCGGCAGCGCCGCATGGTCGAACACCATGTTTTGAATCGCCGTCGCCAGGTGCACTTCAATCGCCCCCGCTCGCGGCAGCTGGCTGAACTGCTCCAGCGAGAGCGTCGAAGCGCCATGCTGCACCACACCAGGTAAGCCGTACTGTTCGCGCACCATGTCGCTCAGCTCACGCACCAGCGCCACGTCCAGAGGCATCGTGCCCGTGCTGCCATCGGCGCGCACCACACCGCCATGCCGTGTGCCGGTCTGCACGCTGAGCTTGCCCAGGCCCACCAGGCCGCCGGGCAACGTCTCGTGATACGCTTTCATAAACGCTTGCACGTCCTCCGGCGTCGTATTCTGCCCGCCGATAACGCCCACCTCGCCGCCCACCACGACGTCCGCCCCTTGCGGCTCGTGCTGCCTGATAAAAGCCGTCATCGCCGCCGTCAGCTCGGCATTGGCGCGGTGCCGCTCTGCTCCCTCGGCCCCTTCCCGCACCACGTCTGCGGCGTCGATGTCAATCTGCCGCATGCCGGCCCGCAGCGCCTCCAGGCACAACGCCTGTACATCAGATAGGTTTCCATCTTCCACGTGCAGGTGATCGCCCTGGAAAAAAACAGGGCCGCGATACCCCTCGCGCACCGCCGCCGCCAGCACCACGGCCACGTACTCCATGAACGGCTGGTCGCCCGTCGCCGCCTCGCTGGGCGCCAGCTCGAAGATGACCGGCGCCGCGTCCAGCTTCAACGCCGCGCGCCAGGCGGCGCGGGCCAGGTCATAGGTCAGTCCACGCAGATTGATGGCTGGCGCAGTCACCTCTGGCGTCTCGCCCCTGGCAATAGCCCGGTAGTGGGAGCCAATGGAAGCCAACTCCAACCCCTGTTGCAAACAAAAGTCACGCAAAGAGCGCGCCGCCGCCACTCGCTCAACGGGCGGTGTCAGGGCAACCTGCGCCACTTCTCGATCCAGCGCCTCTGCCTGCATTCCCTGCCGCCTACTCACTTTGCCACGTCCCCTCTGCATAACGCTCAATCGCCTCGGCGTCGAGCCGGAAGCCAAAGCCTGGCTCCTCGCTGACCGTAATCTGGCCATTTTCATCCACGCCGAATGGCTCGACGAGCATGAAGTCCCGCGCCTCGTCGCTCCAGGCCGGGGGATCCACCGGGAACTCAAACCAGGGGCAGTTGGGCGTCGCCGCCGCCAGGTGCAAATTCGCGCCCAGGCCAATGCCGTTCGACCACGTGTGGGGGATAAACGGCTTGTAGGCGATTTCTGCCAGCGCCGCCACCTTGCGCAACTGGAAGACGCCTTCGGAGAAAGCGGCATCGGCCTGAATGATGTCGTAGCAATCCATACCAATGATGTCGCGGTACTCGTGTAAGCCGCTGTTCAGCTCGCCCCCCGCAATGGGCACGTTCACCCGCTCGGTGAGCTGCGCCAGTTGCTTATAATCATAACGGGGCAGCGGCTCTTCCAGCCACAGCACGTTCAGCTCTTCCATGGCCTGCGCCACATACAGCGCGTCGGCAAAGCTCCAGAAGTTGTGCGGCCCGGGGCTGGGCATCACGTGCGCCTGGTTAGCGTCCACCATCAGGTCGAAGCTGTCGCCAAACTCGGCGCGCACGGCCTGCACCATAGCCACGTCTTCCTTAATATCCGGCCGGCGCAGGCGCAGCTTGGCGGCGCGGAAGCCGCGCTCGCGCAGGGCGTGCAGCCGCTCGATCTGCTCCTCAGGCGGCACAATTTCCGCCAGGCTGGCGTAGGCCGGTAACGTTTGCTGGTAGCCGCCCCACAACCGGTACACGGGCAGCCCCGCCGCCTGACCGATGATGTCCCACAGTGCCATCTCCACGGCCCAGGGATAAGAGCCGTCACGCGCCGCGCTGCGCAAAATGGGGCTGATGCGCTCGATGGCAAAAGGATCGGCGCCCAGGATGTAAGGCGCAACCATGTCCCGGATCGTATGCAGGCCAATGGCCCCCGTGTCCGGCAGTGCTCCCACACCACGAATACCTTCGTCTGTCGTAATTTCCAGTAACGCGCACGACGTATACTCAAAAGTCCGCCCCGGCGCCCAACTGGGATGTAACGGCGCACTAAGCGGGTATTTGAGCACAGTGCAACGGATTTGAGCAATCTTCATTCTTGTTCCCTAGACTTTTCTGTTCAGTTCTTTTCCAACTGCTGGTCCTGCTTAATCGCCGCCAGCAAATACTTCCCCCCCACCCGTATATGGTCCAGAATCGTCATCGCCGCCAGGTCAGGGTCCCCATTGCGCATGGCATCCACAATCCTCTGGTGCCGTTGCGCCAGGTCCCCAACATCACGGTAATAGGAAGACGAGTTATAGACAACCATCGTGATCTGCGCCGACATACTGCGCCAGACGCGAGCCAGCCGCGAGTGGTCCGAAAGGTCAACCAGCAACTGGTGGAATCTGGTATCCACCGTCGCCGCCGCTATGCGGTCGTCCAGTTGTTCGATCTTGCGCATCTCGTCAATCACTTCTTCCAGCAACGCCAGGTCGCTGCGCCGGCCTCGTTCTGTCACCAGGCGCACCGCCTTTTCTTCCAGAATGGCGCGCAGGTCGAAAATCTCTTCAATATCGCGGCTGGTAAACTCCACCGTAAACGTCCCGCGGTTGGGCACCACTTCCACCAGCCCGTCGTGGGCCAGCCTACGGATCGCCTCTCGCACCGCCATGCGGCTCACGCCAAACTGGTCCGCAATGCTCTGCTCCACCAGGTGCTCGCCAGGGCCTAATCGCCCCTGCAAAATCGCTTCCATCAACGCCTGATAAACGTTCTCACTCAACGTCGAGCGCGTTCGCCCGCGCAAGGGAGGCAATGATTTGATCCAGTTTTCTTGTGGCGTCTGACTCATCGAGTCGCTCCGCTAGGCGCCCGGCCCTGCTCAGGCCCCAGGCGCATCAATAGGTTAGTTCTTAACAGCACCGGCCGTGATCCCTGCCACCAGGTACTTTTGCAAGAAGATGAAGAGCACCACCACCGGCACGGTCGTCAGCACGGAACCGGCCATCAGCAGATTCCACTGAACCTGGTACTGGCCGATAAACGAGTGCAGCCCCTGTGGCAACGTCTGCAAGCTGCGTGAGCTGATGAAAGTGGTGGCGAAGAGAAACTCATTCCAGGCCAGAATGAAGCTATAGATGACCGTAGCCACAATGCCCGGCGCGGCCAGGGGCAGCGTCACCCGCAGGTAAGCGCCCAGGCGCGTGGCGCCATCGATCATCGCCGCTTCCTCCAGCTCCTGTGGAATGGAACGGAAATAGCCGGTCAACATCCAGATCGAATAGGGCAGCGCAAATGATGTATAGGAGATAATCAGCGCTGTGTGCGTGTTCAGAATGCCGAAGGTGCGCAACACCACAAAGTAGGGCATCACCAACAGCACCAGGGGGAACAACTGGCTCAGTAGCGTCAGCAGCAGCAGCTTGTCACGACCGGGGAAATCGTAACGGGCAAAGCCTAACCCGGCGAGAATGGACACTGACACAGAAATGGCCGTGGTGATCAGCGCCACTTTGACGCTGTTCCAGAAGTAAAGAGCAAAGTTCTCAGCGGTCCAGACCTCTAGATACGTCTGCCACACAAACCCTTCCCTCGGGAACAGGGTCACCGGCCGCCGGAACATCTCGCTGCTGCCCTTCAATGAAGTCAGGATCATATAGATGAAGGGGCCGGCAAAGATGATGAAAACGATGATGACCAGAATGAAAATGACGGCAAGGTGCAGCCTGCGTCGCACACGCCCATTAAAGCGGGGCCGCTGCGGCGCCGCGCGTTCGCCCGGCATGGGAACAGAGTAATCGGCCACTAGCGCACCTCCGTCTGGGCCTTAATGTAGTAACGGCCAAAGATGACCACAAACACGAATAGAATGGCAAAAACGATCATGCCCGCGGCGGTGGAGGTGCCCAGGTTAAATTGCTGGAACGCCTCGCGATAGACCAGAATAGTCAACGTCTCCGTGGCCCGCAGGGGACCACCGGCTGTCATCAACCAGATGGCGTTGAAGTTGTTGAAGGTGTAAACCGTAGTCAACGTGGCGGCGATAATCAACGTGGGCAGAATCAGGGGAATGGTGATGAACCGGAACCGCTTCAGCGCATTGGCGCCATCCACCTTTGCCGCTTCGTAAAGCTCCTGCGGCACCGCCTGCAACACTGCCAGAATCATGACCGTGACAAACGGCGTTCCTTTCCAGATACTCTCCACAATCACCGCCCCCATGGCTGTGTTGGTGTTGCCCAGCCAGGCAATCGTTCGCTCCAGAAGCCCCAGCCGTATCAAGACGGCGTTGACGATGCCAAACTCCGCATCATACATCCAGCGCCAGGTCAGCGCCGCCACCACAGACGGCGTAATCCACGGAATGAGCACAATGCCACGCACCAGCGCCCGCATTGGAAACTCCTGATTCAACAGCAAGGCCACGGCTGTCCCCAACAGTAGCTGCGCCACCAGGTTAGCGAACGTCCAGACAAAGGTGTTCTCCACCGAGTTCCAGAAATAGGGCGCCTGCACGATGTCCACATAATTCTCAAACCCCACGAACGGATTGCCCGCTAACGGCCGGGTAAGAACAATTTTGTGCAGGCTCATCCACAGCGCGCGGCCGACAGGATACACAATCACCGCGCCCAACAAAAGAAACGCCGGCGCAATGAGTACGTACCCCATCCAGTTCTTTTTCATACTTGCTGCTTCCTATCTATCCTGTAAAACGAGTTGGTAACTCGTTTATCCAACCTTGTAAAACGAGTTGCCAACTCGTTCTACACCCACCACGCCCAGGGTTGTGCCGGGTTGCCAACCTTCAACAACCCGGCACAACCCACTCCAGGCCAGTCAGCCAGCTACAAACCAACTAACCAACCAGCCAACCAATAAACCAACTTACCCCTCAGCCAACGCATCATTGGCGCAGGCTTCGGCCTCATTCATCGTCGCCTCTACATCCGCACCTTCAAGCAAAATGCTCTGGAATGCGGGCTGCAGGCAGTCCCAGTCAATTACCAGCCAGTTGGGAATCGGTGGGCGGGCGCGGGCGGTCTCCAGACTTTCGACAAAGACCTCCATGCGCGGGTCGCCCTGCACGATCTGCTGTGCCTCCATGTTGCCACGGCGCGCCGCCAGACGGTTGTAAGCATCCATCATGGCAAAGACGCCCTCGCCGGTCAGGTGCTCAATCAGGGCATAAGCCTGTTCCGGATGGTCCGTGTTGCTATTGATCATGATGTTTGCCCCGCCAACAACGCTGGCAGGCTCTTCGGCAACCGGCAGCGGAGCAACGCCCCACTCAAAGTCCGGCTCCATACCATCCACAGCCCGCAAGCCCCAGTCGCCGACGGGATACATGGCGATAATCTCGTTGCTGAATGCAGCAGCAAGCTCATCCCAACCCTGCCAGGCCTTAGCCGCCTCAGGCGTATTCTCGGAGTTCAGAATGCCCATGAAGAATTCAACCGACTCCAGCCCGGCTTCGTCGTTGAAGGCCGCCTCAGTGTAATCTTCGTTCAGCACGTCACTGCCGTTGGACCACAGGAAGGGGAACCACTCGAAGGTGCCGCCCCAGCCGCCCAGCAGACCGAAGCCGTACATGCCAGCCTCAGGGTCCGTGGTCGCTTCCACAGCAGCAGCAAACTCGTCCCAGGTCCAACCACCGGCCGGATCTGGCAGACCGGCCTCTTCGAACGCGGTCTTATTATAGAACATCGCCAGAGCATTGGTGTAGAACGGCAGGCCGTAAGTGCTGCCCTGGTATTGCAGCGTCGTCACCGGGCCGGGATAAAATTCATCCAGCTTGCCCTCAGACAGGAAGTCGTCAATCGGCAGCGCCGCACCAATGGCCGCGAACTCCGGGCTCCAGATGATGTCCGACATCAGAACGTCGGGGCCAGCATTGCCCTGCGCCGCGGTGATGTAACGATCGCGGTAGGAGCTGGAGCCATACTGAACCGGCACCACTTCCACCGTCACACCCGGGTTCTCTTCTTCAAATGCAGCAACTGCATCGTAGATCGCTGCGCCATCACCGGCAATATCGTCGTAAACCCAGAACTCGAGCGTTACTTCCTCAACAGGCTCTTCCGCCTCTGGTTCCTCAGCGGCAGGTTCTTCCGCTGCAGGCTCTTCTTCTTCAACTTCGGCCGGCGTATCCTCACCGCCATCGTCAGCCGGTGGCGCCGTCGTCGGCGCTGCCGTCGGTGGCTGCTCGCCCCCACCACATGCCACAAAGACCAGCGAGAGAATGACCAGCAACGCCACTAAAATGGTTGCTCTTTTCTTACCGTACATCTTTCTCCTTCCTTTAAGGTTTACTCGCCACGCACAGAACGGGACGAACAGGATAAATAACCACAAAACATTGTCATGCCAGCGAATTCTGGATAAGGACAAACCTTTGCGACCTCTATCTCTTTTCGCAACGAAAGCACACTATCCCAACCAACCACCTCCTTTCCTGACCCCACTACTGCCAGGTAAGCGTTACGCGCCCACCGGCCTCCAGCGTCACGCGGCTGTACTCTTCATCCCCATTCAGGCTGCCCACGCTCAGGGACAGTGTGTCGCCACTGCCATCTCTGGCCTGTACCGGCAAGCGACCAGGGTCGCCCACCAGCCGCACCGAAACCTGGCGCACAACCGGTGAATTTTCCATTGTCAGTGTGCCCCCGCCCGTCTCCGGGCCGCCCGTCCCCGGGCCTTCATTCCACACGAAGCGGGTGCCGTCATACAGCGTGAACGCGCCATCCGCGCCGCTGTAAATATCCAGCCGCAAGTCATCCCCGGCCTGCTCGATAGCCCCATCCCTCGCTTCCAACAGCGTCTGTGGCGAGGGGTCCAGCCGTGGAATCAGCGCGCCACAGCGGGCGAAGACCGGAATCTGTTCCACCGGCGACGGGCGCCGCACAATCTGCCCGCCTTCCAGCAAGTCGCCATTCCAGAAATCGCGCCAGCGGCCCTGCGGCAAATACGAAATGCGGAAGTAGTCGAAGCCGTAATAGACCGGCGCTACCAGCAACTCCGCACCGAAACAGTACTCGTGCTCCCCAATGTCACCCCACACGCCGGGGTCGTCGGGAAACTCCAGCGCCAGCGCGCGCATGATGGGCAATCCCGTGCGCGACGCCTCCTGGGCATAGGTATAGATGTAGGGGAAAAGGTCGGTGTGCAGCGCCGCAAAGCGGCGGTAGACATCCAGCGTCTGTTGCGAAAAGAGCCACGGCTCGCGCGGTCCCGCACCGTGTACCTGCATGATGGGTGAGAAAGCGCCAAACTGCGACCAGCGCATGAACACTTCGTCCGTAGGCACGCCAAAGTAGCCGCCCACATCGCTGGCCCAGTAAGGAAAACCGCTAAGCCCCGCGCTCTGCCCGGCAATAATCACGCTGGGCAGGCCGCTGGCGGGAGCAAAATCGGCCGTCTGGTCCCCGGCCCATATCGCCGACTGCCCTTGCGAACCATGCCATGCCGACCGCGCCAGCAGCACGCCGGGCCGCACAGATTGCATTGCCTCATATGTCACCTGGTTGTACAGGCGGGGGAAAATGTTGTGCACCTCGCTGCCTCGCCGCCCATCAAAGAAAACAGAGTCCTCGGGCACCTGTTCGCCAAAATCGGTCTTAAAGCCGCTCACGCCCATCTCCACCAGCCGGCGAATGTTCTCTTGCCACCAGGCCACCGCTTCCGGGTTGGTAAAATCGAAACAGGAGCCGAAGAAAGTGGGGCTATTGCCCAGCCGGTGCACATACGGCTCACCCTGCTCGTTCCTAATCAAATAACCGCGCCCCGCGCAAAATGCCCACGGCCCTTCGGGGTCATCATCGGCTACCATCCACGGTGAAATCCACAACACCAGCCGCATGCCCTGGGCATGAATATGCTCAATCATGCCTTCAGCATCTGGATACTTCTCGCGGTCAAAGGTAAATGTATGCGACTCCGGCTCCCACAGGGCGTCAATCAACTTAACCGTCGCCGGCAGCTTCAGCTCGCGCTGGCGGTCCACATCTTCATAAACGGTCGATTGATCCTCCGCCTGCCAGTCGCGCGATTTCCAGGGGCCAAACACCCACTTTGGCGGCAGCTCGGGACGCCCTGCAATTTCTGTGTATTGGCTTAAAATCTCCCGTGGCGACGCTCCGGGAATCACCGTCAGCCGCAGCTCAGACGCCGCATTGCGAATGGAAACAGCGTGGGGGTCGTCGGCCGTGGCCAGCCGCACCACACAGCGTACATCAGTGTCAATATGCAGGCCATAACCCGCCGTTGACTGGTAAAAAGGAACCGGCTTATATGTGCGTCCCACCTGCGCGCCGTTCACCACCCACAGGTCCACCTCCTTGCCGCGTTGGTCCAGGCTGTCGAAGCGCTCGCCAAAGCCCAGGAAATGTTCATCCGGCCCCGCCCACAGCTCCACACCCGTCCACGCTACCGCGGGGTCAGAAGCAGTCAGCACAGTGCGCAACCAGCTCCCCTCCACATCCAGCCTCAGAGTCAGCCGCTCCCCGTCGCCCGCGGCAAAATGCACCGCATACCCCTCGCCCACTTCCACCACCGTCGCCGCGCCGGCCTGCTGCCAGCTTTCACCTTCACGCCGGTAGTAAATCCTGCGCAATTGCCATACAATTGTCTCGTCGACCCGGTTCCGTAACGCACAGGAAAAAGGGGCGGCGCGCACCTCAACAACGTACTCTCCAACGACTAATTTCGTCGCTCCCCTCTGCGCGTCAGCCATCTATTCCTCCATCGTACAACGCGATCCGCGGCCCCCGGCATCGGAACGATTTGTTTGAAATGTATACACTGTATACAATCTTATGCAGCGATTGTCAAGCGATGGTTAACAGAAGGCAGTTTCAGTAAGTCAGTGTTCAGTGAG
>CAZRTM010000009.1:38322-48346 GCA_964602995.1 uncultured Ardenticatenaceae bacterium
GGAGGTCCCATGAACAAACCCACCAACCTACCCCTAGAACGAGAGCTTTATATCGGCGGTGAGTGGACACCGGCCGAAAGCGGAGCAAAGATCGAGCGCCATAATCCGGCGGACGGCGAGCTTATTGGCGTCTGGGCACGCGCTGGCGAAGCGGATGTGGAACGCGCCATCAAGGCCGCGCGCCAGGCATTCGACGAAGGACCCTGGCCCCACATGCTTCCCGCCCAACGTGCCGATGTGCTGCGTAAGGCGGCCGATATCATGGAAGCGCGGCGCGACGAGCTGGGGCTGTGGGAATCGCTGACCAGCGGCGCGCCCTTGCGTCAGGCCAGATATATGATCGATTGGGCCATCGACCTCTTCCGCTACTACGCCGGCCTGGCCCGCGACGTGCACGGCGAGGTATTTAACTTTGGCGACGACATGGGCCTGGTTCTGCGCGAGCCAATCGGCGTCGTCAGCCAGATTCTGCCCTGGAATTTCCCCATCAATCAGGCCTCGTGGAAAATCGCGCCGGCGCTGGCCGCGGGCTGCACCATCGTCGCCAAGCCCGACAGCAAGACGCCCGCCACCACATTGGAACTGGGCCGCATTTTCAGCGAAGCAGGGTTGCCTGACGGCGTCTTCAACGTCATCACCGGCGAACCCGAAGAAATCGGCGATATATTGATCACTCATCCCGACATCGACATGGTTTCCCTGACCGGCTCCACCCAGACCGGCCGCATCGTCATGCGCAAGGCAGCCGAAACCCTCAAGCGCGTCCACCTGGAGCTGGGCGGCAAATCTCCCAACATCGTCTTCCCCGACGCCGATCTCGACGCCGCAGCCAAAGCGTCCGCCTGGGGCGTCTTCTATCGCTGTGGCCAGATCTGCACTGCCAGCTCACGCCTGCTGGTGCACGAATCGATTAAGGATGAATTTGTAGAGCGCCTACAACACCACGCTTCGCGCATGAAAATCGGTGATCCGCTGCAGGATGGCGTCGCCATGGGCCCCTTGGTCTCCGCCGAACAGTTGGAACGCGTGCAGGGATACATTCAGCGCGGCCAGGAAGAAGGAGCGCAATTACTCTTTGGTGGCGAGCGGCTCAGCGGACAGTCATTCGACAACGGCTACTACCTGCCGCCCACCGTCTTCACCGGCGTCGATTCAGAGATGACCATCGCTCGCGAGGAAATCTTCGGCCCCGTAACAGCTGTCATGACCTTCAGCGATGCCCAGGACGCCCTGCGCAAGGCTAACGATACCATTTACGGCCTCACGGCCGGGGTCTGGACCTCCAACCTGAGCACCGCCCTGCAGATGTCGCGCGGCATCCGCGCCGGCAAGGTATGGGTCAACGTTTACGGCATGGTCCACGTGGAAATGCCGCACGGCGGTTACAAGCAAAGCGGCATTGGTCGCGAGCTGGGACGCAACGGTCTCGAGGAGTACTTGCAGGCCAAAAGTGTCCACATAAAGCTGGATGAGTTAAATTAGTACCAAAGTACTAGTAACTTTTTCCGTATCCTATCCGTTTAGTATAGTGAAGCAATTAACAGCGCCTCCTCAGCCCTGTTGGTTGCGCATAAGATCCCGCCTCCAACACCATGCACACAACACTGTCCTCATCATGATAAGGGATCTTGCACCTCGAGGGGGGTGCAAAAAGGCCCACCGCCTCTTCGCCGGTGGGCCTTTGCCTTTTTGCATGCTGAATGCTGTCTCCCGGAAAATAACATTGGAGGTTGAACAATGAAAGAGTATCGTCTGGCGTTGATTGGTTTTGGCAACGTCGGCCAGGGGCTGGCGCAGATTTTGCAAGAGCGCGGCGAGGAGCTGGCGCAGCAACACGGCGCCAGCTTCCATATCGTCGCCGTCAGCGACCTGCTCAAGGGGAGCATCTACGATCCCGCCGGGCTGGATACCGGCGCCCTACTCGACGCCGTTAAAGCGAATGGCAACCTGCAGGCGGTCCAGGCGCCACACCGCGATTGGGACGCCCTGCGCACCATTGAGGAAAGCAACGCCGACATCATTCTCGAGATGAGCTACACAGACCTGGAAACCGGCGAACCGGCGCTGACCCACGTGCGCCACGCCCTGCAAAAGGGCCGGCATGTGGTCACCACCAACAAGGGTCCCACCGCTCTGCACTTCCCGGAGCTGAAGAAGTTGGCAGACGAGAACGGCGTTGAATTTGGCGTGGAAGGTACCGTCATGAGCGGCACTCCCTCCTTGCGTCTGGGCGTAGAGCTGCTCTCCGGCGCGGGCATCCGCCGCGTACAGGGCATTTTGAACGGCACCACCAACTACATCCTGACACAGATGGAAAGCGGCGCCAGTTATGAAGAGGCGCTGGCCCAGGCGCAGGAAAAGGGCTATGCCGAGGCCGACCCCACCGGCGACGTGGAAGGGCATGATGCCGCGGGCAAGGTCGTCATCCTGGCCAACCTGCTCATGAACCTGCCGCTGACGATGAGCGACGTGGACACTGAAGGCATTACGGGCCTCACACCTGGCGACATTGAAAGCGCGCGCCAGGACGGCAAGCGCTGGAAGCTCATTGGTCTGGTGGAGAAAACAGACGGTGGTTTCACCGCCAGCGTGCGCCCCACACAGCTACCCCTGGCTCACCCGCTGGCCTCTGTCAGCGGCGCGACCAACGCCATCACCTACACCACCGACCTCCTGGGCGACGTCACCCTCGTCGGTCCCGGCGCCGGCCGCGTGGAGACGGGCTACGCGCTGTTAGGCGACATGCTGGCTATACACCGCAGGAGTGGGCACAAATAAGCATCACAGCAATAGGGCGACCATTCTCGAGATAAAATCTTGCAAAGACATCCGGCCCTGGAGGAGAAAGGACGATTCGTTGGCCCCAGACAACAGGCTCGCCCGCTGCAATGCGGCTTCGGCCATCGACATCACGGCGATTCTGCCCTCGTTGCGCGTGGTTTGCCCGATCAGGCGGTGAACGCGGGGGTCCGCCAGTAACGTCGCTACAGCTTCATGGCCATCAGGGATGATCAACAATTGTGGAGGAGCGGAGGGTCGAATCTGGCTCAGCGCGCAATCCGCCTGAACCTCCAACCCATAGTAGCCTCGTGTCAGCCCGGCCGATAACGAGACCAGCCCCACCGAAAAGCCTGCCTCTCGCAGACACTGCAGACAGCTAACTGTTGTAGATTCGATGAAACCAGGGGCTATTAGGATAAATGCCTGGTAAATGCAATTTCTGGGCAGGGTCATTCCAAAGTTCCTTCATACAAACATAACCAGGACATGTCACGGCAACAGTGTGCATGTCCTGGTACGTCCCTCGCCCAGAGGGGCTCCATTAGCTTTGGAGCAAGTGGCTGTAGTGAACTCGTTGCAATGGTGAATTTGATTATAGCAACTTGTTCTTGCGCGGTTCTGGCAGGGTTCTGCGAATCCTTGCGCTTCTCCCACATTCCATGCGCTTTTCTGCGGAAGTTTTGCCAGATCTGCGCTTTCCTGCTCGATTTTCCCTCCTGTGCTATAGTTCGGAGCGAGGAGGTTTCCAGACAGTGCCAGAATTAACGCCCGAAACGTTACATGCGAAAGTGCACGACGCCCTGCGCGCCTGGTCTGCCGCCAGCAGCAGCAAAGACGAATTATTACAAGATCTGCTTCTCGTGCGTCACCGCCTCGACAGCAACAGCACCCCGGCCCTTCAACGATTAATAACCAACGAAGTGCTGCTATCCGCCATTGAGGAGCTGGAGCAACAGGATCTCACAGCAGCCCGCGTTCTGCGCTCTCGTTTCCTCGACCAGGACACCCTCATGATGGTCGCCAACCGCATGAACGTCAGCGAGTACACCGTCAGCCGCCTGCAACGCGCGGCCATTGAAGAAGTGACGCGCATTCTGCTGGCTCAAGAACAGGCGTTGCGCCGGGAAAAGGCGCTGGAACTAGAATCGCTGCTGCCCCCATCCAGCTACACCCGTCTCTTCGGCCTTGAAGCAACAAGTGAAGAGCTAACCGCCCAGCTTCTTTCTACTGACGCTCCCTGGGTCACCGCCCTCGTCGGCATCGGCGGCATTGGCAAAACGTCCCTGGCCGACAACGCCGTGCGCCGGGCAATTCGCGCCTTTCATTTTGCCGGCGTCATCTGGCTGCGTTCCCAACCGCACACCATGAGCGGTACATCTCTCTCCCCACAGTTGGCTTTTCAGGAGCTGCTCGACAACCTTGCCCGGCAGTTGCTGCCCGGCGCACCAGCCCCCACCCATGAACAGCGCCTGGTGCAGGTGCGCCGCGAGCTAAATCTCAAACCATACCTGATCGTCGTCGACAATCTGGAAGCAGAAGAAGAGACAGCCTATGTGCTTTCCCACCTTGGTAGCCTGGCCAATCCCAGCAAATTTCTGCTCACCACCCGCACAAGACCTCGCCAATCCAGCGTCTATATTCGCTCTCTAAATGAGCTTTCGCTTGCTGATGCCGCCCACCTGCTACGCCACCACGCGCGCGACATCAATGTGCAGGCCATGGAAGAAGCCAGAGATGAGGACATCGAACTTATCTATGACGCCGTAGGTGGTAATCCGCTGGCCCTCAAACTGGTCGCCAGCCTCCTGGACATCATGCCCTTACCCCAGCTTCTGGACGACCTCGTCGATGTCCGCTCGGGCGCTGTTGAAGAGCTATACCATCATATCTACCGCAAAACGTGGCACTCCCTCAGCGAAGATGGGCGTAGCCTGCTACGAGCCATGCCCCTCATCTCCGAAACCGGCGCTGGCCCTGATTACCTGGCATCGATCAGCGGCCTGGAGGAGACTCGCCTCTGGCCTGCCATTCAGGAGCTACGCAGCCGCTCCCTGCTGGAAGTGCGTGGCAATCTGCGGGAAAAGCAGTACGGTATCCACCGTCTGACCGAAACCTTCCTGCGTTCTGAAATTCTCAACTGGCCCGAAAGTTCGTAGTAGGCACTTCAGCACCCTCCTTGAGAAGCGCTAAAGCACCTGCTACGAACCAGGAACTGTATGCCCACTCCCACTCCCGATCCACAATTCATTAAAGCCATCCACAACGGCCTTGCCTACTGGCAAAGTCGAACGGCAGACGCCAATGAAAGCAACCTGCACCAGCTCGACAACCACCGCCAAAATATCCATCGCCTGCTCCAATTTGGCCTGCAACTGCCCGACACCTGGCATGATGCAACATCGCTTCTTCTCGGTATCTTCCTCTTAATTGAGCGGCGAGGGTATTTGCAGGAAGGCATCGTTCTCCTCGAACGTGCGCGCGACGGCTGCCCTACCACAGCGTTACAGATGCAATTCAGCATCCTCATCCGGCTGGGCCAGCTCTACCGTAGCACTCGCCGACTGGAGCAAGCCGTCACCACACACCAGACGGCAGCAGAAACAGCGGAACAGTTACAGGACCACCAGGCCCTGGGCCGCGCCTACTTCAACCTCAGCGAGGATTACCGCCACCTGCGCGACTACGAACAGATTGAGCACTATGGCCAGGCCGCGCTACAAATCTTCCTTGAGCGCAATGGGGATGAAAAATGGCTTGCGGGCACCCTCAACACCCTGGGCGTTGCTTCGTGGTGGCGAGGCGAGCTGGATACAGCCGCCGGCTACCTGAATCGCGCCATCCCCTACTGGCGCGTGCTTGAACTGCCCACCGAGCTGGCCCGCACCCTCAGCAATCTGGCGGCCGTATACCGCATACAAGAGCAGTACGACGCCTCGCTCCAGACGTACCGCGAGGCACAGTCCATCCTGGCGCCCACTGCCAGCGAAATGGACAAAATCATGGTTCTGTTGGGCCTGGGTGGGCTGCTCTACGATCAAGAAAAGTACGAAGAAGCAGAAGCAATTTTCCGTGAAGCCGACTCCCCCTACCTGCGCAACTCCGGCAACGTCTACTACCAGGCTTACGTCGCCAACAACCTGGGCCAGGTCCTGCGCAAATTGGGTCGTCTTGACGAAGCCGAACCATACCTGCGCCGCAGTGCCGCACAATGGCGCGAAGCCCAGGACGAAGTCATGCTGGCCAACGCCCTCAGCGGCCTCGTCAAGATTCTGATCGCGCGCGGCGAAACGGACGAAGCCGCGCAGCACGTCGACGAAGCCCTCCAACTCCTCGCCAAATACCCCGACGACGCCTTCGCCCGCCAGCTGGTCGAAGACCTCCAGCAAATATGCCGCACCCTCTAGGAGCTGTAATCCCCCCACTCCCCATCACTGCGGCTATTCATACCATCTCTCTTGCTGATCCGCTGCTGACACTTCTTCAGAGCCAGTTGTCTTTTCATGCAAAAAGAGCAGAAGCTTCTCTGGGCTGGAAAAGTGAAACTCCAATCCATCGGACACCTGCTTAACGGTTGCGCGCCACGGTTGTTGCGGGCCGTCACGCCACAAGCGCACCAAAAAGGCACGGCACTCGGCTGAACCGTCCATTTATCTTCCGCTTCCACTGTGTTATCATAGGCCCGCCAGCGGTATGCAGCCGTAGAGCCAGAATTGGGAAGAGATTAAACCAGCATCGTCTCCAGGACGTCTCCAGACGTCATACGTTTGATTTGGGTGGGCGCTGCGGGTGTTGTAGAGGATCGCGGTCGTGGATTCAGAGAAAAACTTCATCACTATACGCTTGCTGGGCGCGATGGCGGCACAGGCCGAAGACGGGCAGGTTATTCATTTTCGCACGGATAAGATCCGCGCCTTGCTGGTCTACCTGCTACTGGAAGGCGAACGCCCGCACCAGCGCCAGTCGCTCGCAACACTGCTGTGGCCGGAGATGACCGATTCGCTGGCGCTGAAGAATCTGCGCCAGTCACTGCATCGCCTGCAGCAGGCATTGGCAGCACACGCCCCTACTCTAAGCGATTCCCTGCTCACGATTACGCGGCAGACCGTTCAATGTCACCGGCCGCCGCAGTTGAAGGTAGATGTCCACACCTTCGAGGAGCTGTTGTCAGCCAGCGAAGCGCACCAGCACCGCCTCCTGCACCTGTGCCACGACTGCCTGGAGCGTCTGGCGCAGGCGGTCGCGCTCTACCAGGGTGAGCTGCTGGAGGGCTTTGGCCTGTCAGACGGGACCGGCTTTGACGAATGGCTGCTCTTCTGGCGCGAGCGGCTGCAGCACCGCGTGATAGACGCCCTGAGCAACCTGACCGAGGCCCATGGACAGCGCGGCGAAACAGAGGCGGCTTTCCATTACGCAGCGCGCCTGGTTCAGCTCGATCCGTTCCGTGAAGAAGTCCACCGCCAACTGATGCGCCTCTACGTGCAGCGCGGCGAGCACACCAAGGCCCTGGCACAGTACGAACGCTGCCGCCGCCTGCTGCACGAAGAGCTGGGCGTAGAGCCGGCCCCAGATACAACGGCGCTCTATCGCCAGATTGAGGCGGAACAACGGGGCGAAAGCACGGTGGCTGAGGCCACTAAGCCGTCCCCTCTCTACCATTTCCCCATGCAGTTCACCCCGTTCGTGGGCCGCGAACAGGAGCTACAACAGATCGAGGAGCTATTTCTGGACCCCACCTGCCGGCTGCTGACGCTGGTGGGACCAGGCGGCATCGGCAAAACGCGCTTGAGCCAGCGCGCGGCCGAACAACTCGCAGGCAAGGGACTTTTTCCCGACGGCGTCACCTTCGTACCCCTGGCCACTGTGCAGACGAAGGATTCGTTGCTCACCGCCATACTGAACGGATTGGGCGTGACGCTGGACGCGCGCCGGGAAGCGCGCGAAGAACTATTCAATTTCCTGCGCGGCCGGCAATCTCTTCTGGTGCTCGACAATTTCGAGCAACTGGTGGACGGCCCCACACAACCTGACGGCGCCACTCTGTTGGCCGAGTTACTCGACGCCGCGCCGGGCGTACGGCTCCTGGTAAGCTCACATGTGGCGCTGCAGTTACGAGCCGAGCGGCGGCTGGTGGTAACCGGGCTGGATTACCCCGATGCCGATGCGCCGCCGGCCACAGCCGCGCTCTACGCCGCTGTTCGCCTCTTCGTCGAGTCGGCGCGCCAGGCAGACCCTGCCTTCGAGCTGACGAGCGAGAACGCTGGCTCCGTGCTCGAGATTTGCCGTATGGTGCAGGGCGCACCGCTGGCGCTGGAGCTGGCGGCGGCCTGGACACGCGTTATGGATTGCCAGGCCATTGTGCGCGAAATCAGCCGCAACCTCGATTTCCTTTCATTATCCGCGCGCGACCGGCCCGACCGCCACCAGAGCCTTGCTGCCGTGTTCGCTTATTCGTGGCAATTACTGACCCCTCCAGAACAGACCGTATTAGCCAGATTAGCGCACTTTCGCGGCTCTTTTAGCCTGGAAGCAGCCGCAAAGATAGCGAACGCCACGCCATTACTCATCGCTCGCCTGCTGGACAAGTCGCTGTTGCAGCGGCGGCGCGACGGCCGCTACGCCTTTCACGAACTGCTGCGCTTTTTCGCCGCTCGCCAGGCAACCGCCGAAGAGGAACAAACGGCGCAGCGACACTGCAACTACTACCTGACGCTGGTCACCGCCCAGGAGAAGGCCTTTTACGGCCCACAGCCACGGCAGGCCATCGCCGCCACGCAGCCGGACCTGGCCAATATCCGCCAGGCCTGGCAATGGGCCGCCAAACAGCAGCAGCACACGGCCATTGCACACAGCGCGGAGGCCATCGGCCGGCTTTTCCAGACCGCCGCCCTGGTTCAGGAAGGGGAAGAACTTTTCGCGCAGGCGATTGAGCAGGTTGGCCCCTCACCCCACCTCCTCGTCTGGCGCGCTTTTTTCCTCTCCAAATTAGGCCGACAGGCAGACGCCATACGCCTCGCAGAGCAAGCCCTGGCCTCGCCAGAACACGACGACGCGGCCCATGACGATGCGGCGCGAGCGGCCGTAGCACAAGCGGCCGTAGCACAAGCCGATGCCCACAGCCTGTTAGGCGAGCTGCTGTCGCGCAAAGGCCAGATGGAAGCGGCCATCACGCACCAACAACAGGCACTCGCCTTCTTTCGTGCTACATCTGACCTGGGACGATTGGCGCGAGCGCTGCGCCGTATGGTGCTAGCGCACTGGCGCAGCGGCGACCACGACGCCGCGCTCCGTTATTTCCGGCAGGCCCTGCCTGTGCACCAGGCAGTAGGCGAGAAGCGTGGCCTGGCACAGTTGCATAACCTGTTGGCCGGCATCTATTACGAACGGGGCGATCTGGAGCAGGCCCTGACCAATGTGCAGGAGGCGCAAAAGCTGTACGAAGCAATCGGCGACAAACTGGATGCAGCCGTCGTCGCCGCCAACCTGGCGCGGCTCTACGGCGACATGGGGCGCTTTGAAGCGGCTCTGGCTTCCAACCAGCGCGCCATCGCCATCAGCGAGGAGCTGGGCGACCGGCCTGGACTGGCGCGCGACCTGAGCAACCGCGGCCATCTCCTGGCCACGATGGGCGACTTTGACCATAGCCTGCGTTTTTACTACCGCGCGCTGGACATTGCCACCGCCCTGCGCGACCAGGCGCGCATTGCCGACTTTCAGGCTGGATTGGCGGCCGTCTACGCCGCGCGCGGCGACGAGGAGACCGCGCTGACCTATTATGAGCTGGCGCTGCCGGCCTTGCTGGCGCAAGGCGTGCCTTACCACCTGGCCGGTCCGCTGCTGGGCAAGGCCGAGCTACTGTACAACCGCGGCGACTGGCAATCTGCCAGCGCATTGGTGCAGCAGGTGCGGGCCTTGAGCCAAGAGGCGGGCCTGGAGCACTACCTGCGCCAGGCCCAAATCTGGGAAGCAAAACTGGCCTTCGCAGCAGGCGACAAAACCACCGCCCTGGCCCAACTCACAAACCTTCTTGCGCAAACAGAGGAAGTTTCAGAACAAGCAGCCCTTCATTACGAGCTATGGCAGCTAACCGGCGACAAAACCGCCGCCCAGGCCGCCGCCACCGCCTACCACCAGGCCTACGAAAACCACCCCACCTTCACCCACAAAAAACGGCTCCAACAACTACAACAAACCCTAACCCCCACTCCCCACTCCCCAATCTCCAATCTCTAATCTCCAATCTCCA
>CAZRTM010000009.1:48446-51634 GCA_964602995.1 uncultured Ardenticatenaceae bacterium
CCCGCCAGATAAGCCGCCACGAACAGCGCCTCCCGGGCCTTGGGGCTGCCATCAAATGCCAGCAACGGACGCTTCAGCGGCGACACCATGCCGGTCACGGCCAGTACCGGCCGGCCACAGCCCCGAATCAGCGTGCTGACCCCCGACCCCAACCGGTGCGCCGCCTTCGGTCCCGGTGGGTGCGACAGCGGCAACATCACCAGGTCATTCCAATAGGCGCGCTCGCAAATGGTGCGCGCCACCGGCCCCTCCTCCACCGTCAGCCGGCCTTCCACACCGGCCTCTGCGCAACGCCGTTCAAACTCCTCCTGCAATGCCTCGATTCGCCGCGCGCTGCGCTCCCCGTCACTCACTACATGCAGCCCATTCACCCGGCCCTCCTCCCACTGCGCCACCAACAACGCCTGCTCCAGCCCATACCACCCCTCCTCAGTACCGGGCACCGGCGCCAAAATCTGCGCGAAGAGATTCGCCTCATGTCCCGCGCCCAACACCACCTCCCGCCACTCCCCAGGCGGCGGCCCCGGCTCCAGCGGTTCCGGCGTCAGCGCGTTGAGCACCCGCTGCCGCACACGGCGCAACATCTGGCCCGGCGTGGGGCTATGCCGTTGCACCAGATCGCGCGCCGCCAACGTGCTGTCCACCTCCCATCCTATCTCCTCCTCCAGCTCATCCCGGTGCCGGCACACCCAGGTGTAAAGGTCCGTCTCCGTGCGACCCGGGAAATAGCGCAACAGCCCGCGGCGGCGAATCACCTGCACCAGCGGCTCATACATGTTGTCATACCAATCAGCAACCGCTTCCTCCAGCGGCACCGCCTCCCCCCGTTCCTGCTCCATCCAGCGCTGGTAATCGTCAATCTGCTGCCTCAGGACGCGGTACTGCCCCGGCTCCGTCACCGTCAGATCCGCTTCCGGGCGCACCTCGTGCAGATTGGTCTCCTCCACAAAATCGACATATTTGGCCCGCGTAATCACCTCATCTGGCTCCACGTCCGGCGGCAGAGGCACCTTGATTTCCACTTCCGTCACATAAGCCGGAATGTGCGTCGCCCCCAGCACCCGCGCCACCGAAACGCGGTGGTTGCCATCAAGCACAAAATAAGAGTCGCCCAGCTTATAGAGCAGAATTGGCGGCATCTCCTCCACGCTATCAAACGCCGCCCGCACCCGCGCCCACCGCTCCTCGTCCCCCTTGCGCCGCGGCAGAAAGGTACGTGTAAAATCAGAATAGCGCCCCACGCTACCCACAATGGCATCCAGCGGCGCCATCTCCAAGCTGCGGCCCAGCGGCTCGCCCGCCTTCAACTGCTCCGACACATCACCGTAACGCAACAACTCCGGTGACCGCCCCCTCAATTGGGTGATCAGACTCTCCAACGCCCCCCGCTGCCGCGCCCGCCGAAAATCGTGCATCGCCGCTTCATAACCATGTTTGCGCGCCGTCATAAGCCACACCTCGCAATTCGGCTTACCTATATGGTAACAACCATTCTAATATAGACAGGGTCTGGCTACCAGACAGCCCACCGTGCGCCTTGAGCGCGACCAGATTGCCGTTTACATCTCGCAACCCATTCAGGGTGAGGCTACCGCTGCCGAGGACCGTGGCTTTTCACCGTTCCCAGCACCTTCTCAAGACCCGTAACCAGTTGCGGTAGGCGATCTTCTCCAACGCCTCCTCTCCATATCCCGCTTCCTGTAAAACATCCATTAAGCCAGGCAAACCACTCGCGTCACCCAACGGCTGCGGCATCTGCGCGCCATCGAAGTCTGAACCAAACGCTACATGGTCAACGCCAATGCGCTCCACCACGTAAGCAATGTGCCGCACAATCCCCGTAAGTGACGTATCGGCCTCAGGATAGGCATCGCTGCGCAGATTACCAGGCTCGAAGATAATACCCACCAGCCCGTCCGACTCCCCGATAGGGAAGGGTCAGCGTATCATTATGGCCATCGAAAATGGGTATCTGTCTCATAGAAGCTCTTTGACTTTGGCGACTGTTACAGGTTCTGGTACCCTTCTTGACAGTATAAGGAGACCAGATTAATGGAAAAAGAACAACCTCTTTTGCAGCGCTACGGCGGACACCTCGTTTTGCTTACACTGGCTATCCTGCTCATCATCGGAACCGAAATGCGCGGAGTGGCCGGACTCTTCGCTTCTGGTGAGGAGGAGCCGGCAGCAAGCTTCACATTGAACGAAACGCCATCTTCCCCCCTGCCACAAGCCGTTGCGCCGGCCGGCGCCGAGCTGGTCGCTGCTGAGGTTGCTCCTGAATTCGACATCAGTCAGATTCCCCCTGCGGCGGATCACAGTCTGTCGCCCGTACTCAACCCCATCACCTACAAACCGGGCCAACCGCAGCACGAATTCATCACCTACACTGTACAACCCGGCGACACCGCCATCGGCATTGCTGACCAGTTTGGCATCAACGAAGAAACGATTCTGGGCGGCAACCCCTCCTTGCAAAACGACGCCAACGGCCTGTGGGCTGGAACCGACATTCGCATTCTGCCCATCGACGGCGTGCTGCACGAAGTTGCGCACGGAGATTCGCTAGAAAGCATCTCCGAACAATACGGCATTCCCGTCGAGGACATCATCGCCTACGAACCAAACAACCTGGAGTTCCCCTACCGCCTCTACCCTGGCACGCAACTCCTCGTGCCCGGCGCAGTGGCCGAGGTCTGGGTCTGGGAACCGCCCAACCATGCCGCTTCCTCCAGCTCTGGCGGCTTCCGGGTTGCCGTACCCGGCACCGGCGTCTTCCTCTACCCCTGGTCCGGTGGGCGCATTACCCAGCACCCGTGGTATGGTCATATGGCCATCGACATCGGCCTGGTCACTGGTTCCCCCATCTACGCCTCCGACACTGGCACCGTCACCTACTCCGCCTGGGCCGCCGGCGGCTACACCTGCTACGGCAACCTGGTCGTCATCAACCACGGCAACGGCTTCGAAACGTTCTACGCCCACCTCAGCGGCTTGAACGTCACCGCCGGCCAGACCGTCTACCAGGGCAGCCTCGTCGGCTGGTCCGGCAACACCGGCTGCTCCTCCGGCCCCCACCTGCACTTCGAGATCCGCTACGGCGGCGTGACGCAGAATCCCTGGAATTATCTGCGGTGAGAAAGTCTGAACTATGATTTGAATGATTAAATGATGGGCTATGATTGGGG
>CAZRTM010000009.1:51734-57108 GCA_964602995.1 uncultured Ardenticatenaceae bacterium
CAATCATAGTAAATCAAAAAATCAGACGAATCACAGTCCTTGACAACCACCCCATTCTTACATATAGTTAATAGTTGTCGGACGTCGGACAACCAGCATCTGACTCTCTCTTATCAAAACGTGCGCCGGGGAAACAATATGATACGCTCCATACCACTAGTCGACCAGTTGATGCAAGAAATTGCCACGGAAATTTCCAAGGGCAAGATGGTGCAATACGACGGGCGGCTACCCTCAGAGACCGAACTGAGCCAGCAGTACGGCGTCAGCCGCTCCACCGTCCGCGAAGTGCTTGCCCGCCTGGAATCGGCCGGCATTGTGGTGCGGCGGCGCGGCATTGGCACCTTCATCAGCGAACCACTACGCTCACAACCAGATATGATCTGGGGCTGGCTCGACCAGGCCCCCGCATTCATTGACCTGATCTCGCAGGCCGGCTATGAAGCGAGCGATGACGTCATTAACATTGAGCTGATCGCCGCCGGCGAGGTCGCCAGTCGCCTCGACCTGCAAGAAGACGAGATCATCGTTGTCTTCGAAAAAGTATTTCGTGCCGACAAAACTCCCATCCTTTACTCCCGGACCGCCATCGCCCGCCAGCTCCTACAGCAGGTAGACGATGCCACGCTCCTTTCCGAGGAAATCTATCACTATTCTGTTTACCAGTTTCTGAAAAAATATTGCCGCTACGACGTCAGCTACCAGACCAGTGAAGTACACGCCTTAAAAGCAAACGAAACGATCGCGGAATACCTTCAGACAGAGACGGGCGCTCCCCTCCTACACGTGGCCGAAATTGCCTATGCCAACGAAGGGTTACCCCTCTTCTACGCCACCCATTATTTCCGTGGCGACCGGGTAAGCTTCCGCCAGATCCGCATTCCGACATTTACAATAGGACCGGCCTGACCCGAGACCGGCACTTGATAAGACGCCGCCTGCCGTCCGCGGTCCGTCGTCTGCCAATGCCTGAATGCCTGCGAATGAGGCATAAACACAATGAGTGTAAACGGAGGACTACCATGCAATTTATTCTGAATGGTGAAGTACGCGAGTACAACGGCGATCCTGAATTGCCGTTGCTCACCTATCTGCGCGAGCATGAAGGCATCACGTCGGCCAAGGACGGTTGCGCGCCACAGGCCGCCTGCGGTTGCTGCGTCGTGCAACTCAATGACAAGGGCGTGCTCGCCTGCGTCATCAAGATGGAGCGCGTGGCTGGCGGCACCGTAACCACCATCGAAGGGCTGGGTGAATATCGCCAACGCGTCTTTGCCAATGCCTTCGTAGCCAACGGCGGCGTGCAATGTGGCTACTGTATCCCGGGCATCGTCATGCAGTCCAACGTCCTCATCAGCCAGAATCCCAATCCCGAACGGGCTGACGTCGAAAAAGCCCTGACCCCCAACCTCTGCCGCTGTACCGGCTATAAGAAAATCGTGGACTCTGTCATCCGCGCCGCCGAAGCGATTCGCGAAGAGGAAGAAATCGACCTCCCCCAAAGTAACGGCCATATCGGGCAGCGTCATCCCAAATACCACGCCCAGGATCTGGTCCTCGGCCAGCATAAATACGTGGACGACATCCGCATTCCTGGCATGCGCTATGGTGCGCTCAAATTTACCGATCACCCGCGCGCCCGTATCCTGAATATCGACGCCAGCCGCGCCGAGGCCCTGGAAGGCGTCATCCGCGTCTTCACCGCCGAAGATATCCCCGGCGACCGCCATGTGGGCCTCATTCGCCACGACTGGCCGTTGATGATCGAAAAGGGCGAAATCACCCGCTATGTGGGCGACGTGCTGGCCCTCGTCGTCGCCGAAACAGATGACATCGCTCGCAAAGGCGTCGAGCTTGTCGACGTCGAATACGAAGTGCTGGAACCGGTCACCGACCCTCACAAGGCGCTGGAGCCAGACGCCCCCCACGTCCACGAAGGCGGCAACCTGCTCTCCCGCAGCATCACCAGCCGTGGCAACCTGGAAGAAGCCATCGCCAACTCCGCCTACACCGCCCAGGGCGTCTTCCAGACGCAGCGCATCGAGCACGGCTACATGGAGCCGGAAGCAGCCATTGCCTACCCCACTGAAGATGGCCTGCACCTGCTTTCACAAAGCCAGGGCATTTACGACGACCGCCAGCAAATCATAGGCATACTGGACATCCCCAAGGAAAAGCTGCGCGTCACCCTCGTACCCAACGGCGGCGGTTTCGGCGGCAAGGAAGACCTCTCCGTCCAGGGTCATGCGGCCCTCGCTGCCCACCTGCTGCAGCAACCGGTCAAGGTGCGCCTGACGCGCGATGAATCGATTCGCATGACTCCCAAGCGCCACCCCATTTGGATGGACTACCACATCGGCTGCGATGCTGACGGCAAGCTGACCTTCGTCAAGGTCAAGTTCGTGGGCGACACCGGCGCCTACGCCTCCGTAGGCATGAAAGTGCTTGAGCGTTCCGCCGGACACGCCACCGGCGCCTACCACGTACCCGTAACCGACGTAGAGGCCCTGGCCGTCTACACCAACAACATTCCCTGTGGCGCCATGCGCGGTTTTGGCGTCAACCAGGCCATGTTCGGCCTGGAAAGCCTCATCGACGACCTCTGCGAGCAGGGCGGTTTCGACCGCTGGCAGTTCCGCTACGACAACGCCCTGGTTGATGGCTGCATGACCGCCACCGGCCAGATCATCGAATCCGGCGCTGGTGTGCGCGAGACGCTGCTGGCAGTGAAAGAGCAGTTCGACAACGCCCGCTTCGCCGGCCTGGCCTGCGGCCTGAAGAACACCGGCATCGGTAACGGCATGCCCGACGAATCCTCGGCCAAAGTCTCCATCGCCGCCCCCAACAAAGTCATCGTCGACCACGGCTGGACCGAGATGGGCCAGGGCGTCAACACCATGGCCTTGCAAGTCGTCTGCAACGAGACCGGCATCGACCCCAACATCGTCGAAGTCCGCGTTGACACCCTCGCCGAGCAGCTCTCGGGCATGACCACCGCTTCCCGTGCCACCTCCCTCGTGGGCAACGCCCTCATCGAGGCCTGCAAGGAGCTTAAAGAAGACCTCAAGACACACACCCTGGAACAGCTCGTCGGCCGCGAATACCAGGGCGTCTGGCGCGTGGACTGGACCAACAAACCGGGCGGCGGCCTGGACGAGAAAGTCTACACGCACTACTCCTACAGCTACGCCACCCAGCTCGTCATTCTCGACGAAGAGACGGGCTTTGTGAAGAAAGTGATTGCCGCCCACGACGCTGGCAAGATTTTTAATCCCACCCTCTTTGAGGGACAATTGGAAGGCTCCATCCACATGGGCCTGGGCTATGCCCTCAGCGAAGATATGCCCATGGAGAACGGCTATCCCAAGAGCACCAGACTGCGCGACATCGGCGTCCTGCGCGCCAAGGAGATGCCGGAGCTAGAAATTATCGGCGTGGAAGTGCCCGATCCCTACGGCCCCTATGGCGCTAAGGGTGTGGGCGAAATCGGCCTGGTGCCCACCGCGGGCGCTGTGGCCAACGCGCTCTATCAGTTTGACGGCGTCCGCCGCCACCAACTGCCCATGCGCATTCCACGCCGCGGCCTCGTCCGCAAGGACCGTAAAAACGGGCAGAATGGCGCAAGCTAACAAAACTGCAACTCACTATGGCGACACCGGTTTGTAGTAGGCGCTGAAGCGCCTACTACAAACCTAACCCTCGCACGAACCACCCGAATTCGAAAGGAGAGAGGTTATGTCTGAAAACTGTGCCGCGTTGTATTTGCAGGATGCTCACGACCTGCAGGAAGGGATTGAGCTGAGCAAATATGCAGAAGAAAAAGGGTTCGACAGCGTCTGGCAGGCGGAAAGCCGCCTGGTGCGCGACGCCATTGTGCCCATGGCCGCCTTTGCAGCCCACACCAGCCGCATCAAAATCGGCAGCGGCGTCATCAACAACTGGACCCGCAACATCGGTCTGCTGGCCTCCACCTTCCTCACCCTGGACGACCTGGCCCCCAACCGCATCATCTGCGGCATCGGCGCCTGGTGGGACCCGCTGGCCAAGAACGTGGGCGTCGAGCGCCGCAAGCCGCTGCAGGCCATGCGCGAGACCGTGGAAGTGCTGCGCCGCCTGCTGCGCCTGGAAAACGTCACCTACCACGGCGAATTCCACCATGTAGACGGCGTGGAGCTGGATGTGGTGCACGGCCGCCGCGAACCGCGCAACGTGCCCATCTACATCGGCGCCACCGGCCCCAAGATGATGGAGCTGACCGGCGAAATCGCCGACGGCGCCGTCCTCAACTACTGCGTGCCGCCAGAATACAATGACCAGGCTATGGAACAGTTGGATCGTGGCGCGCGCAGGGCCGGTCGCAGCGTCTATGACCTCGACCGCCCGCAGCTCATTGTCTGCTCCGTGCACGAGGACCGCGACGAGGCCATCCGCGGCGCCAAGATGCTGCTGACCCAATACCTGGCCCAGCAGCCGCACATCGCCAAGGCCAGTGGCGTCTCTCAGGAAACCGTGGCCCAGATTCAGTCCATTTTGGGCTGGCCCGCCACCAAAGAGCAAATCAAGGAAGCCATGAAGTTCGTCGATGACGAGTTGGTGCTGCGCATCAGCGCCACCGGCACACCCGAGGAAGCGCGCACCAAGGTGCGTGAATACATCGACCGCGGCGCCACCTGCCCTATCCTCTACCCGCTGGGCGATCCGAAGTTAATGATTGATACGTTTGCGGAGGGGTTCTAGACCCTGTCAAGCGTCATCCTGAACGAAGTGAAGGATCCCCACCCAAACGCATATTGAGTTTAAGCGCCGGGCGTCTCTTTAGGGGCCAGGCGCTTTTTGTTATCAGGTGGCTCGTCGTCCAGCGCCGCACGCACGCGCAGCGCGAGCTCTTCGCGGTCATATGGTTTGGGCAGCAATGTAGCCAGTAGGGGGTGCCGGGTTCTGGCCAGGTGTAGCTGGTCCGCCGTCAGGCCCGAGGTGAGCAGCACGCGCAAACCGGGCCGTCTCTTCAGGGCCACCCTGGCCAGCGTCAGCCCCATCATATCACCCGGCATGATAATGTCGCTGAACAGCAGGTCCACCGGCGCGCCGCTTTCCAGAATCACCAGCGCCTCCGCTGCATCCCGCGCTGAGAACACCCGATAGCCCAGATCCTCCAGGGCCGATACTGCCGCTTCGCGCATCGTCTGTTCGTCGTCCACCACCAACACCGTTTCGTCGCCGCCGGGCAGTGCCTGCACCTCGTCAGCCGCGCCGCCGTCTACCCTCTCTTCAACAGCACGCGGCAAGAAAATGCGGAACGTCGTGCCATACCCTTCCTGGGAATAGACTTTGATGTCGCCCCGCGCCCGCTGCACAAAGCCATAGACCATGCTCA
>CAZRTM010000010.1:0-48502 GCA_964602995.1 uncultured Ardenticatenaceae bacterium
ATGTGAGCCACTTTGAGGAGATGACGATCCACTTCTGGACCAGCGACCTGATGTCAGGTTATGCTTCTAACCTGAAGGCGGCGATGTCGCGTGAGGTGCGTTTTGACGAGCGCTCCGGATTGGTTGACGACGTGCCGGTGATGGAACGACTGGAGCGCGCCTTTGGGGAGCGTACCTTCGCCGATACAGAGCTGCCGCTCTATCTGGTGGCCACTGATTTCTATAGTGGCGAGAAAGTGGTTTTGAATGAAGGGCGCCTGACGGACGCGATCAGGGCCAGTATTGCCATTCCCATGATTTTTCCACCGTGGGAGGTGAACGGGCAGTTGCTGACCGACGGCGCCGTGGCTGATCCGCTGCCTGCGGATGTGGCGATTAAAGAGGGGGCGCAGATTATTTTGGCGATGGGCTTTGAGCTGCCGTATCGCAAGCGTATGCGTTCGTTTAACGCCGTGCAATCCCATCTCAACGCGGTGTATATGAACCGCATTTTGCGCTCAACTTATGCCTTTTATAATGCTGTGCACCACGCGGAGATTATTTCGCTGTGGCCTGATTTCGGCGACAACATCTCCAGCTTCAGTACGGAACAGATTCCGTATATCATCGAAGAGGGAGAGCGCAGCGCAGAAGAACATATTCCCTATCTTAAACGGCTGCTCGCAGTGGCATAGAACGCCGCTGAGCAGTGAAAGTGACCATGAATACAGAAGCAGGATACGTACTGGTCGTAGATGACAACGAGCTGAACCGGGACATGCTCTCGCGCCGCTTGCAGCGCCAGGGCCATGAAACGGCTATGGCGCACAACGGGCGGGAAGCGTTGCAGATGATGGCCGAAAAGGATTTCGACCTGGTGTTGCTGGACATCATGATGCCGGAAATGGACGGTTATGAGGTTCTGGAGCGCATGAAGAGTGACGACGCCCTGCGCCACATTCCGGTGATCATGATTTCGGCCATCGGCGAGATAGAAAGCGTGGTGCGCTGCATCGAGATGGGGGCTGAAGATTACCTGCCCAAACCGTTCAATCCGGTACTGTTGAGGGCGCGAGTTAGCGCCAGCCTGGAGAAGAAGCGGCTGCGCGACAAGGAGCAGCTCTACGCCGAGAGCCTGGAGCGTGAGCTGGAAATTGGCCGCCAGATTCAGGCCGGCTTTTTCCCGGAGCAGTTGCCCCAGGCCGAAGGTTGGGATGTGGCCACTTATTTCAAGGCAGCGCGGCAGGTGGCCGGCGATTTTTACGACATCTTCCCGCTGGCCGAGGGGCGGGAGATGGCGCTGGTAATCGCCGACGTGTGCGGCAAGGGAGTGGGGGCGGCGCTATTCATGGCCCTTTTCCGCACGCTGCTGCGGGCTGTGGTTGACCGGCAGTATGGCCTGGGTTACGATGGGAACGGCGGCCATGATGGAGCGAGAGAGGCCGACCTGGAAAATGCAATACGGTTAACCAACAATTACATTGCCCGCACCCACGGCAGCGCCAACATGTTTGCTACCGTTTTTTTGGGCATCCTGAACGTGGAAAGTGGGCAGCTACGTTACGTCAACGGCGGGCACGAGCGGCCATTCTTGCTGCGGGCGGATGGCGGCTGCGAGCAGTTGCGCACGACCGGACCGGCGCTGGGGATGTTCCCTGATCTGCCCTTCACCGTGGCCCAGGCGGAGCTGCGGCCCGGCGATTTGCTTCTGGGCTTCACCGACGGCGTGAGCGAGGCGCGCGATGGGCAGGGCCGTTTCTACTCGGAAGAGCGCCTCTGGCAGGTTGCGCGGGAGATTAGCGGTCCGGTTTCTGCGGTGTTAGAGGGTGTTGCGACCGACGTGGAACAGTATGTTGGCAGCGCGCCGCAGAGTGACGATATTACGATGCTGGCGGTGCGGCGTTGCGCATAGGGCGTTGAGACGGGCCTGGTTGAAGGGTGAAACATGAATAAGAAGTGGCAGACCGTGCTCCTGCTGGCTCTGGCCGAATTGTTAGCCATGGGTCTCTGGTTTTCGGCGTCGGCGGTCACGCCCACGCTGACGACGGCCTGGGAGCTGAGCGGGGCAGATGCAGCATGGCTGACGATGTCGGTGCAGATCGGCTTTGTCTGTGGCGCCTTTCTCAGCGCCCTGTTCAACGTGGCCGACGTCTGGCCGCCGCGCGTTGTGTTTGTGCTGGGTGCGGTGGTGGCGTCGCTGGCCAATGCTCTGATTGCGCTGCTGGCTGAGGGATTGGCCCTGGCCCTGCCACTGCGATTTGTGACCGGTTTCGCGCTGGCGGGGGTCTACCCGGTGGGGATGAAGATTCTGGCGACGTGGATGAAGGAAGACCGGGGGCTGGGGCTGGGACTTCTTGTCGGCGCGCTGACGGTTGGTTCGGCATCGCCTCATCTGTTGCGCGCCTTTGGCGGAGTGGACCAGTGGCAGCCGGTACTCTACACTTCCTCGGCCCTGGCGCTGATTGGCGGTGTGATCGGGTTGTGGTGGGGAAAGTTGGGTCCCTTCCGCGCGGCACCGGCGCCGTTCCGCTGGCGCTATATTGGCGAGGCGTTGCGCGACCGCGGCGTGCGGTTGGCCAATCTGGGCTACCTGGGTCATATGTGGGAGCTTTACAGCATGTGGACGTGGATTCCCCTCTTCTTGCTAGAATCGTACCGGCTGACGGGCGTGGCACAGCCGGAAAGCAGCGCCGCTCTGATGGCATTTGTGACGATTGGCGTGGGCGGCCTGGGTAGTTTCATTGCCGGATTTGTGGCCGACCGTTGGGGCCGCAGCCGCACCACGATGGTCAGCCTGCTGGTTAGCGGCGGCTGTGCGGTGCTCATCGGTTTTCTCTTCGGCGCACAGCCGGTGCTGGTCAGCGCCGTGGCTGTGCTGTGGGGATTTGCTATCGTCGCCGACTCAGCCCAATATAGCGCGGCGGTCAGCGAGCTATCGCTGCACGAGTACATGGGCACAGCCCTCACGTTACAGACCAGCATGGGCTTCTTGCTGACGCTGGTTTCCATTCGTCTCATTCCGCCGCTGGTACAGAGCATTGGCTGGCGGTGGTCCTTTTCTATTCTTAGCCTGGGGCCGGTCGCCGGTATCTGGGCCATGCGTAGTTTGGGCCACTCAGCAGCGGCACAGCGCCTGGCAGGGGGCCGCGGTTGAGGCGCTCCTTCTTAAAGCTGCTATACTCCCGCGAAACAGTTAACGGAGTAGGAAAATCGATGAAGTTTTTTGCCTTGTTTTCACTTGGTTTATTGGCGGGCGCCTTGATTACAGTACAGAGTATTTTTAATTCGGCCCTGGGCCAGCGGGTCGGTTATTTGGGAACGATGATTACTATCAACATCATCAGCCTTGTCATTGTCGTCACGCTCATCTTCCTCTTCCCCCAGACGGCGAACTTACGGCAGCTACCGGGAGCTTCCGAATGGTATCTCTATTTGAGCGCTGCGATGGGCGTATTTATCGTGCTGGTTCCGATTGTGCTGGTACCACAGATTGGCGCGACGGCGCTGATTACGGCTTTGGTGGTGGGGCAACTGCTATTAGCGCTGGTGGTCGACCAGTTTGGTCTCTTTAACTCGCCCAGAATAGAAGTCACGATACCACGGGTGATTGGCGCCCTCTTACTGGTGGCTGGCACGATGTTGATCGTGCAAGAATAAGGGTTGGAAAACTATTGATGAATACGTCGAAGACAATTTACGCGCGTTCGAGTGGGGATGAGGGAGTCGCTGTGGAGCACACCTGGACTGGCATTATGCTTGTTTTGCGCTTAATGCTGTTTGCGCTGTTCCAGGCGGCGTTTGCCCTTCTCTTCTATGCTCTTGGCCGCGCCATGCCCTGGGAAGCGGCGGCTAATTGGTGGCCTTTTGTTGCCACGTTTACCAACCTGGTCTGTATCGCGCTGCTGCTGAGGCTTTTGCAGCGTGAGGGTGTAAGCGTGCCGGCGTTCCTAAACTTTGAGCGTTCCACTATGGGCAGAGACCTATTGGTCGCGCTGGGGTTGTTTTTGCTGAGCGCTCCATTTGGCTTCCTTCCCGGTGTCTGGGCCGGTAACGCCCTCTTTGGCGATGTGCAGCAGGCGTACGATCTGTTCCTGCGCCCCTTGCCGCCGCTGGCAGCGGCCCTGGGCCTGGTTCTGTTTCCTGTGACCATTGGCCTGGCCGAACTGCCTACTTACTTCGGCTACGTGATGCCGCGTCTGGCGGTCTGGACGGGCAGCCGTACCTGGGCGCTACTCCTGACGGCGTTTTTTCTGGCCGCACAGCACATCACGCTGCCCTTTCTTTTCGACGCGCGCTTTGTGCTGTGGCGGCTATTGATGTTTCTGCCCTTCGCGTTGTATGTCGGGGTAGTGTTGCTCTGGCGCCCGCGGCTGCTGCCTTACTTCATGATCGGTCACATCCTGATTGACTTGCAGGTGGCCTGGCTCGTTTTTGATCTTTCAATGTAGGGAAGCGTACTCCAATGACTCGAGGAATTGAAGCATTTGACGAAACGCGCCGTCTGATCGTTGTCGCCGCCCATCCCGACGATCTGGAATCAATGTGCGGCGGGGCTGTGGCCTTGCTCCTCGAGCGCGGCGTATCGGTTTTTTCCGTAAATTGTACGCTGGGCGATATTGGGACGCAGGACCCGGCGATGGCACGGCAGAGCCTGGCCCAGACGCGCCTGCAAGAGACGGAAGCAGCGGCAGTGCTCCTGGGCATCGAGCGCAGCTTCAACCTGGGCTATCATGATGGCGAGTTGTTGCCTGGTCTGGAGCTGCGGGCGCAGTTGGCGCATCTCTATCGCCAGACGCAGGCCGATACGCTCTGGACGTTCGATCCGTTCTGGACAGGGCAGATTCATCCCGACCATCGTGCTGCCGGGCAGGCGGCCCTAGACGCCTTTATGCCGTCCAAGATGCCCCTGTACCATCCAGAGCAGTTGGAGGGGGAGGGTGCCGGACTGGGCAAGCTGGAGCGCATCTTCCTCTTCTCAACCGATCGTGATGCTGATGTCGTGGTTGATATCGAGGATGTGTATGACAAGAAGGTTGCTGCCTGTCTCGCCCACGTCAGCCAGTTTCCTAATGGGGAAGAGGATCTGGATTGGATGAAGGAGCTTGACGGCGAAAACGGGAAGCAGATTGGTGTGACGTATGCCGAGGTTTTTAAGGAGATGGCAGTCTGGTAGCTGTCTGCGGGCGGAGGCTAACGCAGGATGTGAGTCTCTGCACGTTTGGGCGGTTTTGTGTTAGGATCGCCAGGATTGCAGAAAATCAGTTGGCTGTGCATCTGATGGTAGTGGCGCCAATCATCGTACGGCTTGTTGGAGGTTATGAATGAAGCGCGTTCTGGTATTGGGCGGTGGATTTGGTGGTCTGGCGACGGCCCACACGTTGCGTAAATTGCGACCAGATGATGAGATTATCGTCGTGGATCGAGGTACCCGCTTCATGGTTGGCTTTCGCAAGACGTGGGTGTTGCTGGGCAAGAGTCCGCTTGAGGCCGGGCAGGGTTATTTGCCCGATCTGAAGCAGTTTGGCATTCAGTTCCGGCAGGGCACGGTGACGGCGATTGAGCCTGCGGCCCGCGCCGTAACGGTGGATGGCGAGCGGATGGAGGCCGATGCTGTGGTTGTGGCTCTTGGCTCGCGACTGGCGACGGAATTGATACCTGGCTTTGAAGAACACGCCATCAATCTTTACGATCCCGACAACCTGGACCACGCGCGGCAGGCGCTGGAGAGCTTTTCCGGTGGCCGCGTTGCGGTTGGTGTATTTGGTTTGCCTTACAAGTGCCCGCCGGCCCCTTACGAGATCGCGATTCTGGTGAACGAGTATTTCCGCGAGCGAGGCGTTGCAGCCGAGGTGGAAGTCTTTACGCCATTGCCCATGTCGTTGCCGATTGTGGGTGAGGCTGGATGTGGCGTCATCGAAGGGCGGCTGGCGCAGCATGGCGTGGCATTCCGCCCCAGCCATACGGCAACCGCGGTAGAAGCGGGCGAAGTCGTATTTGGCTCCGAGCGGCGCGCTTATGATTTGATTCTGGGTGTGCCGGCGCACCGCTGCCCGGCTGTGGTGGTCGAGAGTGGCCTGACCGGTGAGAGCGGCTGGGTGGAAGTGAACCCGCGCACGCTGGAGACCAGCTTCCCGGGCGTTTATGCCGTTGGCGACGTGACGGCGGTGATGATGAGCAACGGCAAGCCGCTACCGATGGCCGGCGTTTTCGCCGAGGGAGAAGGGCGAGTTGTGGCGCAACGTATTGCGGCTGATTTTGATGGTCGTGATGCGGAGGCGATGTTTGATGGAAACGGCGGCTGCTTCCTGGAAGTGGGCAATGGCGAGGCGATGATGGTCGAAGGCCACTTTCTGGCGGAACCGCAGCCCGCGGTTACGCTAAGCGACCCCGATGCCCGCTATTTGCATGAAAAAGAACAGTTTGAACAGAAGCGCCTGCAGCAGTGGTTTGGAAAGGCGACTTGATTTATTTACAAAGGTGGAGCTTCCTGACGCCGGTGCGCAGGATGGAGAGATAAATTATGGCTGAGGTATTGGAGCTTTGGGAACAACCAGAATCTGAAGAGATGTACATGATTGTGGGCTGGCGGCAATGGGCCGATGCCGGCTCCGTCTCTTCGGGTCTGCCCCGTTATCTGATTCAAGAGACAAAGGCGCGGCAGATTGGTGTGATTCACCCCGACGATTTTTACCTGTTCCAGATTCCGGGTACACATGATCTGGTGCGGCCGGTCGTTCGTTTTGAAGATGGTTTTCCGGAGTCGATGGAAGAGCGGCAGAACGAGTTTTATTTCGCCGGAGACGAGAAGCGCGGGGTCATTATCTTCCTCGGTGATGAACCGCACCTGGGCATTGATCGCTACATGGACGCTCTGCTGGATACGGCGGAGTCGCTGGGAGTCAGGCGCATCATTGGCCTTGGCGGCGTCTTTGGCGAGCTGCCCTACGACAAGGAACGCCCGATCTCCTGTAACTATAGCCTGCGCGAGCTACGAGCGGAAACGGAAGGGCTGGCGGTGATGCTCTCTGACTATCACGGTGGGGCCAGCATCGGCTCTTACCTGTGCCGGCGAGCGGGCGAGCGCGAAATGGAATATGTGGGCTTCTATGCCCTGGTGCCAACTTACGATTTCTCCAATGTACCGCAGATTGGCAACGCGATTCGTATCGAAAATGATTACATGGCCTGGCTGGGCATCATGCGCCGCATCAATCATATGCTGAACACGGGCTTTGACCTGGCGGATCTGGAAGAAAAGAGCCAGCGTCTGGTGCAGGTGGTCGATGCCAAAGTGGATGAGCTGGATGATATGGCGCCACAACTGGAGGTCCGCGAATACCTGGAGCGCATTTCGCAGGAATTTACAGAAGTGCCGTTCGAGCCGCTGGACGAGATGTGGGAGGAGGAGCTGCGGCGGTTGTTTGATGATGAGGAGTAGAGATTGGTTGATTGGAGATTAGAGATTGGAGATTGGTTTTTGCCACGAATTTCACGAATTTTACGAATTTTTTGATTCTTTAATTCGTGTAATTCGTGGCGGCTCAATCTCCAGTCTCTAATCTCCAATCTCCAGTCTCCAATTAGCCACGACGCTTTTCGGCAAACTTCCTGAAGAAGTCAATGGCGCGGGGGTTGCGCATGGCGCCGGGGTTGGCTGCTTCCTGGATTGGTTTGCCCTGTAGGATTTTGCGCACGGGGAGTTCCATTTTCTTGCCGCTCAGGGTGTAGGGGATGTCGTCTACGGCGATGATTTCGTCGGGGACGTGGCGGGGGGAGATTTCTTCGCGAAGTTGCCGGCGGATGCGCTGCTTGAGCGCGTCGTCCAGCTCGTACCCCTGGCGCATGATGACGAAGAGGGGCATGTAAGATTCCCCTTGCAGGCCCTCCAGATCGACCACCATACAATCTGAGATTTCGGGCTGCGCTTCGACCACACGGTAGATTTCGCTGGTGCCCATGCGCACACCCTGGCGGTTGATGGTGGAGTCGGAGCGGCCGTAGATGACGCAGCCACCGCGCTCGTTTATTTTGATCCAGTCGCCGTGCCGCCAGACGCCGGGAAAGACCTGGAAATAGCTGGCGCGGTAGCGTTCATTGTTCTCGTCGTTCCAGAAATAGAGGGGCATAGAAGGCATCGGCTCGGTAATCACCAGCTCGCCAACTTCATTCACCACTGCCTGCCCCTGTTCGTCGAAGGCCTGAACGCTGGCGCCAAGAGAGGGACTTTGCAGCTCTCCGGCGTAAATGGGCTGTGTGCGCACACCGCCGATGAAACCGGTGCAGAGGTCTGTGCCGCCGCTGAACGACTCCAGGGCCAGCTCTTCGTTGACGTTTTCATAGACCCAGCGGAAACCGGCCGGGGAGAGGGGGGAGCCGGTGGAGCCTACGGCCCGTATGCGGCTCAAATCGTATCGTTCTGAGGGCGCAACGCCCGCCTTGAGGCAGGCGTGGATGAAGGCGGCGGACGTGCCAAAGTAGGTGACGCCGGTTTCGGCGGCAAGTTGCCATTGCGTGTAGAGATCGGGGTAGTTAGGGCTGCCGTTGTAAACGACGATGGAGCTGCCGCTGAGCAGGGCGCCCACCAGATAGTTCCACATCATCCAGCCGGTGCTGGTGTACCAGTAAAAACGGTCCTCCGCTTTCAGGTCCATGTGCAATACTGTTTCTTTGAAATGTTCCAGCACAATGCCGCCATGACCGTGTACGATGGGCTTGGGTAGACCGGTTGTGCCTGAGGAGTAGAGGACCCAGAGCGGATGGTCAAAGGGCACCTGCTCGAAAGTCAGCGAGGGTGGATTGTCGCTCTGCGGCTGCTGTAGCGCCTCTTGCCAGAGAATGGTGCTATCCAGTTCTGTGGCCTCGCTACCATCGCCCAGCAGTGGTATGAGGATTGTCTGTTGCAGTGTCGGTAAAGCGCTCTGTAACTGGCGCAGGATGTCCAGCCGTTCGTACACTTTGCCATTGTAGCGGTAGCCGTCGCAAGCAATGAGAAGCTTTGGCTCGATTTGCTGGAAGCGGTCCAGCACGCTGCGGCTGCCGAAGTCAGGGGAGCAGCTTGACCAGATGGCGCCGAGACTGGCCGTTGCCAACAAGGCGACGATGGCCTGGGGCACGTTGGGCAGATAAGCAACCACGCGGTCGCCCTTGCCGACACCGGCCTTGCGCAGCGCCTGGGCCAGCGCCGCCGTCTGCTGCTCCAACTCCGCACGGCTTATTGCGAGGGCCTCTGTCTGTTCTTCCGTACGGTAGTGGATAACGGGGCCGTCGCTGCTCATCTTGGCAAAGATGTTTTCGGCGTAGTTAAGGCGAGCGCCGGGGAACCACTCTGCGCCGGGCATAGCGCGGCGAGCCAGGGCCTGATCCGGCTGCTGTGAAGCTATGATGTCGCCATATTCCCAGATGGTCTGCCAGAAGTGGCCAATGTTGTCCACTGACCAGCGCCAGAGCGCCTGGTAAGTGTCGAATGAAAGGCCATGGCGGCGCGCCAGCCAGCGCATGTAGTGGGTCAGGTTGGCGTTTTCACGCACAACAGCGGAAGGCTCCCAGAGTAGGGTCCCTTCTTCGACATCATGGGTGTCAGACATTTTAAGCTTCCCTTGTTCAGTGGTCAGTAATCAGTGGTCGGTAATCGGTAGTCAGTGGTCAGTGTAGAGATTCTTTACTGTTTACTGACAACTGAACACTGCCAACTGAATACTGACCACAGTCCGTTCTACTTGCTAAGCTCCTGATAGCGTTCCCACGTCGCTTTCGCCACGGTCTGTGATGCTGCGGCGATTTCGGCTTCGTCGATGCCGGGGATGACCTTATCACGCATGACGATTTCGCCGTTGACGATGGTGGTATCTACAACGGAGTCAGCCACGCCGTAGAGGAAGTGGCCCCAGAAGGTGTCGCCGTTGAGCGGTGTGACGGGATAGTAATCAACCAGGATGATGTCGGCCAGATAGCCCGGTTCAATACGACCTACCTTTTGGCCGGTCAGTCGCTGGAAAATGGCCGGGTTGTTCTTCATGGCCATCTGCTGGAATTCCATCCAGCCCAGATTGGGGTCTTTGCAGTCGTGCTTGTGCATGAGGTACCCCGTGCGCACGTCAACCTTGAGGTCGGGGGACATGCCGTCGGTGCCGATGCCCACGGTGACGCCGCGCTCCAGCAGGGCAAAGATGTTGGCCCGGCCGACAGCGTTGTTCATGTTCGATTGCGGGTTGTGGGCAATGATCGTGTTGCGTTCGGCCACCTGGTCCATACCTTTGTCGTCAAGGTAGATGCCATGCGCTGCGATGCTGTTGGGACCAAAGATGCCGAAGTCATAGAGCCGCTGCGCTACATCGACGCCATACTTGCGCTGCGTTTCTTCCGCGTCCTCTGTTCCTTCCAGGACGTGGATGTGGTGCCCGCGGTTGAGGCTGGCGGCGATATCGGCGGCCTTTTCCAGCGTGTCGTCATCCAGCGTAAACGAAGCGTGCAGGCCCATCATGCCGTCGAAGAGATGGTTGGGATTGCTGGCCTTTGCTTCCTGGCATTTGCGGATATAGCGCGCATTTTCTTCCAGACCTTTGTCGCGAATCTCTTTGCCGTCGCGGTCGGATACTTCGTAACAGAGCAGTCCGCGCAGGCCGATTTCGGAGAGCGCATCTTCGATACGGTCCAGGCTGCCTTCCACGGCGTAGGGGCTGGCGTGGTGGTCGATGATGCTGGTGACGCCGGCCTTTGCAGCGAGCACGGCGGGCAGCATGGTGCTGTAATAGACGCCGTCCAGGTCCAGCGCGCGGTCCAGCGTCCACCACAGCCACTTCAGGATCTCGCCAAAATTTCGTGGCTGGCGCGGCTGGGCCAGGCCGCGGGCAAAGGTGCCATAGAAATGCATGTGTACGTTGACCAGACCGGGCATGAGCAGCCGCTGCTGACCATCGAGGCGCTCATGCGTGCCATATTGAGCGCGTAACTCCTCCTGGGGGCCAACGGCGACAATTTCGCTGCCTTCAACCGCCACGGCATGGCCGTGCAGCACCGTATTTTGTTCATCATTGGTGAATATGGTGACGTTTTCAAGCAGTAAATTCATTTTTTCTCCCGGTAAATGAACTGCTCTGCCAGAAGGACAGAGGATAATAAGGCCGATGGTGATGGTAAGAGAGGTCTTTCAGAGTATTATACACATGTCAGACGTCAGACAAAGCGGCGGAGCAGTGGTAGAGGCTCAGGAAGGAGTGTGCCGCTCTTCATAGACAGTGCCGTCCGGGAGTACAACGCCGTCCAACGAGCCGGCCTGGCTGAGCTGGTGTAGCGTAACCAGAGATTCCTGGAAGTTGGCCTGCCGTAGGTTAGCCTTGCGGAGATTGGCGTTGGTCAGATCGGCGGCGCGGAGGTCGGCGCCCTGTAAATTGGCCCCGCCAAGATGAACGCCCCGCATACGCGCATTGCGCAGGTCGGCCTGGCTGAGATTGGCCAGCCAGAGGTCAGAGCCGTTGAGATTGGCGCGCTCCAGATTGGCGCCGGCCAGATTTGTCAGCCAGAGATAGGCCTTGCTGAGCGAGGCGCCCGCCAGTTGCGCATTGCGCAGGTCGGCTCCTTTCAGATGAATGACACGCCGCTTACTGAGTAGGCCAGCGTCATAGAGAAATTGCAGCAGCTCCCCTTTGCGCTGGCCGTCCATGCTGCGCAGCGCGGCCAGCGTGCGGGCCTGAGCCGCGTTGCGCACATTGGCGTCTTTTCCTGCGTCACGCAGGGCGCTGTTGAGCAACATGTCCATCATATCCTGATAGTAGGCTTCCAGTGTGTCCTGGCTACGCCGCTCCCCGGCGATGCTCTTTTCAGCTTCGATATGCTTGCTACTGATATCGCGGCTGGTGTCGCGCAAGACAGTTCCCAGCCACCAGGCAGAGCCTAGAAGGAAGAGTGGGACAGCCAGCAACTCCATCCAATTCCAGAGTGTGCGGGCGCCTTCGATACCTTCGGGAACAACGCGTGCTCCGATTCCGGACCATTCTGGGGCCAGCTCAGGGCGAACGATGAGGAGCAACATGAGTACCATGCTGGAGAGAACAATAATCCAGAATACGATGATGCCTGCTCGACGATCCATAAATTTACCTGTGCACCTGGCGACCAGGGGTTGTGAGAACTAGCACGGCGTCTTAACTAGCCTTTACTATAGTCTATTATGTAAAAATAAACCTAATTTTCAAGTAAAGCGTTTTCCTTCTGCAGTACCAAAGTTGGGTGGCAGAGCAAGAGTAATAGAATTAGGATTCAAGAAGTATCCTGATATGTCATTGCAGAGGCAGTCCCTCGAGATGGATATTGGCGTAGGAGCTTCACACAACCGATATAATGAGAGCTTACACTACACTCTATATTCGCTGTTTTTATAAAAGCTGCTATCGTTGGCAATGTCATGCTGGATTGTGACGCCGATGATGAGGAAGCAACCATTGATTCTGATCGTTGATGACGACGAAGTCTTGCTGGAAAGCATCGCGGACCTGCTACTTCTGTCTGATTTTCAGGTAATGACTGCCAGCAACGGAATGGAAGCGCTCGATGCGCTGCAGCAACGACTGCCTGATTGCATCGTAAGCGATGTGATGATGCCTGAAATGGATGGTTACGCCCTGCTAGAAGCCATTCGTAGCCATGACTCCTGGTCGACCATTCCTGTCATCTTAATCACGGCCTATGACCGGCCTTTTTCAGACGAAGTGAAGCGAGGCCAGACGCCAAACGCGATGTTGGCGAAACCATTTGACCTCGACCAGCTTGTGACTGCCATTAATCAGGTGATAGACGCCTGAGCTGTGCTGAGCTTCCAGCATTCTATCATTTCTGCCCGGCCCACTTTAGCGCTGAAGGACGCTGCTAAGGTGGGCCGTTTCTGTTTTCTCGCATTGCGTTGAAAGGCCAAAAATGGTTAAGATAAGAATCGAGCATTGTTGGTTTATTCAGGAAGTCAGGTCATTGAGGAGGAAAGGCGAAGATGGATCGCATTCGAGATGACTTTAATACGCTGACGCTGGTAATGATTCCTGTAGCCATTGCCGTCAACATTGCCATTGGCCAGCTTGTGTACGCTTTGCGCATTCCCCTGTATCTGGACTCAATCGGCACCGTTTTGGTGGCAGTGCTGGCCGGGCCTTGGGCGGGTGCGTTGACAGGCCTGCTCTCCAATCTGGTCTGGGGGCTGAGCGGGTTGAACGTGACCTATGCACCATTTGCTGCCGTCGCCGCTGTGGTTGGCCTGATGGCCGGCCTCTTCGCCGAAGCCGGCTGGTTCCGGAGCTGGTGGAAGCCGCTGGTGAGTGGTCTCATCAGCGGTATTGTGGCCGCGATGCTCTCGGCTCCAATTGCGGCCTACGTCTTCGGCGGCGTGACGGGCAGCGGCACCGATGTCATCGTGGCCGTCTTCCGTGAAATGGGCGCCGGCATTTTAGGAGCCTCATTTGCCCAGGGTGTCGTTTCCGACCCTATTGATAAGGCTATCACCTTCCTCATTGTCTACCTGGTGGTGCAAGGCTTGCCGGGCCGTTTCCTGGACCGTTTTTCTCGCGCTGAGAATGTGTCCGAAGTCCCTGCACGTTAGGCAATGGGGGAACCACCCTTCGGAGGGGCGCCCACATGACGACCTGCATTCAATGCTGCCGGTTATGAATGAGCACAACGTTTAGCCTTTACCTGGAGCGCAAGAGCACGCTGCACCGGTTGCACCCACTGACCAAAATGGCGCTGACGCTGTTTTGTCTGGTGACAGGGGTGATCGCGCCGGGGGAGTGGGGCGCTTTCGTGGTGTTCCTGGTGTTGATTATGCCGCTGGCCGCCTGGGCGCGCGTCCTGCGCCGGTTCCTGTCGACGGTGGCCAAAGCGGTGCTTCCTTTTGCCATTTCCCTGTTTTTGGTACAGGGTTTCTTCTGGCCCGAAGGTACGCCCATTTTGCAGCTTGGACCGGTGTCACTGAAGCAAGAAGGGCTGTCATTTGCCATTCGCAGCAGCGGCCGCATTCTGGTCATCGTCGGTAGCTTCCTGCTGCTGACCTTCACCACCCGTCCCGATGATCTGATGCAGGCGTTGCGCGAGCGGGGTGTGCCGCGCAACATTACCTATATCATGCTAACCACGATCCAGATCGTGCCCCGTTTCCAGACCAAGGCCAACACCATTCTGGACGCCCAGCGCTCACGTGGCCTGGAGACAGAAGGCGGCTTTGGCCAGCGCGTGCGGGCGCTATTGCCCCTGATCCAGCCGCTGCTTCTGGGTAGCATCGTGGATATTGAAGAGCGGGCCATTGCCCTTGAAGTGCGCGCTTTTGGCCGGGAGGGCGAACGGACCAGCCTGGGCGAGCTGCACGACAGCCAGAACCAGGTTGTGCTGCGCTGGCTCTTGCTCCTGGCTACAATCGCCGTCGTCGTCCTTCGTTTCTGGCTGTTCTGATATATGGCTAATATATGGTTGAAATTCGCGATTTAACCTACCGTTACCCACGCGCCAGCAAGCCGATTTTCACCAATCTCAATCTGGAGATTGCGGCCGGGCAGTTTTGTGCTGTGCTGGGGGCCAATGCCGCGGGCAAATCAACGCTCTGCTACACCATTAGCGGTTTCGTTCCGCACTTCTATCGCGGGCAGTTCAGTGGCGATGTGCGCGTTGCCGGGCATAACGTGCCTGAGACGCCGTTGGCCGAGCTGGCCGGTACGGTGGGATTGGTCTTTGCCAACCCCTTCAACCAGATTACGGGCGCCAAATTTTCTGTGCGGGAGGAGATCGCCTTTGGCCTGGAAAATCTTGGAGTACCGCGCCCAGAAATGGAAGAACGAATAGAGCGGGTCATGGAGGTCGTTGGTCTGAGCGATCTGGCCGGCCGCTCGCCCTATGCCCTCTCTGGCGGCCAGCAGCAACGGCTGGCAATTGCCTCAATTCTGGTCATGGAGCCTCAAGTGCTGGTGCTGGATGAGCCGACAGCCCATCTTGATCCTGATGGTGCGCGTGACGTATTTGAGATTTTGAGCAACCTTTCGCAAAGTCGGGAAACGACGGTGGTGCTGGCAACGCACCACGTGGAATGGGTTGCCGTCTTTGCCGACCGGGCCATCGTCTTGCAGGAAGGGCAGATCGTGGCCGATGGCCCGCCTCTTGATATTCTGGCTGCGCCGGAGCTGGAGGAGTATGGGGTCAGTCCCACACGCTATACAACCGTGGCGCGCCGCTCGGGCAAACAGGCAGACGGTGGTCAGATTCCAGTGACGTTGGAGCAAGCAATTTCTTTCTTCACATGAACGTCGAAGTCAGCAACGTTACCTTCACCTATCCCTCCGGCGTAACAGCCTTGCGTGACGTCAGCCTCAGCCTGACCAGGGGTGAAGCGGTTGCTTTGATCGGCGAAAATGGGGCAGGGAAGACGACCCTTGCCCGCCACCTGAACGGCCTGTTGAAGCCGGATTCGGGAAGGGTGCTGGTGGGGGAGTGGGACACACGAGAGCACACGGTGGCACAGATGGCGCGGCGAGTGGGGTATGCATTTCAGAATCCCGATGAGCAGCTATTTGCGCGGCGGGTGTGGGATGAAGTGGCCTTTGGCCCGCGCAACCTGGGCCTGCCGCAAGAGCAGATTGAACAGCTAGTGCAGACAATGTTGCAGAAGGTGGGTCTGAGCGGGGTGGAAGAGACACATCCTTATGACCTCTCCCAGGCAGAGCGGCGGTTGGTGTCGTTGGCGGCGGTGTTGGCCATGGAGACGCCGGTGGTGCTCCTGGACGAACCGACGATGGGCCTTGATCGCGCCGGCCAGCGGCGAATCGGCCAGATTGTGGAGGGTCTGAAAGCGGAAGAGCGCACCGTGATTACCATTACGCATGACATGGATTTTTGCGCTGACCATTTCGCCCGCATTGTGGTCATGGCTGATGGTCGTATACAGGCGGATGGGCCGGCTGAGGAAATTCTGGTTCGGGAAGAGCTGTTGGCCGCCGCGGGAGTGGAACCACCACAGCTTGTGCGCCTGGGGCGGGGTATCGGGCTACCTGAGGTTCCGCTGACCATCGAGGGCTTTCTAGAGATTTACGAGCGTTGGCGTCAAGAGAAGGAGTAATTGATGATCGTCGTTCTGGGTGACCTGCTGGTTGATTACAGTATGCACATCTCCAACCTCTGCGTTGAGCCGAAAGATCTGCAGCGGGTGAGCTATCTAGAGGTGGGGCCAGGGGGCGCAGGGAATGTGGCGATCATGGCCCGGCGCTTTGGGCTGCCGGTATTGGCCCTGGGCGAAGTAGGAGACGACGCCTATGGCGAGATTGTGCTGGAAGGACTGGCCAGCGAGGGGATCGACATTTCGAAGATTGTGGTGACCGCGGGAGCGCGTACACCGGTGGCGACGGTGTTGGTCGATGAGCGCAGCGAACCGGCCTACCTGGGTTTCCGCGGTTCGCTATTGCTGGCCTCGCTACCCGATGACTGGCGTTCGCCAATTGAAAGCGCCAGCGCGCTCTACAGCGACGGCTGGGTGGAACACGAGGGCGGGGCGCAGCTCGTCCTCGAGGCGTTCCGGCTGGCGCGTGAGGCGAATGTACCCCGGTTCTTCGACCCTGGTCCCGGTAATCCGGACGTCGACAACGAGTGGCACAAGGAGGCGGCGCGGATGTCCACCGTGTTGATGGCGACCGAAGAGGAAGCAAAGCGGCTCAGTGAATACCGCGATGCGTTGGATTCCGCTCGCTTTCTGCTCAGCCAGGGGCCGGAGATTGTGATTATTAAGCGCGGGGCAGCGGGGGCTTTCTTGTTGCAGGGTGATGAGATTGAGTTTGCACCAGGGCTGCCGGTGGAGGCGCGGGATGCGACAGGCGCCGGAGACAGCTTTGCGGGGGCAGTGATATACGGTTACACACGAGGGCTGCCGCTGCCGGAGCTGGGCAGGATGGGAAACGCGACGGGAGCTGCCAAAGTGCAGAAGCGGGGCACAGGGCATAATATGCCTTCGATGGATGAAGTGCGGGCCGTCCTGGAGCGTTTTGACCTGACGCTGCCCGAAGAAATTTACCCTGACAGAAAGCCTTAACTGGCAGGTTGCACCATGCCGGACTGGTAGCGGCGGGGCACTCTCATCGAAGCAAGGAGATGGCATGAGTCAGAAAATCCTTATTGTAGACGACGACGCCGAATTATTGCGCGTCATGAGCCTGACCCTACAACGTGGCGGTTATCATCCGGTGACAGCGCCCAATGCGGAGATAGCTCTGGAAAAGATCCGTAGCGAGCGGCCGGCGCTGGTTATTCTGGATGTGATGTTGCCTCGCCACAGCGGAATTGAGCTATGTCAGTTGCTGCGAAACGATCCTGCTACGGCAACGCTGCCGATCATAATGCTCAGCGCCCGCACGCAGGTCGACGAAAAGATTGAGGGCCTGGAAGCGGGCGCAGATGAATATTTGACCAAGCCGATCAGCCCCAAAGAGCTGAATGCGCGTGTAAAGGCCCTCCTGGAACGGACAGAGCGGCTGCAGAGCCATCAGGGTGTGACTGGTCAGGTTCTGGGCTTTATGGGGGTGAAGGGGGGTGTGGGCACGACAACGCTGGCCCTGAATGTGGGGGCAACGTTGGCGCGAAGAGGGAAGAAAGTGATTGCCGTGGAGCTACGCCCAAATTATGGGACGTTCGACATCCATCTGGGGTACAAGCCGCAGGAACGGTTGCATAAATTATGGCAACGAGCCAACGGTCGTTTTAGTTCGCAGGTTGTGCGCGCTTCGCTCCTGACTGATGAGAGCGGCATGGAGGTGCTTTATGGGCCGGAAATGCCTGACCAGTGGCTGGAGATTACAGCAGAAGAGGCGGTGTCGCTGGTCACGACGCTGGCACAGATGGCAGAGTTTGTGCTACTGGATTTACCAGCGCCAGGCCTGGGATTCACGCAGGCTGTTCTGGCGCACTGCGACCGGCTCATGATGGTTTTGCGCCCTGAACTCGACAGCCTGGCTTCGGCATCAATAAGTCTGGAACAGTTGAAACGGGAGGGGATTGAGCTGGGCCGGGTTGAGGCCATCGTCGTTAACCAGGCGCCTCTGGCAATGGGGCTGTCTGTGAGCAAAGTTACTGAGCAGCTGGCGTGTAAGGTACGGAGCGTTATCCCTCCAGCAGCAGATGTTTGTGCCAACGCAATGAAGAAGGGACGCCCTCTGGTTATCACCCATCCAGACACAGGCGCGGCTACGCGCGTGCGCGAGCTGTCCGCTTACCTGATGAAAAAAGAGTAGCCATGCCCGGCTCTGGCGTCAGAGCCGGGCATGGCTACGGTGTTGGTCTATGAAAAGGGGGCGCTAGTCGACGTACTGGTCACGGACAAAGGGGAGCAACCCTCTGGCTTCCAGGCGGTCTACGGGGGCGCGGAAGGTCACCCGAATGACGCCCGGATGGCGGCCAATCTCGATGGCGCCGGTGATGGTCGCGCGGTTCTTGACCTCGGGCACGGTCATGTCCAGCAGCTTTGCTGCGCGTTCCAGGCCGTTATCGGTGGCGGCATTGAGGTCGGGGCCTGTGCCAATAACGGAAATGGGCAGGCTGTCCTCGATGCCGTCCATGCCCCAGGAGCGAGCCAGAGCCTCGGCGCGGATCTTTTCGTCGGCCGACAGCGGCCTGGCCAGGAACGGCAGATCCTCGACGACAGGCAAGAGGATGGGGCCGTTGATGTCCAGGTTCTTGATGACGTGCACCTGCAGTGTGACGGTGCCGGAGACGTCAGTGGTGTGACCGGCGATCTCGCCGTCGCCCTGCATGGCGTGCATGTCGCCCATATAGACGCCGCCGCCCTCTACCTTGACGGGACAAATCAGGATCGCGCCGGCGCGCACGGCGTTGATATCCATGTGGCCGTCGGTGCGGTTGGCCAGTTGTTCGGCGGTCAGCGCGTACTCGTGCGGAGCGCCGATGAGGAATGCGCCAAAATCGCCAGCGTTGTGGGAGTCGGGAATGGGCAGTGAGGGCGTGGTGCCTAGCTGGCCCATAAAGGCGCGCACGCGCCCGACCAGCCCCACAAGGTCGTGGGGAGCGAAGGTCAGGATGGAGTTCTGGATCGACTTCTCGGGCATGGCCGCATAGTAGCGTGCATCCTGCGCCAGCCGTTCGGCTACTTCCTGGCTCAGCGTCACACCGAGGGTGTGGTTGTTGTCGAAGCCGATGGTGTAGCCGTTGGTGAATTTGAAGGGCGAAGCGTCTGCGCCACAGTTAGCGCAACGCACGGCGTCCTGGCCGATGCCTTTAATGACGGTCCTGGGGTAGAGGGTGCCGCACTCAGGGCACTTGCCCGCGACATATGGATCGCCCAAGAAGCGCTCGCCGAGAGCCGTATCATTGCCAGAGGCGGTAGCCATAGAGGTGACGCTGATGTCCTTGATGCGAATGGCGATGGCGTCTCCAGGTTTAGCTCCGGCCACTGCAACTGGTTTCGTAACTTCGTGCCCACCACGAATCTCGGGCGTAATCATGGGGCCCCAGCAGCCCGGCGCAGTATTGGCCACAATGTGGCCGCCGTCACGCACCGGACCAAGCATTGGCTTATTGGGGTCCAGGATCCCATCAACAAACTCAGCGACGAAAACGGTCTCGTGACCTACCATCTGGCCATTGCTGGCTTCGCCGTCTTTGCCGATTACTTGTTTTTTATCAACATCTGCTTGTACAGCCATTTTGTGCACCTCCGGGGATTCTTCCCACATCGTGATTTGGGAAACAGTGAAAACAAACAGGCAACCATTAACCGCCTGAGACCGGCATCAGCAGGGAAACTTCTTTGCCCGCAGGCACGGTTGTAGAGGGCGATACATGGTTGCCGCCAATGACAGGAATTGCTCTACGAATTGGTTCTGAAGATGTTGGATAACGGCGGCACATGGCATCCAGAAGGTCAGCCACGGTGGCTCCCTGGGGCAGGTCTAGTTGCAGGCGAGACGTGCCCACTTCCTGGGCCAGGATGCCATTGACGCGGACAGTTACAAGGCTCATCTACTGGACCCTCCCTGGGTCAAAAAGTGAATGGTAATGTGACCTCGAATGGGGTTGTGCACTTCACAAAGTGTGTCTACCACAAGTATAGCACATACGTCCGAAATTTTCAGACGAGGTCACGACGTATTAACAGTAGGGAGCCTGCTGACAGGAGAACGACAACAAGGAACAGAACCATTAGGCTCAGGTTGCTGGGCGGTGTCGTTATGCCGGATAGCCGGCCGACGGCTGTGGGTCCCATGGTTGTGAAGGTGTGGTAGTCGCCGCTGTCAAGAGTGAAGTCGATGCTTACGTCGTCCTTCTGCGCATCGTAGGTGGCCTGGCTGACGCCGTTGAACTCATTGAAACGATGGAAGGTGCCCAATTGAGTGAGGTGAGGTCCGGTTAACGTGGCCATGTACTTGAAAGAGCTTCCATGAGTTACACCAATGTCAGACATAGAAATGCTCATTTCGTACTGCCCGGCATGCTCATTGCCGACTGGTTCCTGGTTCACTGTACCAGCGACAGCAAGCATATCAGGGGCGCCGCCCACCAGGTCATAGAGCCGGGCGTCATAAGCATCGAATACCAGAGCGTAATCCGGTGCGAAATCGGGTCCGAAGCGTAGATGGGCATTTGCTATTAGATTGGTTCCAGAGACAGCCATGGTGTAGAAGTCGTTTATGTCTGCAAGACCTGTTGTGTCCGTCAGGCCACCATCTGTTGAATCGATGTAGATTACGATAAAATTGATTAACTGCCCGTGGGGCTGCAGAGCAAAAACTACTTCTTCCTGCGGACCACCGGAATCGATGTAGAGAAAAGCGTCTTCACCGAGCACACGGGTGCCGGCCCTGTTGATCCCTTCTGTGAAGCCACTATACTCCCCAGGGTTGATTATGCCGTCCACGATCGCCGTTCCTGGCGTCGTATCGATAATCGATGTTGGCGTGGCCTGGGCGAGTCGGACCATGCCCCCGGCTATGATGAGCAGTAGCAGCAGCGCGACTGCTTTGAGCAATATTGTTGGCCTGCCAGGCCGCACAGCTAACTTCATGATATCCTCCCTAAGTATACTTTGACACCAAATAGAGCGTCTGCTATGTTGCGGCCACTGATGTGGCAAATGAACATTACAGAACAGAAAAAAGGCAAGAAAAACGGAGGACTTTACAGGTTGTCGTCTGGCCGTTTGCGCTTGCCTGAGTTCACTAGAATTCTCTAAGCCCCGCCAGCTACGGTGGGGCTTTTCGTTGCTTTGGTGTCACGAAGCAACTGGCATTACTTCGGACGCGACTGGGTGGAACAGATTCTCAACGGATGATGAACGAGAATCACACTCTTATTTCTACCTAATTGAAGAAAAAAGGCAAGAAAGCTGTTTTGGGGGAGGTTGTGATTGGAGATTGGAGATTAGAGATTGGAGATTGAGGGCTTAGGGTTCGTCGTGGCGGATGAGGAGTTTGGTGGTGATGAGGACGAGGAAGGAGAAGCCCATGAGCAGGACGGCGAGGGTGAGGGCCACGGCGAGGTTTAGCTCGAAGCCCAGGTAGATGGCCAGGGGCATGGTCTGGGTGCGGCCGGGGAGGTTACCGGCAAAGATGATGGTGGCGCCAAACTCACCCAGGGCGCGCGCCCACATCATGACCGCGCCGCTAAGCAGGGCGTTGCGCGAAAGGGGCAGAATGATGTGATGGAAAATGGACCATTCCCCGGCGCCATCCAGCGCGGCTGATTGCTCTAGCTCGAGGTCGATGGCGGCGAAACCAAGGACGGCGGAGCGCAGGTAGAGAGGAGCGGCCACGAAAATCTGAGCCATGATCACGGCGACAGGGGTGAAGGTGAGCTGGATGCCCAGCGGAGTGAGCAGCTCGCCCAGGATGCCGCGGCGACCGAAGGCCATGAGCAGCGCCACACCGGCGACGGCCGGAGGCAAAACGGTGGGCAGGTCGAGGAGGGTGTCGATGGCTCTCTTGAATGGGAAGTTGCGACGCGCCATGAGATAAGACATGGGGGTGCCGGCCAGCACGGTAATAAGTGTAGCGGCCAGGCTGGTGCGCAGACTGAGCCAGATGGCCTGCAGGACGGCCGGCTGCTGCAAATTTTGCCAGATCTGGCCGGGTGAGATGCGCAGTAGCAGGGCGGCAAGCGGCAGAGCCAGAAAGAGCAGAAGGGGGATGCTGAGCGGCCACCAGAAATCGGGTAGTTTGCGGTGGCGACGCCAGCGATAGAGGGTGCGTTGGGGGCGGTAGGTCAGTTCTGACATGGTTACTCCGCTGGAACGGGGATGAAGCCGTGGTCAGCCAGGATGCTCTGACCGGCTGGCGACGTTACGAACTCGACAAACGATTGCGCCAGCGAGCGGTTTGGGCCGGCCCCGACCAGGGCAATGGAATAGGCGGCATCGACATTGTAACGGGCAGGAATTTCCACTGCCAGCAGTTCCGTGGTGTCCGCATTCGAGTTGTGGGCATGTAAATCGCTGACGTAAACAATGCCCGCATCTGCTTCGCCGAGGCTGATTTTGGTCAGCACGCCGCGCACATTCTGTTCGAAGGAAACGACGTTGTTCAGAACCGCCTGTTCATAAGCCGCGCCGTACTCGCCAGACGCCGTCACCTTGCGCAGCACCTCGCGGCTGTACTGACCAGCAGGCACCGCTTCGTCGGCCAGGAGCAGTTGCACACCGGGGCGCGCCAGATCCTGCAGGCTGTTAATCCGGCCCGGATTGCCAGACGGCAGGACCACAACAAGGTGATTGTGAGCGAAAATATGCACCTCCTGCGCATCGACACGACCCGCGGCGACGACGCGCTCCATCTGGCGCTGGTTGGCGCTGGCGAAGACGTCGGCTGGGGCGCCCTGCGCCAACTGTTGCGCCAGCTCCTGGGAACCGGCGAAGTTGAACGTGATGCTCGCCCCCGGATGAGCGTCCTGGAATTGATTGCCCAGCTCTGTGAAGGTCTCGGTGAGCGAGGCGGCGGCGAATATGGAGATGGTGGCCTCACTGCTCTCGGCGTTGCGGCAGCCAGACAGCGCCAACGCCGCAAAGAAAAGCCCTGCCATAACCAGTCTCATAACCGGGTTCCTTCCTGCTGTGATGCGGTGGCTACCCCGGCGCAATGGTCCAGCCAGGCCAACATTGCCTCAATCTGCCCTTGCCGAAATTGGTGCACCAGGCGGTCATAGGGGTGCGCTTCGGCCGCTTTGGCCCTTGCTTGTTGCCCAGTAAGCCAGCGTTGGCAGACGTGGCGCTGTTTTTCGACCAGCTCGAGCGCTGTTTCCTGGCTCTCGCCACGCGCAAAGTAGAGCTTGGCCAGAAATTCAAGGCGCAACTGCCGGCCGCGTTCTACCGGCTGGCTCAACCAGGCCAGGAAGGCACGTTCCCCGGCGCTCGTGAGCGAGTAGAGCTTTCGCGGTGGGCGCGACTCCTGTATCTCTACCTCGGCCACGATATAGCCAGCATCTTCCAGCTTGCCCAGCAGGGCATAAAGCTGGCTTTGCTTCAGATTCCACACCAGCCCCAGGCCGGCGGGGTTGGACAGTGCCTGGTAGATAGCATAGCCGTGCGCCGCCCCCTGCCGGATGAAGCCCAGCAGGGCATGTTCAATTGTGAGCGGGTGGGCGATCATTGGGCTCATGAGAGTTGGTTGGCTATTGATTATTCATTAAATGAGTAGCAGGGGTATTATTAGCGGGTTGGGGGTGGACGTCAATAGGGGAGATTAGAGATTGGGGAATGGGGCTTTTTCTTGACAGGTGGGGGGATTTGGTTACAATTTGTCATACAACCATACCATCTGACGTCTAACTCGTGTTTAGTTTAGCCGCGCAGGCTTCACATGTTAGAAAGAAAACCATCCTTAACCGAACAGGCGAAGGCTTATATCAAGCAACAGATTGTGGACAATGCGTTCGAAGGGGATCGCATTCCGTCCGAAACAGATCTTGCCAGTGAACTTGGGGTAAGTCGCACGACCATACGTGACGCGCTGAGCCGCCTGGAGAACGAAGGGGCTGTTTATCGTAAGCAAGGTTCGGGAACCTATGTGAACCGGGCCGGATTGCAGATCCGCCAGCGACTGGAAGAGATGTGGTCGTATGAGGCCGTGTTGCGGGCGCATGGTTATACCCCGTCGGTGCAGATTCTGAGGATGGAACGGCACCCCGCCAGCGAAGAGGCCGCCGAGCAGTTGCAATTGGAGGAGGGTGCGGATGTTGTCGCGGTTGAGAAGCTATTCCTTGAAGATGATGAACCGGTCATTTTCACGCTCAACCAGGTGCCGGCGCAACTGGTTCCAGAAACAGCCACCCCAGAGGATTGGGTTCCTCCTATCTATGAATTTCTCCTGGCCCATGCTCACCAACGGTTGAACTACTACCTCTCAGAAATAGTGCCAGTAACAGCGTCGAAGAAGCTTGCAGACATTTTGCATGTAAAGCCTGGAAAGGCTCTGATTTCATTTGTGGAAATCGGCTACAACGAGGAGAACGAACCGATTCTGTGGACGAATTCATACTTCCGGGATGATTTGCTACGCCTCCGCCTCATCAGGAGGCAAGTGTAATGCGCGGTAGTCCTGAGGCGGGGTAGCCAGAAAAATATTAGTTCAAAGGGAAGTGACAACATGGACGACAAGATACAAAAGCTGAACCAGATGGTAGCTGATGCAGAAGAGGATATCATCAACTTCTTGCGCGAAATTGTGGCTATCCCCAGCATGGACAGCCAGATCGAAGAGGTTGGGAAGCGCATCGGCGAAGAGATGGTGAAGCTAGGATTCGATAGCGTCTTCTTCGACCGCTATGGTTCAATTGTGGGCCGCATTGGCGATGGCGAGAAGATTATCCTCTTCGATAGCCATATCGACACAGTCGGTATTGGCGATCCCGACCAGTGGGAATGGGATCCGTTCGAGGGCAAGATCGAAGACGGCAACTTCTATGCCCGCGGTGCGCTGGATGAAAAGGGCAGCACGCCGGGAATGATCTACGGGATGGCGTTTGCTCGCGATCTGGGCCTGCTCGACGGCTATACCGCTTACTACCTGGGCAACATTGAAGAGTGGTGTGACGGCGTAGCTTGTGCGGCGTTCCACGAGTGGCAAGAGATCGAACCCGACTTTGTGGTCATCGGCGAGCCGACCAAGATGCAGGTCTATCGTGGCCACAAGGGCCGGGTGGAGCTGGAAGTTGTTTGTAAGGGTAGGAGCGCACATGCCGCCAGCAACCAGCTTGGCGACAACGCCATCTACAAGATGATGCCCATTGTGGAGGGCGTGAAGGCGATGAATGATCAGCTACCAACCCATTCCTTCCTGGGCCAGGGGCGCATCACGGTCACGGAGATTTCCAGTGTAAGCCCCAGTGTGAATGCTGTTCCAGATGGGTGCCGCATTTTCATTGACCGTCGTATCACATATGGCGAGACCAAAGAAAGCGTTATCGAAAGCATCAAAACGTTGATCCCGAAGGGGTTGGAGGAGGATTTTGAGATCGTGGAGCTGGTCTACAACGATCCCAGCTACAACGGCGCTGTATTTGAATACGAGAAGTACTTCCCGGCCTGGATCTTGGAAGAGGGGCACGAACTGGTGCAGGCTGGCCAGAGAGCGGTAGCCGCGCTGTGGAATGAGGAGCGACCGACAGGGAAGTGGGATTTCTCGACGAATGGTAACTACTGGCGTGGTAAGGCCGGTATTCCGTCAATTGGTTTTGGCCCGGGCGATGAAATCTACGCGCATTCGCACAACGAACATGTGCCGTTGGACGAAGTTGTGGAAGCGACGAAGTTTTACGCCCTGTTGCCCTATATGTTGAAGCAGTCCTAGGAAGTAACCTTTTTATTATTTTCCAACTGAGGAGTAAGGACGAATGCAGACTAACTTACGCGGGCGTGACATGATCACGACCCAGGAATGGACCAAGGACGAACTGGACACCGTTATAGACGTGGCGCTCGATCTGAAGCGCAAGCGGGCTATGGGCGTACCACACCCTTATCTTCGTGATAAGGTGCTCTCGATGCTCTTCTTCTTCACCAGCACCCGTACCCGCAATAGCTTCGAGGCCGGTATGGCCCAGCTTGGCGGGCACGCGCAGTTCATCGAAGGCTCGACCACCCAGATCAGCCACGGCGATACCGCCAAGGAGATTGGCCAGATTCTGGGGCGCTACAACGATGGCATTGCCATCCGCGAATGTACCTGGGGCATTGGCAACAAGTACGTCCGCGAGGTCGCCGAGGCCTCTCGTGTGCCTGTGCTCAACATGCAGTGTGACTACTACCATCCTTTCCAGGCGCTGGCCGACCTGCTGACGATCATCGAGCAGAAAGGCGATCCGCGTGGGATGAACATTAACGTCAGCTATGCCTACGCCAGCAGCTATCAGAAGCCGATGAGCGTGCCGCAGAGCCTGATTCTGCTGCTGACCCGCTTTGGCGCCAACGTGCGCCTGACACATCCGCCGGAGTTCAATCTGATTCCTGAGCTGGTTGACCAGGCCAAGGAGAACGCCAAGAAAGCCCGCGGCTCCTTCGAAATTCTGGATGATTTCGACGCCGGTTTCAAAGACGCCGACGTGGTCTACCCCAAGGCCTGGGGCTGTATGCTGACCACGCCGGATCTGGAAGAGTCAGCCGAGATCAGCAAGAAGTACACGGACTGGATCGCGGACGAAAAGCGCATGGCATTGGCCAAAGAGGACGCCATCTACATGCACTGCCTGCCCGCCGACCGCAACATCGAGGTCGCCGACGCCGTCATCGATGGTCCTCAGAGCCGCGTTTATGATGAAGCTGAAAACCGCCTGCACGTGCAGAAAGCGGTGATGGCTTTGACGATGTAAGGCTGAGATCGGAGATTGGTTGATTGGAGATTGGAGATTAGTTGATTAGAGATTGGAGTTACAACGCTCAGAGCGAGCAGAAAATCTCCATTCTCCAGTCTCCAATCTCCGCTTTTCTCAAGGACTCCCACTATGACAGCGAATGAGCGCGGTAAACGGGTTGCCGTCATTGCCATTGGCGGCAATTCGCTGATCAAAGATAAGAACCGGCAGACGGTTCTGGATCAGTACCAGGCGGCGGGTGAGACGGCGGGCCATGTTGCGCGCATGATCAAAAGCGGTTGGGACGTCGCCATTTCCCATGGCAATGGGCCGCAGGTGGGCTTCATTCTGCGGCGCTCGGAGATTGCAGCGAAGGTTGAAGGGTTGCACGAAGTGCCTCTGGATGTGTGTGGAGCTGATAGCCAGGGTGCGATTGGTTATGCTCTACAGCAGAATCTGTACAATTTTTTCCGGGAGCTGGGCATCAATCGCACTGTGGCGACTGTTGTCACCCAGGTTGAGGTGAGTGCTGATGATCCTGCCTTTAAGAATCCTACCAAACCGATTGGCGGATTCATGAGCCAGGAAGAGGCGGAGCGGCGGCGCGTAGCCGATGGCTGGGCTGTTATTGAGGATGCAGGGCGCGGCTGGCGGCGTGTGGTCGCTTCACCCCAGCCAAAGCGTATTGTGGAGCAAGAGGCGATCAAGGCGCTCATTGACAGTGGGGTGGTTACGATTGCTGTCGGTGGGGGTGGCATTCCCGTGGTGGCTGGCGAAGATGGCCGCCTGAGCGGTATTGCTGCAGTCATCGATAAAGACCTGGCTTCGGCGCTGCTGGCTAACACGCTGGGCGCCGAGTTACTGATTATCAGCACGGCTGTTGAGAAAGTTGCGCTGAATTTCAACCAGCCTAACGAAAAGTGGCTGGACGAAATTTCGCTGGCGGAAGTCAAACAGTATCTGGAGGAGGGCATCCATTTTGCCAAAGGCAGTATGGCTCCGAAAGTGCAGGCGGTCATCCGTTTCCTGGAAAATGGCGGCCAGCGAGCAATTATCACCAGTCCAGAAAATATCGAACGGGCGCTGAACGGCGACTCCGGAACACACATCATTCGCTGAGATTATGGATCACATAAAACACCTTAAGTGCCTCGTTTGCGGCAAGGAGTATCAGCCCGGCGAGGTGCAATACGTCTGTCCCGATCACGGTGACGATGGAATTGTCGATGTCCAATACGATTATGACCTGATCAGCCAGCGCATCAGCCCACAGCAACTGCGCGAGAATCAGGACTATACCATCTGGCGTTACAAGCCGCTGTTGCCCGTTGCGCCGGATGCCGAAGTTCCTCCACTGGCTGTGGGTTGGACGCCGCTATATGAGACACCACGACTGGCCCACTCACTGGGCCTGAAGCATGTGTGGGTGAAGGACGATGGGCGGCAGCCAACGGCCTCTTTCAAGGATCGGGCCAGCGCCCTGGCGGTGGTTAAGGCCCAGGAGCAAGGGGCGGAGATTATCACCACGGCCAGCACAGGCAATGCAGCGGCGGCTCTCAGCGGCCTCTGTGCCAGTGTGGGCCAGCCGAATGTCATTTTTGTGCCGGCGAGTGCGCCACAGGCCAAGATCGCCCAGTTGCTGACCTTTGGCTCCACGGTGATGCTGGTGCAGGGCACTTATGATGACGCCTTTGAGCTATGCCTCCAGGCCGCGGCTGAATACGGCTGGTACAATCGCAACACAGGCTACAATCCCTATATGTCCGAGGGCAAGAAAACGGCCAGCTATGAGATCTGCGAACAGCTGGACTGGGAAGCGCCAGACGCTATTTTTGTCAGCGTGGGCGATGGCTGCATCATCGGCGGTTTGCACAAAGGGTTGGTAGATCTGAAGGAGCTGGGTTGGATCGACCGCATGCCACGCCTTTATGGTGTGCAGGCGGCGGGTAGTGACTGGCTGGCGCGAGCCTGGGAAGAAGATCCTGGGGGCCAGGCCGATCTGCTTGCTCGCCCACCGATTAAGGCGGAGACGATTGCCGATAGCATCAGCGCCGGGCTGCCGCGCGACAGAATTAAAGCGATGCGTGCTGTGCGTGATACAGGAGGCGCCTATATCCGCGTGGATGACGACGAGATTCTGGCGGCGATTCCGGCCCTGGCGCGGGGCAGTGGCGTCTTTGCCGAGCCGGCCGGTGCTGCAGCTTATGCCGGGCTGGTGCGCGCCGTGGACGAGGGACTGGTTGATGCCGGCGAGCGCATCGTAGTTCTCAATACGGGCAGCGGCTTGAAGGATGTTGCCAGCGCCATGAAAGCAGTGGCCCTGGTGCAAACGACGCCTCATAGCGTGGAACCGGCCATTGAAGAGCTGCGGCGCGTGCTGGACAGCACCGGCCTGGGAAATTAAGGCTCTTATCTCTTTTTATTGGCCTTGTATAAGCGTGCGTCTTCATCTGGCATACATCTTGTGTGCGGCTCAAGAATAGTATAGTCTTTTCCCTGTTAAGCCTAAGCTAATGAGTGAGTGAGGGAAGCAGAAATGATCGACTTGACTATTCATGACGAAGAAGCATTGGAGCGGGCTGTAGAGCGCGCCCGCGAGCGGAATATTATCATTCCCACCTTCAGCCAAATGACGAACCCGGATGAGATCCCGCAGTCGATTAAGGGCTGCCTGAAGGATGTGGGCCTCTGGGATCTGAATCCGTTGAATCTGTTCCGCATTAGCTGGCACAACGAGCCGGTAACGAAAGGCGGCGGTTATGGTGGCGTGAACTTTTTCGAGTGGCCACGCGAGCTGACAGGTGTCGATGCGCGGATTGTGCAATTGGCAGGCAAGTGGTTCCCGACCGGCGCCCACAAAGTTGGCGCGGCGTTCGCCTGTCTGGTGCCGCGGCTGGTCACGGGCCAGTTTGACCCGACAGCGCAAAAAGCGGTGTGGCCTTCCACCGGTAATTACTGCCGTGGCGGCGCTTATGACTCGAAGTTGCTGGCCTGTGAATCGATTGCTATTCTGCCGGAAGGGATGAGCAAGGAACGATTTGAATGGCTGGCCGGTGTCGTCGGTGAAACGATTAAAACGCCAGGTTCAGAAAGCAACGTAAAGGAAATTTTCGACAAGTGCTGGGAGCTGCGGCGCTCGGGCCAGAACGTGGTTATCTTCAACCAGTTCGATGAGTTTGGGAATTACCTCTGGCACTACACTGTAACCGGCAAGGCGATGGAAGAGGTGTTGCAGCAGGTGATGGAAAGCGGCGACGCGTATCGCGGAATGGTGGTGACGACCGGGTCGGGCGGTACCATTGCCGCCGGCGATTACCTGAAGCAGCTGTATCCCACCAGCAAGATCGGCGCCAGTGAAGCGCTGCAGTGTCCGACTCTGCTCAACAACGGGTTTGGCGCGCACCGCATAGAGGGCATCGGCGACAAACATGTGCCCTGGGTTCATAACGTTAAGAATACCGATATGGTGATAGCCATTGATGACAACGCGGCCATTAACCTGATCCGGCTGTTCAATGAGCCAGCGGGTCAGGACTATTTGCGGAAGTTGGGCGTCTCTGCCGATTTCATCGACACGCTGCCGCTGGCCGGCATCTCTGGCGTGGCCAATATGCTGTCGGCTGTGAAGATGGCCAGGTACTATGAGATGGGGGCCAACGACGTCGTTTTAACTGTTGCCACTGATTCGATGGAAATGTACGGCAGCCGTCTAGAAGAGCTGCGTGAAGAGCAGGGTGAATATACCGAGCTTGACGCCGCTGCTGATTACCATCACTATATTCTGGGTACGACCATTGACTATGTCGAGGAACTGGGCTACTACGATCGCAAGCGGATTCATAACTTGAAGTATTACACCTGGGTTGAACAGCAGGGTAAGACATACGATGAGATCCAGGCGCAGTGGCATGATCCTGGATACTGGACGAGCATTCAGAACAGCGTCAGCCAGATTGACGCGCGTATCACGGAATTCAACGAGCGCACCGGTCTGCTGAACGGTTTGAACGGCGCCTGATTAAAGTCTTGAATAAGCTGAATGGTGAAAAACGCCTGGTGTAGTGTCCGGGCGTTTTTCTTTTCTCTGCAAATGGTTCTCTAACCTGTTGCCTTTACGCTACAGCTTATGCAAATCCCTGGAGAGGAAACAACAACTATCTATCTGGTGCGGCACGGACACATTGTGAACCCTGAAGATGTGTTCCACGGCCGCCTTCCTGGTTTTCCACTGAGCGACAAAGGGCGAGAGCAGGCCCAGGCAGCGGCCCAGTACCTCAGCGACAGGCCAATCGTGGCTATTTACAGCAGCCCCATGCTGCGTACACGCCAGACGGCGGCCATTATCCAGGAGGCGTTGGACCCTCGGCCTCCGCTAGAGATCGAGCCATTATTACACGAGGTATACTCGCCCTACGATGGATGGTCGCACGAAGAGATGGAAGCGCGCAAGTGGGATTTCTATAGCGACGTTGCTGATGAATATGAGCAGCCGGCTGATATTCTGCAGCGAATCCGAGCGTTCTTCTGGAAGATGCGGCAGGAGCATTCAGGACAGCACACGGTGGGGGTGACCCATGCCGATCCCCTGGCTTTTATCTGGATGTGGGCCAGCGCGCAGCCGCTCACAGTAGAGGGCCGTTATGGGCTGGGGGCGGTCGGCGTTACGGACCACTATCCGGCGACGGCTTCCATATCAACCTTTACGTTCCGCAGCCAGGATCCCGACGAAGTACCTCAGGTAAGTTACCATCGACCTTATTAATATAGGAGTTATGTAAAGCGATTTGCCAAATCGCTTTACAAGCTAGCGGCTCCTGCGTGAGGTTCACACTCCTCCACGTCAACTTGTGCCTAAATCCTGGCAGAGCAAAGTGCTTGTCAAGCCCGCTGCCGAAAGTTATAGTACAATTCTGTTGTGCTGTTGCTGGTAAGTCTAGAAGCAAGGAGGTGAAGTACTGGCAATTGGTTTCTCGGCAGTATAACCCTGATATTTGCTTAGTTCGGAGATGAAGAAAAGGAGCAAAAGATGAAGAAGAAACGCTTTATCCTGATTGCGTTGATCAGCGTTTTGATTTTAGCGCTGGCCGCATGTGGCGGCACCACTGCCGAGCCAACTGAGGCGCCGGTGGAGGAGCCAGTAGAAGAACCCGTAGAGGAGCCCACAGAAGAGCCGATGGAGGAGCCTACGGAAGAACCGATGGAGGAACCAACAGAAGAGCCGATGGAAGAGCCTACGGAAGAGCCGGCTGACGACGGTGATGGCGCTACCACGGATCTGGGAACCGAGGCGAACCCCATCGTAATGTCCTTCGTGCCCTCCGGTGACACTCAGGACATCATCGTGAGTGGTGACACCCTTGCTCAGTTGATCAGTGAAGAAACCGGGCTGGTCATCGAATCTGAGGTTGGCACCGACTTCGCCGCTGTCCGTGAGGCGATGGGCGCCGAACAGGCACACATTGGCTGGTTGAACACGTTCAACTACATCCTGGCCAACGAGGTTTATGGCGTTGACGTTGCTCTCGTTACACAGCGTTTTGGCGCCACGACCTATAACGGCCAGGTCATCGTAAACGCTGATTCGGGCATTGAAAGCGTCGCCGATCTCGAAGGCAAGATCATGTGCTGGGTTGATCCCAACTCGACCTCCGGTTACATCATTCCACGCATTCAGTTGGCTGCGGAAGGGCTAGATCCCGATACCGACTTCGCCGAGACAGTGGAAGCTGGCTCCCACGATAACGTTGTGATTCAGGTTTACAACGGTGAATGTGATGCGGGCGCTACTTTCGTAGATGCTCGTACCAACGTGGAAGAGGACTTCCCGGATGTTAACGAGCGCGTGGAAGTCTTGCTGACCACCACCGACATCCCGAATGACAGCGTTGCTTTCATCCCGCAGTTCCCTGAGGATATGCGCCAGCAGATCGTTGACGCGTTGCTGGCAATCGCCGAGACGCCTGAGGGCCAGCAAGCTCTCAATACGCTCTATAGCATCGAAGGCCTGCAAGAGGCTGACGATAGCTTCTATGATCCATTCCGCCTGGACCTGAGCCGGGCCGGAATTGACATTGAAGAGCTGGCCCAGTAACTAATCATGTAAAAAAAGAGGGAGAGGATCTCTGTCCTCTCCCTCTTTTTGTAAGTGATTGGAGATTGGAGATTGGAGATTGGTTGTTGGCCAGTCTCCAATCTCCAATCTCTAATTCCCGAGTTTTGATTCACCTCGGATAACCGCACTATTTTTCACTTATAATACTTTTTAGGAGGGTATCTTGCTACGTGTTGAGAACCTGACGAAAGTCTTTGAGGATGGCACAGTCGCGCTTAAAGACGTCAGTTTTGAGGTGGAAGATGGTGAGTTCCTGGTCATCATCGGTCTATCTGGCTCTGGTAAGTCGACACTGCTACGTTGCATTAACCGCCTGATTGAGCCTACAGAGGGGCGTATTGTCTGGGATGGCACAGATATCACGGCGGCAAAAGGGAAAGAGCTGCGGCGCATCCGGCGCCAGATCGGCATGATCTTCCAGCAGTTTAACCTTGTAAAGCGCAGCAGTGTGATGACCAATGTGCTGTCCGGCCGGTTGGGGTATGCCAACCCGTGGTCTAGCCTGTTGCACCAATTCTCTCGTGAAGACCGGCGACGCGCTATTGCTGCCCTGGACCGTGTGGGTATTGCCGAGAAAGCGCACAATCGCGCCGACCAGCTTTCCGGCGGCCAACAGCAGCGCGTGGCGATTGCCCGGGCGCTGATGCAGGAGCCAAAGCTGATGCTGGCGGACGAACCGGTGGCCAGCCTGGATCCAGTCTTATCCCATTCGATCATGCAGTACCTGGAGCTGTTGAACCGGCAGGACGGCATTACGGTCCTTTGCAGCCTCCACTTTCTGGACCTGGTACATCGTTACGCTACACGCGTGGTTGGTCTGAAGGATGGCGAACTGGTCTTTGATGGATTGCCAGCAGAGCTGACAGCAGAGCGCTTCAAGGAAGTGTATGGTGAAGAAGCGGAAATGGTCAGTGTAGGTGGAAGCTCGAACTGAGTGACAGGATAGGTGAGCGAGCAACGACGTGATGCAAGACAACAACAGGGGAAGTAGAGAGGGGCGTTCCACCATTCCTGCCTGGCAGGCCGCATTAGCCTCGCTGTTTATTCCAGGAAGTGGACAATTTATTCAAGGTCGGCGGCAACTCGGCGCCGTCATTTTTGGCAGCATCGTGGCCCTTGCCGCGCTTGTGCTATGGTGGGGGATACCAACTTTGTTGGTGGCTGTCGCCGGTATGTGGCTGTGGAATGTCGTACACGCCTACCTGCTGGCGCAAGATCGGGAGCTGGCCTTTACCATCCCGTTCGTCCTTGGCGCCCTGGTCGTATATGTCCTGGCCTTTGATGCCGTAGATGTACGCACAGACCGCTTAATTTCCGGACTGCCCAGGATCCGGCCTTATCTGTCGGCACTGGCCGATCCGGAGCTTTTTACCCGGGATACGGAAGACATCATTGGCCGGGAGCCGATTCTGGTGCCCTGTGTTGATCCGCTGCCGGAGCCAGGCCGCAGGGGTACGACCGAGCCTGATATCAACATCAGCGTACCCTGTGCTGAGGTCGGTGACCGCGTGCAGGTCAGCGGCGAGGGGTTCTTCCCAGAATTTGAAGGGGAGTTGCGCTGGGTCAATCCAATTGGCGACGTGCAGCGCTTAACGCTGGATGGGGAACCGGTAACATTTGTCACGGACGAGAATGGCCGGTTTGAGGTAACGATTCAGGTGCCGCAGGCGGTACCGATTACGCAGCGCCCGGCGGAAGGGGAAACGCAGACGCACCAGGTGCGGGCGCAGCAATTCCGCCCCTTTGGCCCGCTCATCCCGACCCAGACGCTCGATCTCGTCATTGAGAAGATCGGCGAGACGATTGCCCTGGCATTTATGGCCACTGTGCTGGGTATGATCTTTGCCGTCCCTCTCAGCTTCCTGGCTGCCCGCAACCTGATGGAAGGCCATCCCATTACGCGGCTCATTTATTACATTGCCCGCACCTTCATGAATGTGGTGCGCTCCATCGAGACGTTGATGTGGGCGATCATATTTGTGGTGTGGGTGGGTCTGGGGCCGTTTGCGGGTACGCTTGCGTTGTGGCTGCACACGGTGGCGGCGTTGGGCAAGCTTTACTCAGAGGCAATCGAGAGCATTGACCCGGGGCCAATTGAGGCTATCCGTGCCACGGGCGCGAGCTGGTCGCAAATGGTGGTCTATGCGGTTCTGCCGCAGATCTTGCCTACGTTTACCTCGTTCACCTTATACCGGTGGGATATCAACGTTCGCCTGTCAACCGTCATTGGTCTGGTCAGTGACGCCGGCCTGGGCTTCCTGGTGGTGCAGTGGATTCGCCTGACGCGCTTCTCGGCAATGGCGACGGCAATTATTGCCATTGTGATTGTGGTTGCCAGCCTGGATTACTTCTCTAGCTGGCTGCGCGAGCGCATCATTGCCGGTACGCCCGTAGTCGAGACAGGAAACACGCTGCGGCGCGGTGTTATCCGCGGCGCGGCGATTGTGGCCTTTATCCTGCTCTTTGTCTGGTCCTGGGGTGTAGCCGAAATTGAGCTGGATGAGCTGGTTAAAGGGTATCCCAACGGTTTGCGCATCGCTCGCGCCTTTGCCGTTCCCGATATGTTTGATCGTCCAACTGAAGAACTGTCGTTAACGCAGCCCTTGCCGGTGCCGTGTGGCACATCCGAGGCAGCAGAGGGTGGTGTGAGCAGTGTGGAAGCGGACGCTAACATGATCTTGACGCCGGCGTGCGGTGAGGTGGGGGATCCCCTGGTGATCGAAGCGAACGACTTGCCGCCAAACATTGCGGTTTCAGTGCGTTGGTTGTTTCCGGATGGCGCCTTCTTGCGTATCAGCCAGGATTGCTGCACGACAGATGAGAATGGCGAGCTTCGTTTTGAGACGGAGATCAACAGAATTGTGCTGGCGGGCCTGCCCGAGGATTCGACGGAACCGGTGCGCGTGGCCATCGTCTGGAACGAGGCAATTGGGCCGCTGCAGTTCAGTGATGCCTTTTACACCGTTGTCAACCTGTCTATCGTTACCCTGCTAATGGCGTTGTTAGCGACGACGCTAGGGTCGTTTTTTGCCATTCCGCTCAGCTTCCTGGCGGCGCGCAATGTGATGGGACCTTCACCGCTGGGACGGACGATCTATTATATATTCCGCACCACGTTTAATATTACGCGTTCTATTGAGCCGCTGATTCTGGTGCTGATTGCATCGGCCTGGGTCGGTCTGGGGCCGTTTGCCGGTATGTTGGCGCTGGCTCTGAACAATATCCCCAACCTGGGCAAGCTGTTCTCGGAGACCATTGAAGAAATTGATCCGGGACCTGTGGAGGCGATTCGGGCCACCGGCGCCAACCGTATGCAGACCATCTTCTATGCCTACGTGCCACAACTCGTCCCCCGCTTCCTGGCCTTTATCCTCTACCAGTGGGATATCAACATTCGCATGTCCACGGTTATCGGTTTCGTGGGCGGTGGTGGTATCGGCCAGCAGTTCCGCGTCTGGGTTGGCCTGAACCAGTACGCCGCGGCGGGCATGGCTACCTGGGCCATCGTGGCTATGGTCTGGAGCATGGATTACATCAGCGCCCGCGCTCGCGAGGAAATGGTCTAGCAAAATGCGGCCGGTCAGTGTGGTGGGAGTGGGACAACTGCCGGTACGCAAACAGCACGAGCGCACGCTGCGGCAACTGGGCGCCGCAGCGGTGCGGCTGGCGATGTCGGATGCAGGGGTCGAGCAGGTCGATGCCCTGTATCTGGGCAATATGCTGGCCGACGAGCTGCAGGGGCAGAAACATCTGGCGGCTCTGGTGGCCGACGAGGCAGGCCTGGCAGGCGTGGAAGCTCTGCAAGTGCGGGCGGCCACGGCCACCGGCGCTGCCGCGTTGCGCACCGGTTTCCTGGCGGTTGCATCCGGCGCTGCCGAGCTGGTGGTTGTTGCCGGCGTGGAGAAGATGAGCGCCCCCAGTGTGACGTCGGTACTGGCCAAGGCGCTGGATGCCGAGCGCGAGGTGCCAGACGGGGCCATGTTGATCGGCCAGAACGCGCGGCTGATGCAACTTTATCAGGAGCAGTACCGGCCCCCAGATGGCGCGCTGGCCCACTTTTCCGTGAACGCCCACCACAATGCCTCTCGCAACCCCAACGCTATTTTCCGAGACAAAGATGTAACCGTTGAGAGTGTTCTGGAATCGCGTCTGATTATTCCTCCCATACGACTGTTTGATTGTGCGCCGATTTGTGAAGGGGCTGCGGCTGTGGTTCTGGCGCCCTCGGATCTGGCGCGTACGCTGGCAAGGCGCCCGGTCTCCCTACGCGCCTCGACAGTGGCTACGGACCGTTTTCGCATGGCGGATAGGCCGCGGCCGCTGGAGCTGTTAGCTGCGGCGCGCTCGGCAGCATTGGCGTTTGAGCAGGCCGGGCTGACGCCGGGTGACGTCGATTTTTTTGAAGTGCATGATGCGTTCACGATCATGACTTGCCTGCTGCTGGAGGCAGTGGGCTTCGCAGAGCCAGGGGAAGGGTGGCGGCTGGCTGTTGAGGGCGAGATCGCATTGGGCGGGCGGTTGCCGCTGACCACAATGGGCGGCCTGAAGGCGCGGGGCCATCCGATTGGCGCATCGGCGCTCTATCAGGCGGCGGAGATTGTGTTGCAACTGACCGGGCAGGCAGGGGAGAATCAGCTACAAAGTCCGCAGGTGGCGTTAATGCAGAGCGTAGGCGGCACAGCGGCGACCGTGATCACGCATCTGTTTGCCATCTGACGTGCTCTTTTGAGCGGGCGAAACGCCATCTTGACACCTTTCTTGCATTGCACAATAATGGGGGCACCTCCTATATTTGGGGGTCCCCATTGTAGTGACATGTCGCCATCTCGTGAGATTTGCGTTTTTGCCATTCCTGACTCATCATAGTGGTTATGAAAGGAACTATTTCCCATGAAGCCAGCGCCATTTGAGTATTACGCGCCTGACACTGTAGAAGCTGCACTGGATCTGGCAGCGGAGCATGGTTACGATGCCAAGTGGTTGGCCGGGGGACAGAGCCTGGTTCCTGCCATGAATTTCCGCCTGGTTCAGCCTGCGGTGCTGTTGGATCTGAACCGTGTATCGGAAGCGGATTTTATCCGGCAGACACCCGACGGTGGGCTGCGGCTTGGAGCCATGACACGGCAACGAAGCGTGGAGCGCAGCGCTGTGGTGGCTGAGCTGGCGCCACTGTTGGCGGAAGTGATGCCGCACATTGCCCATCCTCAGATTCGAAACCGGGGCACCATTGGCGGTAGCATGGTACATGCTGACCCTGCTTCGGAGCTGCCCGTGATTGCCGTGGCCACCGATGCCCGCTTCTATGTACGCAGCCGGGACGAGGAGCGCTGGGTGGATGCCGCTGATTTCTTCCAGGGCGTCTTTACCGTGGACCTGGCGCCAGACGAGCTTCTGGTTGAAGTGGAGTTTCCCCCCTGGCCCAGGCGTACGGGCTGGTCGTTCCTGGAAGTGGCGCGCCGGCATGGTGATTACGCGCTGGTGGGCATTGCAGCGATTGTGTCGCTCGATGACGAAGGTCGCTGCACCAATGCTCGCCTTGTTTATCTGAATGTGGGGGACCAGCCGGTGGATGCGCGGAAGGCAGCGCAGCTATTGGTTGGCGAGGTAATCGGGCCGGAGTTGGTGGAGGCGGTTGCAGCCGTGGTCACGGAAGAAGAGATTAGCCCCGTTGCCGATATTCATGCTTCGGTGTCTTACCAGAAACATCTGGCCAGCGTGCTCACTCGCCGCGCTTTGCAGCAGGCAGCAGAGCGTGCCGGCGCCGCAGAGCGAGCTGGGAGTTAGGATATGTATTCGATTCAGGTCACCGTCAATGGCCAGCAAATTGAGCGAGAGGTGGAGCCACGCCTGTTACTGAGCGATTTTCTGCGGCACGAGCTGCAGCTTACGGGAACGCACGTCGGGTGCGAGCATGGCGTTTGTGGCGCCTGTACCATCTTGCTGGATGGCGAGGCAGTTCGTTCCTGCCTCCTCTTTGCCGTTCAGAGCGACGGGCATGAGATTCAAACGGTCGAGTCGCTGGCGCCTGGTCCAGAGCAGTTGCACCCGATTCAGGAGGCGTTCTGGGAGGCGCACGGGTTGCAATGTGGCTTTTGCACGTCGGGCATTTTGATGACGATTGTTCCTTTCTTGCAGGAAAACCCAAACCCCACGGAAGAGGAGATTCGCCACGCCATTTCCGGGAACCTTTGCCGTTGCACCGGCTACCAGCACATTGTAGACGCGGTGCGGCTGGCTGCAGAGAAGCTGCAGACCGAGAAAGTCGAGGGTTAAGATGGAGAGATTACGAGCTGCACCACCGGCCAGAATCAGGGAGTTAGCAAGCGCTTTACGTGATGGTTCCCTGCCGTTGCTTGATTACCTGGAGCAACTTGAAGCGTACTTTGAGAAGCGGGAACCTGAGGTGCTGGCTTTCGTACCGGAGGAAAACCGTTTCCAGCGGCTGCGCCGTGAAGCGCAGAATCTCCTCGACCAGTACCCGGAGCCGGCGACGCGGCCCCCGTTGTTCGGCGTGCCGTTTGGTGTGAAGGACATCTTCCACGTCAAAGGTTTCCCCACACAGGCTGGCAGCCGCGTGCCTGCTGAAGAGCTGAGCGGGCCGCAGTCTGCAGTTGTCACCGCTCTGAAGCAGGCGGGCGTTTTGGTGATGGGCAAAACAGTGACGACGGAGTTTGCCTACTTCGCGCCCGGCCCTACGCGCAACCCGCATAACCCCCAACACACGCCTGGCGGCTCCAGCAGCGGCTCTGCAGCGGCCGTCGGCGCCTGCCTCTGCCCGCTGACGCTGGGCACACAGACGATTGGCTCGATTAACCGCCCGGCGGCTTTCTGTGGCGTGGTTGGCTATAAGCCTAGCTATGATCGCATCTCGCGCAGCGGCGGCATTCCGCTCTCGCCATCGGTAGACCACGTTGGCTTCTTTACACAGGATGTTGCCGGCATGGCGCTGGTCGTAGGTTTGGTTGCCATGCGCTGGCAGCAGGATGTGGTGCCGCCGTGGCCGGTTTTGGGCATCCCGCGTGGCCCTTATATGGAGCGGGCCTCCAGAGAGGGCGCGTTGCACTTCCGCGATGTCACGGAGAAGCTGGGGCACGCCGGCTACACCATTAAGCTGGTCGATGCCATGCCCGATTTTGAAGAGATTGAAATCCGCCACCGCGCCCTGGTGGCGGCTGAGGCCAGCCAGGTGCACGAGACATGGTTCTCGCGCTATGACCATCTTTACCAGGCCAAGACGGCAGAGCTGGTGACTCGCGGCGCAATGGTACCTGAGGAGGTAGTGGTTGCGGCACGCGCTGGACGTGAACAACTGCGGCAAGAGCTGACAGATTTGATGGACGAGCATGGGGTCGATCTATGGCTGACGCCGGCCGCGACCGGCGTCGCGCCGCAGGGGCTGGACAGCACCGGTGACCCCATCATGAACTTGCCCTGGACACACAGCGGTCTGCCGTCTCTGACGTTGCCTTCGGGCAAGAATGAGGACGGACTTCCGTTTGGTATTCAGTTGATCGCCCGCTGGTATGGGGACGAAGCGTTATTGGAGTGGGCTGAGAAGATTGAGAAAGTGTTGGGAGGTGCCAAATGTTCATCGTAAAGCAGATTCTGGACAATAAAGGGCATGACGTCTGGTCAATTGGGCCGGATGCGTCGATTTATGAGGCGTTGGAGCTGATGGCCGAGAGGAATATTGGGGCCGTGCTGGTGATGGAAGGGGGGCGGCTGGTGGGCATCTTTTCGGAGCGGGACTATGCACGCAAGGTAGTCCTGGAGGGAAAAAGCTCGCGCGAGACACCGGTGCGCCAGGCAATGACCGGGCGCGTTTTTGCCGTGCGTCCTGACCAGAGTGTGGAGGGCTGCATGGCTTTGATGACGGAAAAGCGTATTCGCCACCTGCCCGTGATGCGGGACGACGAGGTGGTTGGCGTCATCTCCATCGGCGATGTGGTCAAGGCGCTGATAACGCAACAGGCGAATACGATTGGGCATCTGGAAAGTTACATTACAACCGGCTATCCCGAAGTTGCCAGGAAGGTAGAGTAACCCGATGGGCGTGACTGCAAGCGAAATCAGACCCGGCGCGTACTACGACTCTGTCGTCTTAATGCAGCTGCAGCGGGCGCTGAGCCAGTTGCCCGGCGTTCTTGATGCCGGTGTGGTCATGGGCACAGCGGCCAATCAGGAGCTGTTACAAGAGAGCGGTCTGCTGACCGACGAGGCTGCCGCAGCCAGCGCAGAGGATTTGATTATCACCGTCGCGGCCGAGGACAGCGAAGCAGCGAATGAGGCGTTGGCCCAGGTTGATTCGCTGTTGAAACAGCGCCGCTCGCGCACAGCACAGGCGTTCCACCCGCGCAGCCTGCAGTCAGCCATCAAACAGTTGCCTGAGGCTGAGTGGGTACTGATTTCCGTTCCTGGGCGCTATGCAGCCACTGTAGCGCGAGAAGCGCTGGATTCCGGGCGGCACGTTTTCCTCTATAGCGATAATGTCAGCCTGGAAGATGAGGTTTCGCTGAAGCAACAGGCGCGCGAGCAGGGGCTTCTGTTGATGGGCCCTGACTGTGGGACGGCCATTATCAACGGCGTGGGCCTGGGCTTTGCCAACCACGTGCGGCGGGGCAATGTGGGCCTCGTGGGCGCCTCCGGTACAGGTTTGCAGGCGATCACGGCCTACATTCACCAGGCAGGCGGAGGCGTTTCGCAGGCTATCGGCACGGGCGGTCGTGACTTATCGTCAGCAGTGGGGGGTAGCACGGCCTTGCAGGCGCTGGATGTGCTGGGGCGCGATCCGCAGACAGACGTTGTGGTGCTGGTGTCTAAGCCGCCGTCGGCCCAGGTGGCGACAAAGCTCATGGCAGCGGCACGGCAACTGACGAAGCCTGTCGTCATCTATTTCATGGGCCAACCGCTGGCGCTGCGACAGATCGGCAATCTCTGCTTTGCGTTTAACCTGCACGACGCCGCACAACTGGCCGTGGCGGCCGCCGGCCGGCCAGAGAGCGGCAGCAATGACCGGGCGGTTCCTGGGCAAAGCGTAGAGGGGCGTGGCCGTTATGTGCGCGCGCTCTTTTCTGGCGGCACTCTGGCTTACGAGCTACTGTTAGGGCTACAAAATGTGGCGACGCCACTCTACTCCAACGTTCCGCTCAGTGACGAGCAGCGGTTGGAGAATCCGCTGCATAGTCAGGGTCATACGGTTCTGGACCTGGGTGAAGATGAATTTACGCAGGGCCGCCTGCATCCGATGATGGATAATGACCTGCGCATTCGTCGCCTGCGGCAGGAGGCCGGTGATGCGGAGACCGGTCTGATTTTGCTGGACCTTGTGCTGGGCGAGGGGGCGCACCCAGACCCCGCTTCGGAGCTGGCCCCTGTCATTAATGAGATTCGCTCAGAGCACCAGACGCCGGTGGCTGTGCTGGTCGTGGGCACGGATGAGGATCCACAAGGGAAAGAGCAGCAGATAGCGCAACTGCAAGAGGCCGGCGCCCAGGTTTTCGAGAGCATAAAGGAGATGCTGCAGATGGTGGCCGCGACCCTGACCGGGGAGGCGCCACAGATGGTGCGTGGCGTGAGCCTTGATGCCTTTGAGAAACCGCTGGCGGCGATTAACGTGGGCCTGGAATCGTTCTACGAGAGTCTGCAGGGGCAGGGAGCGGAAGCAGTGCACGTTGATTGGCGCCCTCCCGCGGGCGGCAATGAGAAGATGATGGCGCTGCTGGCCCGGATGAAAGGTCAATAGCCTGGTCACAACCTGGTGGTCACTATCCATGTGCAATGACAATTTAGCTCGCACCAGGGTGTGAGTGGTGAAGATTCTATTTTTAATAAGGAGTAAGGATTCAGATGAGTGAAAACGGCCGAAATGATATTCGCCGTCTCTTGAGAACGTTTGGCGTACGCGCCGATCAGGAAATTACGGCCTACCTGGAAGCGAACCCTGATGTGGATGTGTTGAACCTGCGTGTCACGTTGGAAGATCTGACCGATTACGGCAGCTCACCGCCCGCGGAACCGCTGCATCTGGAGATCGACGCTGAGATTCGTAACGAGTAGCGGCTTCAAACTTAAGCCGGACATTTGGTAAAGGAGCTTGCCCTGGTGGCAGATGAGCAAGAACAATTTGCGGCTTATGCCCAGCGGATGCGGGACGAAGGATTACCCGAGATCGTTATTCGTACTTTCGAACATTACTACCGCCGGCTTGCAGAAGGCCAGACAGGGCTGATTCCCGAAGCGGAGATTGAGCCTGTCGAGTCGCTGCCCGATGCTGAAATGCTGGAAGCGGAGCTGGCGCAGACAGGGGCGCAAGTCCTAAATAAGACAGTTTTCATTAAGCTGAACGGCGGCCTGGGCACGAGCATGGGCCTGGAACGTGCCAAGTCGGTGTTGGAAGTCAAAGAGGGACTGTCATTTCTGGACATCATTGCCCGGCAAGCTCTCCATGCGGGCGTGCCCCTGGTTCTGATGAACAGCTTCAGTACGCACGCCGATTCGGTGGCTGTCCTGGAGAAATATCCTGAGCTGCAGAACAGCGACCTGCCGCTGGACTTTTTGCAGCACAAAGTGCCCAAGGTCCGCCAGGATGACCTGCGCCCTGCGGAATGGCCGGATGAACCGGAGCTGGCCTGGTGCCCGCCAGGACACGGTGATATCTATACGGCACTGGTTACCAGTGGTATGTTGAGCCAGATGTTGGAGCAGGGGTATGAGTATGCGTTCGTGTCGAACTCCGACAACCTGGGCGCGGTGCTGGACAGGCGCATTCTGGGCTACTTTGCCGACCGTCAGTTGCCGTTCATGATGGAAGTGGCCGACCGCACGCTGGCGGACCGCAAAGGGGGGCATCTGGCGCAGACTCCCAGTGGACAGCTCCTGTTGCGCGAGTCGGCGCAGTGCCCGGATGAAGATCTGGAAGCGTTCCAGGACGTAGACCGCCACCGCTACTTCAACACGAATAACCTCTGGCTGCACCTGCCATCGCTGCAGCAGGTGTTGGACGAGCGCGAGAATATCCTGGGATTGCCGATGATTCGCAATCGCAAAACGGTTGACCCGCGCAATAGAGAGTCGTATGGCGTCTACCAGTTGGAGACGGCGATGGGTTCGGCCATTGCCGTTTTTGAGGGGGCAGGGGCCATCCGCGTGCCGCGCAGCCGCTTTGCGCCGGTGAAGACGACCAATGACCTGCTCGCCGTGCGCTCTGATGCCTATGTGCTGAGCGAGGATTATCGCATTGTGATGGCGCCAGAACGGGGTGACGCTGCGCTAGTGATTGATCTTGATCCAGGTTATTACAGGCTGATCGACCAGATGGAGGCGCGCTTCCCCTATGGCGCGCCATCGCTGGTTGAGTGCCAGATGCTACACGTGCGCGGGGATGTGCTCTTTGGCCGCAATGTGAGGGTGAAGGGGCAGGTCAGGGTGGTCAACCGCCAGCCGCAACAGGCCTGGATTGAGAGCGATACCGTTGTGGACGGCGACCTTGTCTTTGAGAGCCAGGCAGGGTTCTAAACCGGTTGGCGTTGAATTTGAATTGCTGCTGAGGCAAGCAGATAGGAGGGAAACAGATGGTTAACATTGAACAGGCGAATCGCGAGGCGGTCGAACGTATGATGAGCGCCAGACCGATCCTGAAAGGCGTTGGTCTGGCACGAGAGGTGATTCCCGGCATGCGCGACAACTTACTCTTGCACGCCGGTCCGCCGATTACCTGGGAGCGAGCCTCGGGACCAATGCGCGGTGCGATTGTGGGCGCGCTGATTCTAGAGGGGCTGGCCAGAGATTGGGACAGCGCCCAGCAGTTGGTGCAGTCGGGGGAGGTGGAGCTGGAGCCGTGCCACCACCACAGCGCCGTGGGGCCAATGGCGGGTGTGACCTCAGCTTCAATGATGGTCTACATTGTGGAAAACGAAACGCATGGCAACCGCACTTACTCCAATTTGAACGAAGGGTATGGCAAGGTGCTACGCTATGGCGCTTATAGCGAAGACGTGCTGGAGAAGCTGCGCTGGATGAACGGCACGATGGGGCCGATCCTGGCCGAAGCCCTTTCGTATAGCGATGGTGGGATTGATATTCGCGCCTTGCTGTCAGAGGCGTTGCACATGGGGGACGAGGGACACAACCGCAACAAGGCGGGGTCATTTATCTATACCAGCCGGCTGGCGCCGCTGGTGGCCAGGACGAGCGCTGATGATGCGGAAAAAGTGAAGGTGTTGCAATTCCTGGGCGATAACGCCTTGAGTGTCCTCAACCCGGTGATGGCGGCGTGCAAGGCGATGTGCGATGCGGCGCATGGCATTGAGGGCAGCACGATTGTAACGACGATGGCCCGCAATGGAACCGATTTTGGCATTCGCGTCAGCGGGTTGGGCGACCGCTGGTTTACCGGACCTGTGGGCCAGCCGGATGGCCTCTATTTCCCCGGCTACACAGCCGAAGATGCCAGCGGCGATGTCGGCGACAGCACCATCACCGAGACGGCGGGCATCGGCGCGTTTGCCATGGCCGCCGCCCCGGCCATCGTAACCTTCATCAGCGGCTCGCCACAAGATGCGATTAATGCCACGCTGGAGATGTATGAGATTACGGAAGATGAACACAGCCACTTCACGATTCCGTTCCTCGATTTCCGTGGTACTCCGACTGGTATCGACATCCGCAAAGTAGTCGAGCTGGGTATCACGCCCCGCGTTAACACGGGCATTGCGCACAAGGAAGCAGGTGTAGGCCAGGTCGGCGCCGGCCTGGTGCGCCCGCCACTGTCGGCTTTCGAGGACGCGGTTGTGGCGTTTGCGGAGAAGTATCTTTAATAGGGGTCAGGTGTCAGGTGTCAGCCGTCAGCTGACGGCTGACACCTGATAGCTGAAAGCTGACAGCTAATCCAAAAGCGAGGTTCGATACATGAAGTTTATTGACTTGACAATGCCCTTAGGAGTGGGGACGCCGCCGTGGCCGACTTATGAGCCGTTGCAGGTTAAATATTTCAAGCGGCTGGCGCCTAATGGGGCGAATGGGCAGTTGGTGACACATAGCAACCATGTGGGTACGCACCTGGATGGGGAGATTCATTTTTATACACCGGGTAAGGATATCGCGTCGCTGGATCTGGATTTTCTGACCGGGGAGGCGGCGATTGTGGACCTGAGTGATTGTTGCGGTGATTATGACATTTATACGCCGGAGATGATCGAAGAGCGTGTGGAGGTGCGGGAAGGGGATATTCTGATTATCCACACCGGCTACCACCATTTCGGGTGGGACCAGCCTTACGGCAATGAAGTGCGCTATATGGTGATGCACCCCGGGCCGGATGAGCGCTTCGCCACCTGGTGCGAGGAGAAGAAGCTGAAGTGGATTGGGGTGGACTGTGGCAGCGCGGATCATCCCATGAACACGAAGATTCGGGACTGGATGCCGGCGCAGGCGGAAAAGGCTGACGCTTATTTCCGCGAGAAGTACGGCAAGAGCCTGTCGGAGACGTTCACGCCAGAGATGTACCAGATGATGCACCTGTGGATGTTCCACAAGGGGATTATTCATGCGGAGTGCGTCGGAGGTGACATTGATTTGCTGGTCAATCGCCGTGTGCAGGTGGGCTGTTTTCCCTGGCGTTTTGTAGATGGCGAGGCCAGTATTGCGCGCATTGTGGCTATGGTCGACGATGACGAGTACGAAGAGCTGATGGCACGCAAGGCCGAGCTGCCCAAGACGCGTTTTGGCGATTGTTACGACCCGGAGCATGTTGAGCGGCTTGGCGGGCGAGGGGCTACGTATTAGGGATTTTTTTGCCACGAATTGCACGAATTTTACGAATTTTGGGGTTGGATAGGTGGGTAGTTGGTTGGGAAGTGTTCAGCTATCCAACCAACAAACCAAGAAACCATCCAACCAACCACCACCATTCGTGTAATTCGTGCAATTCGTGGCGACAAACTAAAAGGAGGGAGGTATGGAACGCGAGGCGGTTATTGACTTGTTGAATGGGGCACGCTGGTATGATTTGACGCAGGGGTTGAGTATTTTTACGCCGCCTTGGCCCGGAGAAATGCCGTTGCAGGTGCATTTTTTCAAGCGGTTGACGGGCGCCTGGGGTGGAGGGCAGGGCGCGAACGGGCAACTGATTGAATGGAGTAATAACACGGGCACGCACCTGGTTGGGCCTAGAGCATTTCATTCGGGGGCGCGCGCTATTGCCGACATTCCACTCACTGACCTTTGTGGCGAAGGCGTGGTGGTGGACATTTCTGATGCTGTCTCCGATTATGGTTTCTACACGCCGGAAATGATCACCGAGCGCGTGACGGTGAAAGAGGGCGATATTCTGGTGATTAATACAGGCTATCACCGGCATGGCTGGGACCAGCCGGACGTGGCGAACCCCGAGCAGCAGGGCGGCATTGAGAACAAGGAGTTCGCTTATTACGTGCGCCATCCGGGGCCATCACCGGAGTTCTTCCAGTGGGCGCTGGATATGAAGCTCAAGATGATCGCCGTGGATTGCGGCAGCGCTGAGCATCCGATGAACACCAATATCCGCTATGCGCACGCGCGGGAGTTCGAGAAGGCTGAGGCCAGGCTACAGCAGACGCATGGGAAGTCGTGGGACGAACTTTTCCCGCCGGAGGAGTATCACGAGCTGACGCATATTATCATGCCCAAGGCCGGGTTGCTGCTGGCGGAGGCACTGGGTGGACAAATTGATGAGCTGAACAACCAGCGGGCCTGGATCATGATTCACCCCATTCCGTTCATGGAAGTGGAGTCGGCCTGGGCGCGGGCCATGGCGCTGCGCCCGCCGCAGGACGTGAGCGAGGAGGAGTTCTTCGAGCGGATGCACGAGGTGCAGATGCTGGACATGACGTTGCCGTTCAGCGTGCAGACGCCGCAATGGGCCAATTATGAGCCGTTGAGCATCAAGTATACGAAGCGGGTTGGTGGTCAATATTTCGGGCTGGGGCGCAACAACGCGCACTGCCGCGCCAGCTTCCATTTGGCCAGCCATATGGACGGCGAGAAGCATTTCCACGCGGCCGGTCGCACCATCGGCGAGATGCCGTTTGAGTATTGGTTCGGCCCCGGAGCCATTGTCGATATTTCGGACAAGGTCAGTAACTCTAGCGTCTACACGCCGGCGATGATCGAGGAAGAGGTGGAAATCCGGCCAGGAGATATCCTGATTATTAAGACTGGTTGGTATCAGTATGGTTGGGATAGTCCCGACTCAGACGAATTCCGCTACATGATCAAGCACCCCGGGCCGTCGCCTGACTTTGCCGATTGGTGCATAGAGAAGCAGATCAAGTGGCTGGGCGTCGATTGTGTGGCGATGGAGCACCCCATGAACACGATCCAGCGCCAGTGGCACCCCCGCACTTTTGAAGAGGCCAATCGCAAGCTACAAGAGCAGTATGGCAAGGATTGGGATGAGATGTACCCGCTGGATAAGTATTATCAGGATATGCATCTGAATCTTTTCCCCAAGGGCATTGTACACGCGGAGAACCTGGGTAAGGATATTGCCCAGGCAGAGAGCGGGCGTTACTTCATCGGCGGCTTTGTGCAGAAGGGGATGGAGACGGCGTCGATGTGGGGACGGTTTGTGGCATT
>CAZRTM010000010.1:48602-52082 GCA_964602995.1 uncultured Ardenticatenaceae bacterium
AGTGAAATTCGTGTAATTCGTGGCAAAAAGGATTTCTTGATGGGTGCAACACAGTTCTTTGGCGAACGGATCAAGCGCAATGAGGACCCACGGTTGTTGACGGGGCGGGCGTTGTTTGTGGATGATGTGCATCTGCCACGGATGGCTCACGTCGCCTTCGTGCGCAGCCCATATGCGCATGCGCGGTTGGGGGAGATTGATGCATCGGCAGCGCTGGAGCGCGAAGGGGTCATTGGCGTCTATACGGCCGACGACCTGGGTGATTACTGGCAGCACGGGCCGTTGCTCGTTTCGCCGCCGCCCATTAAGGGCATTCTCTTCCACGAACGTACCCAGGTGCCACTAGCGCGAGATAAGGTGCGCCATGTGGGTGAAATCGTCGCGGTGGTGGTCGCCGAGAGCCGCTACATTGCAGAAGACGCCGCCAATGACGTGTTGGTCGATTATGAGCCGCTGCCGGTGGTGGTGGAGCTGGAAGATGCAGTAGCCGAGGGTGCGCCGTTGGTGCATGAAGGTGTGCCTGGCAACGTGGGTGCGCACGTGGTGCAAACCAAGGGCGATTATGAAGCGGCGAAGGCCGAGGCCGATTGCGTCATCCGCCGCCGGTTCCGCTATGACCGGGGCACAGCCGCGGCTATGGAAAACCGCGGTATTGTGGCCGATTGGGATGACAAAGCGCAAAAATTGACCGTGTGGGATACGACACAGGCGCCTATTCCCATTCGCAACGGCCTGGCGGGGATGCTGGGACTGTCCCAGAATCAGGTGCGGGTCGTGGCGCCCTTTATCGGCGGCGGTTTTGGGCCGAAGATTATGATGTTCTACCCAGAAGAGGTGCTCGTCCCCTGGCTCTCAGTGCAGCTCGGGCGGCCGGTGAAGTGGATTGAAGACCGCTCAGAGAACTTTGTGGCGACGACACAGGAGCGGGGGCAGATTCACGAGGCGGAGATTGCGCTGGACAGTGAGGGACGCATTCTGGGCGTGAAGGATATTTTCTTGCACGACGGCGGCGCTTACATGCCCTATGGGCTGACAGTGCCCATTAACAGCCAGTGTACGCTGCTAGGACCGTATCACATTCCCAACTACTACTCGGAGTTCAAGGCGCTGTTCACCAATAAGCCAATCGTTACCCCCTACCGCGGCGCCGGTAGGCAGCATGGCGTCTTTGTCATGGAACGGCTGCTGGATTTTGCGGCGCGGCAGTTAGGATTGGACCGGACTGAGATCCGGCGCCGTAACTTTATCCCGCCAGATGCGTTTCCATATGATAATGAGATTATTTACCAGGATTTTGCCCCGCTTGTCTATGACAGCGGCAATTATGAACCGGTGCTGGATAAGGCGCTGGAGATGATTGGTTACGAGGAGTTCGTGAACGAGATCCAGCCCCGGCTGCGGGCTGAAGGCCGGGCTGTGGGCATTGGCATCGTGGCCTATGTCGAGGGGACGGGCATCGGCCCTTATGAAGGGGCGCGCGTGCAGGTGCAGCCCAGCGGCAAGGTCTCGTTGGTGACCGGCGTGGGCACCCAGGGGCAGGGTCACTTCACCAGCTTTGCCCAGATTGTGGCTGATCAGGTCGGGGTTGGCGTCGATGAAGTGGACGTGGTCACCGGCGACACGGATCAGTTCTACTGGGGCGCGGGTACCTTTGCCAGCCGCGGTGCTGTGGTGGCTGGGAATGCGGTGAACGAAGCGGCTAAGGATGTGCGACAGAAGATTTTGCGCTTTGCCAGCGACCATCTGGAGGCGGCGGAAGAGGACCTGGAAATTGTAAACGGCGAAGTGCGCGTGAAGGGGGTGCCAGACCGGGCCGTGCCGCTAGGCGAGCTGGCCAATATGGCCAATCCGTTGCGTGGCGCGGTGAAGCCGGGTACAGAACCAGGTCTGGAATCGACCAACTATTTTGGGCCGGAACGAGGCGCCACAGCCAGCGGCGCGCACGCCATGATCGTGGAGGTGGACCCGGAAACGATGCAGCTTGAGGTGCAAAAGTATGTTGTGGTGCACGATTGCGGCAATGTGATCAACCCGCTCATTCTGGACGGACAGATTCATGGCGGCGTGGCGCAAGGGATTGGTAACGCGTTCTTTGAGGAACTGGTCTTCGACGAGAGTGGCCAGTTACTGACAGGCTCCTTTATGGATTACCTGTTGCCGTCGGCGTTGGATGTGCCGCGTGTGGATGTGGGCCACGAAGTGACACCCTCGCCGCTGAATCCAATGGGCGTGAAAGGGGCGGGAGAGGCCGGCGCTATTCCGGTCGGTCCGCTGTTCGCGCAGGCAATTGAAGATGCGTTGGATGTTCCCGGCCTGGAAATCAATGAGATCCCCTTGAACCCCAGCCGCCTCTGGGAGCTGGTCACAGCGGCCCAACAATCGTGACCAATGGACCAGTGTGCGCCAGAAGCCAGACCGTTGCATAATAGAACCGATAACATTCGGTTTATGTCTCTCTTATTGTTCTTATTGTCATTTATAAGGATGTTGAGTTAAATTTAAACATCTTATCAAGCGGGAGGAGTTGCCGAAAGAAATGCCAGATAGTTCAGGAGGTATGAAGATGGAGCAGTTAAGGGGATTATACAAACTGGCCAGGCCGTTTAATGCCTTTAGCGGTGCGCTTGCTGTCTTCCTCGGGGGCTATGTGGCGGGGACCGGTGAATGGACGAGGGTGGCGCTGGCAGCATTTGTAGCCTTTATGGTTACGGGCGCGGGGAATGCCTGGAATGATTATCTCGATATTGAAATCGACAAAATCAACCAACCCCATCGCGCTTTGCCCTCCGGTCTGGTGAGGCCCTGGGCTGCTGTGGCTCTCTCCTTGCTGCTCACCGGAGTGGCTCTGATCATTGCAGCGTTCATCAACCTGCCGTCCTTTCTGATAGTGTTCATCTTCAGTATCCTGCTCTACATCTATTCCTGGAAGCTAAAGAGCACTGTCCTGATGGGCAACCTTACCGTGGCCATCACCTCAGCCATGACGGTGATTTTTGGCGGAACAGCGGCGGGAAACGTGCGCCCCACGCTCTGGCTGGCGGTCATTATCACTACGGCTATTTTGGGGCGCGAAGTATTAAAGACGATTGCTGATTATGAGGGAGACTTGCGCCAGCAGTGCCGTACCATTGCCACCGTCTGGGGCAAACGCACGGCGCGCATTTTCTTTTATGTGACCACCGGTATCACCGTTTGGGTCATGCTGGTGCCGTACCTGATTAAGGTCTACCGCGAGGACATCTCGTTCTGTTCCGTCGTCAACGTTTGCTCCTTATTCTCCCCCTTTACAGAAGTATTGCCCGTCTACCAGCCTGTCTATGCCTATATTGTCGCTTTCGGCGTATTCCCGGTCGTGGTCTACGTCATTCTACAGGTCAAGCGCGGCGTCCCCGGCCGGCGCCTGGAACAGCTCAGCCAGCTACTGAAGTATGACTTCTTAATCTGGTTCGCGGCCGTAATTCTGGGAGCGACGGGGTGAGG
>CAZRTM010000010.1:52182-56992 GCA_964602995.1 uncultured Ardenticatenaceae bacterium
TCAGTATTCAGTGGGTCAGTTACTGATTACCGCTAACTGAATACTGATTACCGTTCACCGACTACCGCTTACTACTCTCCCATGCGATGAGATTATTCCGTTCCCCCGCTGTACTGGCTGTTGCTCTCCTCCTTTTGGTTGCCTGTAGTGCTGCCCAGGAGGAGCTGCCGACTCTTGCGCCGGGGGCGGTTGCTCCCATTTCCAATGTGCAGACACCGCCGCCCACGCCGCCCATAACGCCGGTGGACGACGCTACAGCGATGGCTACTGCTGGGGCAACCAGCCTGGCCAGTGCGACGGCTGAACTCCAGGTTACTCCGACGCTGGCGCAGCAAAGCAGTCCCGAGCCGGTGGCCACAGCGGCGCAGCCTGCGCCTGAGGCCTGGGCAATCGAGGCTGCGGCGGGTGTGCCGGCGGCGTTGCGCCAGGCTATGCAGGAGGTGATTGACGCCAACCCGCAGCAGTTCCAGTGGGTTGAAGAGGGAGGCGCAGAGGCGGATGTGCTGCTGTTGTTGGAGGGCGGCGAGCCGCTGGCGCAGTGGGTATTTGCCGTCGCCGTGCCCTTTGCCACGGTGGATGATGGCACATCGCTGGCACAGATGGAACAGAACTGGCTCAATGGCGGCGCGCCGCAGGCAGTGGCGAGTGAGGCGGTGCAGCAGTGGCTGGCCCAGAAGTGGGGCGCGGGCAGCGCCACGGTTGTGCCGGCTGAAGAGCTGGCAGCGCAGTTGTGGGAGCAGCGGCCGGCCTGGGGCCTGGTGCCCTTTGACGAGTTGACGCCTGACTTGAAGGTGCTGGCGGTCGATGGGCAGTCGCCGCTGCAGGCGGGATTTGAGCCGCAGGATTGGCCTTTCACAGCACAGGTTGGGTTAGAGGGCGGGTCTGAGGCTACGGAAGCGTTTCTGGCAGCGTGGGAGGGGCCGCAGACCAATTACCATCCAGAGCGCATGACGCGCATTGCGATGACTGGTGTGACGGCGCTGGTGCGGGCTACGGCTTACCAGATGGAGATCCGCGGCATTCTTTACCCTGGGGAAGAGGTAGCGCCGGTGATGCAGGAGGCGGACATTGCTCACGTCAGCAATGAGGTCTCGTTTGTGGCCAGTTGTCCTACGCCGCACTATATCGGCGATCCGGTTTTCTGTTCAGATCCGCGTTATATGGAGCTGTTGACGCATCTGGGTGTGGATGTGGTCGAGCTGACCGGCAACCACCTCAATGATTGGGGCGCGCAATACCTGCCGTACACCCTTGACCTCTATGACCAGGCGGGCATGCAATATTTTGGCGGTGGGCGGGACCTGGCCTCTTCACAGGAACCATTGCTGATGGAGCACAATGGCAACCGTATCGCGTTCGTGGGCTGCAATCCGGTGGGGCCGTATGGCGGTTGGGCGATGGAGCAGAGGGCTGGCTCGGCTCCCTGCGATTATGACCTGTTGCACGCCCAGATTCAGCAGTTGAGTCAGGAAGGGCATCTGGTGATCGCCACGCAGCAGTATAGCGAATATTACCATTATGAGGCGACGGCGCAGCAGCAGGCCGACTTCCGTGCCCTGGCCGAATCGGGAGCGGCGGCGGTCAGCGGCAGCCAGGGCCACCATGCGCAGGGATTCGACTTTCACAATGGGTCGTTCATCCATTATGGCCTGGGCAATCTCTTCTTCGACCAGATGGACCGCCTGGGTACGCGGCAGACGTTTGTGGACCAGTACATCGTCTATGACGGGCGGTTGATAAGCGTGGAACTGTGGACGGGCCTGATTGAGAACTACGCCCGGCCGCGGCTGATGCTGCCAGAGGAGCGGGCCGATTTGCTGCAGACGGTGTTCCAGGCCAGCGGCTGGTAGCGCGGCAGTTGCAGGCTACGGCACCCACACTACAAAGGTTAGCATCTCTCCTTTATACTCCCCTGTTATGTCCCAACAACCACGCGACGGTAGCTGCACCCCTTGAAGCATGGCAGTAGCGGGGAAAGTGTCATGGGAAGCGTTGGTCGCGCCAGACTGCTCGAACATCTCGTTTGCTGCGTCTAGCTGTCGGCCGCGGATTGTCATCGCCGGCTCTGGCTCCTCGGGTGCGCCAGGATAGTTCTCACTCCACCAGAAGACCTTCTCGCCGCGGGCCAATTGAGACCACGTGCCGTCAAGCGGCAACGCCAGGTACAGGTCGTCGCTACCGTACCAGAATTTGTCCTCAAAGGCCTCTACTGGCCTGCCTGGGGGGGCGAATGGTGGATCAGGCGGTTGTGTGACCGGGCAGCTTACAGGCTGCTCAGGCGGCAGAGTCGCCACAGCAGAGGGTTTCAAAAGTGCCTGGAACCAACTGGCCCCGGCTGGTGTACTATAGAGTAGATGGAACGTTCCGGAATCATCCAGACTGAGGCTGAGGACCCAGAGGCAGCAGCATCCCTCGCGGAAGCGGAGTTGCTCCGGCGCGCGCGCCTGCAAGACGAGGCCGCGTGGGGGACGCTCGTGCGGCAGCATCAGGAGCCTGTGTTTCGCCTTGCCTACCTCCTGCTCGGCTCTGACGCCACGGCCATGGAAGCAGAGGACGTGGCCCAGGAAACGTTCGTGCGGGCATTTCTGAAATTGGAACAGTTCGAGGATGGCCGTCCACTCCGCCCCTGGTTGCTGGCCATTGCCGCCAATCTCACTCGCAACCGAAGGCGTAGCCGCGGCCGCTATTGGGCTGCGCTGCAGCGATGGTGGCAACGTGTGGGCCAGGCAGAGACGATTGAACCGGCGCCAGTGCACCGCGCCGGTTTAGACACCCAGTGGCAGTCGGAACTGCTCTGGAAGGCGGTGCAAAGGCTTTCGCAGGACCACCAGCAGGTAGTCTACCTTCGTTACTTCCTCGAGCTTTCTGAGGAAGAGATGGCGGCAACAATGGGCATCGCGCCGGGCACCGTGAAGTCTCGCCTCTACCGGGCACGTCAGGCATTGCGGACGATGATCGAATTAGAGTTTCCGGAGCTGCATGAGGAATGGAGCTGAGATGAAGTCAGAGAGTATGCGCCCCGAATTGGAGTGGGATCGCCGGCTGGAAGAGCTAGCTTCCGCCTTTCCCTATCCAGATACACCCGCTATTCACGCTGCGGTGCAGCAGCGGTTGAGCGCTCTCAACAAAGATCACCGTCCAGTCGCTTCTACGGAGTGGAATGTGCAATGGCGCAGGCTGGCCCAGGTAGCCTTAGTGCTCCTGTTGGTGCTCACTGCGCTCCTGGCGGTTCCCACAGTGCGAGCGGCGCTTGCACAGTTGCTCCGAATCGGCGCCATTACCATCTTCGTGGGCGAAACAGAAGAGGGGTTGGAGCCTTCACCAGAGCCAGCCGTAGCTGTACTCCCTACAAAAAGAGCATCAAGCGAGCCTGGCTTAGGGACTGGGCTGACGCCTACCGCCGTCCCAGATATTAGCCTCTCTACTCCTACCAGATTACCAATACCCACCGCAACTATTACACGGGCACCACTGCACGGCCCGCTAACGTTGCCTGAGGCGGAAGAAGCAGTGAGCTTCATAATAAGGCTGCCAGATGCTGCCACCGGCCTCGGACCGCCAGATGAAATCTATTTGGAATATCCAAGCGACCTGGACTCTCTTAAGGCAATTATTCTTGTCTGGCTTAACCCACAAGGGCTGGAGATACCGAGGTTGGTGCTTTACCAAATTGGCGTTCCAGAGTATGGGATTAAGGAAGTATCCGGTGAAAGTCTTAGAGAGAGCGAGGTAAATGACGAGTTAGCTTACTGGATTGAGGGGGCGCATCTGCTACAGATACCAGATGGCAACGGGAATGTGGAGACGCGCCTCGTAGGAAATGTGTTGATCTGGACGGAAGGGAGATTGACTTATCGACTGGAGGGAGCGCCATCCTTAGTCGAGGCAGTGCGCATTGCAGAATCTCTGGAACCGGCTTCTGGGAATTAGAAGGTGGTTGCCGTCCGACCCGGTTTACGACTTACCAGCGACAGCATCCAACAGCGCCTGCAGCCCAAGCAAATAACTGCGCCAGCCAAAGCCGCTAATCTGGCCCAGGCAGACGGGGGCCAGGACTGATTGGTGGCGGAAGGATTCGCGGGCGTGGATGTTGGAGAGGTGAACTTCGACCGTGGGCAGGGCAACCGCAGCGAGTGCGTCGCGCAGGGCGTAGCTGTAGTGGGTGAAGGCGCCGGGGTTGATGAGGATGCCACTGGCCCACTCACGCGCCTCGTGGATGGCGTCAATCAACTCGCCTTCGTGGTTGGATTGCAGGAAACGCAGCTCGACGCCTTGTTCTTGAGCGGCTTCTTGCAGGCGCTGGTTAATGTCGTCCAGGGTGTCATGATCGTAGACATCAGGCTCACGTTTGCCCAGCAGGTTGAGGTTAGGGCCGTGTAGGATGAGGATGTTGGTCATGGGCGGGTGGGCAAAGTTAATCTCTTTCGTAGATGTAGTGATCGTGATTTTCTGCCGCGTCGATCCACCCTGTTCCTTCAAATTTCTGGGCGATCTCAGGAATCTGCCAGATTGGATCATTCAAGTAGACATCGTCCTCCCGGCCCGTTGCCCTTTCGGCACTGAGGTATGCAGATACCGCTTTGCGAATCAGATGAGCCAGTGTAACGGATTGCTGCGCAGCAATTTGCCTTAGTTCATCATGCTGTTCTTTTTCTAGATAGATCTGTATCCGTTTCATCTTGCTCATTGCGCGCCTCCTGAATGACTCATCTATCATACCTCATTCACAGGGGAAACGGAACCGCTTCTCAGCGGAACGAGTTCATTGCTGCATCTGACACAGGCACTCCAGCACCGCCTCGCGCGGTAC
>CAZRTM010000011.1:0-24509 GCA_964602995.1 uncultured Ardenticatenaceae bacterium
ATGCTCGCGACGTGGTGGAAGATCTGGTAGATGCCGGTCTCAACCGCGAGGATATTAGCCTGGTGGCCCGTGACGTTGAGGGCCAGTATGGCGCCTATCTGGAAGAAGGGTATGCCGAAAGCGAAGGCGAGGAAGTGGGAGAAGCAGCCGCAGGTGGCGCCGTTGGTGGCGCTGTAGTCGGCGGCCTGACCGGAATCCTGGTGGGGCTTGGCGCCTTCGCCATCCCCGGAATTGGCCCTGTCATTGCTGCCGGGCCGCTGGCCGCTGGCCTGACGGGTGCGGCAGTTGGCGCTGTTACTGGCGGTGTTTTGAGCGCCCTCGTCGAGTGGGGAATTCCTGAAGAGGAAGCTGGTTATTATGCCGAAAGTGTGCGACGTGGTAGTACATTGGTTGCTGCCCGCGTCACGGACGAGCGGGTTGATGATGTCGTGGAAATTATGGAGGATTATGACCCGGTGGACATCGAACGCCGCGCAGCTTACTGGCGTTCTGAGGAAGATTGGACCGGTTATAGCGCGGACGTGGACCCCTATGGGCCTGAAGAAATCGCTGCTTATCGTGAGCGTAGTCTGAGCTGGGAACAGGATTGGGGTGATGACCAGATGGAGACCGACCACTACCGGACAGGGATGTACGAGAGCATCCAGCCCGACTACCGCACTCACTACGACAGCCAGTTCGTGAATAGCGGGTATAGCTATAGCCAGTTCCTACCGGCCTATCGCTACGGTCACGATATACGCATGGACCCGCGTTACAGCGGGCGCACCTGGGAGCAGATTGAGATGGATGCCCGCCGTGGCTGGGAAGATTATAACGAAGGCACCTGGGAAGATTTCAAGGATGCCGTGCGCCACGGCTGGGAAGAAGCTAAACGAGCTATTTCCTGACGCCGCTTCCTCCTTGGCGATTGGTTGTGCCACCCTGGGCCTACGTTGCCGCTTGCAGCGTAGGCCCAGGCCCTTTTTTTCAGACGCCCAGATCGAGAGTTAGCTGTTGTACTTCGCCGGGGAGCGGCTTTTCAGCGCGAAAACAGTAGTAGAAGTCAGCCACATTTTGTTCCTTGCGCAAGCGGAAACCGGAATCGGCCAGCAACCGTTGCCAGTGGGCGCGCGACTCCAGGCGAGCAGCAGCAGGCCCCATGACCAGCCAGTTTGTGCGGGTACGGACCGGCTCCGCCAGCAGCAGCTTGCCGCCCGGCCGCAGAATACGATAAACCTCTTCCAGCAACCGTTGTCTGTCGCCGTGTTGCCACAGCTCGCTGAGCGTATGGTTCATGAAGACCGCCTCTATGCTGCGGTCGGGAAGGGGCAGGAGCGAAATGCTCCCTTCCAGCCAGGTCAGCCGTGGATCGTTTGCCGGCGAGCGTGTTTGCTGGCGGCGGCGCGCCAGGGCACGGCCCGGCGCCAACTGGGGATTATAGACATCTACAGCCTGTACGTGACCGCTTGTGAGGCGGCGGCTGAGTTGTAGGGCTGTATCACGGATTCCCAGGCCGATATGGACCAGATTGTCTGTCGGCTCCAGTCGCCCCAGCTCAAATAGAACGGAAGAGGGCCAATTTTCGCGCCGGTCGAACTGTTGGTGGGCCGCCCATAAAGATGCCAGAAGAAAGTAAGCCACAAGCAGAAGCAGAGCAAAGGCAAAGAGGACAACGCCCCACCATTCCCGTTGCGCTGCAAATACAATCAGCAACAGGCTCAGGAGGATACCACCGCCGTATCCCAACAGGTAGGCAGGCCAATTGGCACGCACATGTTCAAGCATCTGGCAACTTGCTCAAGGGTTGGTCCAGCCGTTCACGTCCCGAACGTCCAAGGAGACAACGATTACTATTCCGCTTCGGCTGCAAGCTGCAAGATCGCCTCTTCAAAGAGGCCATAGGGCTGCGCGCCAGATAAAAAGTTGCCATTGAGGAAGAAGCCAGGGGTGCCGCGCACACCAAAGCCAGCGCCTTCTTCCAGGTCGGCCATGATACCCGCCTGGTGCTTGCCGCTGGCCATACATTCGGTGAATGTGTCTACATCCAGGCCCAGCTCCTCGGCGTAAGTGCTGAACATCACAGCAGCCTGGTTGTTACCCCACTGCGCCTGGCGCTGGAACAAGATGTCATGCATTTCCATGTAAGCGCCCTGATCGTGCGCACAGCGCCCAGCTTCGGCCGCCACCATTGCCTGGGGGTGAATGCTGGTCAGCGGGAAATCCTTGAAGACGTAATAGACCATGCCCGTGTCAATGAAGTTTTCCTTGATTTGGGGCAAGGTTTGCTGGAAGTGGCGGGCGCAGTAGGGGCACTGGAAGTCAGTGTACTCTACAATGACCACCGGGGCGTCGGGATCGCCGAGGGTAGGGCCGTCGCCCAGTGGGACATCGACCGCTTCTTGCGGGGCCTGAGTGGGTTGGGCCGGCTGAGCATATGCGTCGGCCAGTTCGCCCTGTTGGGCAAGGTCGATGGCGTAGGCGAACAGATCGAACTGTTGGGCGCCACGAATGGGATACCCTTCGATGAAGAAGGTGGGTGTGCCGCTCACACCAAGCAACTGACCTTCCCTGAAGTTAGCCTGGATCGCTTCATCGTACTTGCCACTTTCCAGGCACTGTGCAAACTCGTTGCTGTCCAGGCCAAGCTCAGCGGCGAACGCCTCGAACTGTTCCAGACTGTCTTCACGACCTGCCCACTGCGATTGTCGCGAGAAGAGCATGTCGTGCATTTCCTTGTAGGCGTCTTGCTCTCCGGCACAACGGGCGGCGACTGCGGCGCCCTGTGCCCGCGGATGAATCTGCTCAATGGGGAAATCCTTGATGACATAGTAGAGATCGCCACTTTCGACGTACTCCTCAAAGAGCTGCGGCACAGTTTGAGTGGCGTGGCGAGCGCAGTACGGGCACTCGTAGTCGGTGTATTCGACAATGGTCACCGCAGCGTCAGGGTCGCCGAAGGCGGCGGCGAAGTCGTTGTCGATGGCCGCAGGGGTGGGCACAATGGGGGGGCCGTTGGGCGCCTGCCCGCTCAGTTGGCCTCCTTCGGCAACGGTAGCAATGGCCTGGTTGAACCGCTCCAACGGCTGCGCGCCGACGAGCGATTGGCCGTTGATGAAGAAACTGGGCGTGCTGTTTACGCCGCGCATGGAGCCGGCTTCCAGACTGGCCTGGATGCGATCGTCAAATCTATTCTCTTGCAGACATTGGCTGAATTGTTCGTGGTCCAGATCGAGTTGCTGGGCAAAGCTAGTGAAGATTTCGTCCGTGTTGGCCTGTCCAGACCATTGGCCGCTGTTCTCAAAGAGGGTGTCGTGCATGGCCCAGTAGGCGGCAGCTCCCTCGACTCCCGCACAGTGAGCGGCTTCGTGGGCTGCCGGCGCCTGAGGATGGATGTTGGACAGAGGGAAGTCATAGAAGACCATAACCACTTCCCCGCTGGCAATCTGGTTCTCATCCAGCGCTGGAAGGGTCTGCTGATAAAAACGCCCACAGTAGGGGCACTGGTAGTCGGAATACTCTTCAAGAAGGACGGGCGCGTTGGGGTTGCCACGGAAGGCGTAGCCGTCGGTTGTGAAGCCGACTGTGACGCCATTGGCATCCACCTCTTCGCTGCCAGGTTCGACATTCAGAGAGTTGCCAGAACTATTACTCATGTCACTGTTTGCGCTAACAGAAGTGCTCTCCGCCATTGGTCCGGCTTCTGCCGAATCAGGAAGGTTTTGCTGGGGGTTGTCCTGCTCATTGGTTGCAACGGGATTACAGGCGACCAGCATGACCAGAAGAAGTAAAAAGGCGGCAAGCTGGGAGTGTGGTGATAGACCTTTCAACATCAAAATCTCCTCGACTATGTTCGTCGATGCACACAGCCAGGTCAGGTATTAAGAATTCAAATAAGTTGATAAGGCATTATGGCACATGAAGGTTAAGGCAAGCAAGCGGAGTACGCCATTTCTCAGCAGCTTTGAAGTTATCTGCTCGGGCCGCTACCCCACCGGCTCCAACCTATTGTTTATTCGTCATTACCCCCCCTTTGTGTTAGACTGATTTGATCATTCTTGGACATCAATGATGGAGCAAAACGATTTTATCACACGTGTACAGGTAATTAGAATTATTCGCTGGCTGGCGCTGAGTTTACTTGTTTCGATTCTATTTGTGGCGACGCCGGTTCAGGCCCAGTTCCAAAGTGGGATTAGTTCACCGGAGAGTGGTGATACCATAGCGGGTGTTGTTATTGTGCAGGGAACTGCCAATCACGAAAGCTTCCTCCGTTACGAAGTGGCTTTCGATAACGGCAATGACTGGATCGTCTTTGCCGAGGGTGAGCAGCCAGTTGTCAACGGGACGCTTGCCGTGTGGGATACAACGGTAGGACAGCCGCAAAATCCCGTCTTCCCTGACGGCACGTACCGCCTGCGCCTGCGAGTGGTGCGGCAGGATTACAACTACGACGAATACCTGGTGGAGAACATCATCGTGAGTAACGGTGGATCGCCAACGCCAACACCGACGCCGACTACCGAAGGAGATAGCACGCCGGGTGCGCCAGCGACGCCGTCGACGCAGGCCACACTCCCCGCCGCTGAAGGGACGCCAAGCACTACACTCGACTTCGGGCGCCCGGATGCCTTACCTACATTGACGCCATTTCCCACCCCTTCAGTGGAGGGTAGAGGTGGTTCTGAGGTGGCCAGCGGGGATGGCGTAGCGCCGCCGCCAGCGCAGTCCGGCAACGACGAGGGCGGCTTGTTGCAACGGGTTGCGAATGTGAATACGGAGCGGTTTAGCAATGCGTTCTGGAACGGCGCGCGCATGGCCCTTATGCTGTTCGCCTTGTTACCGCTCTATCTGATCCTGCGCGCCATCGTGCGCCGCGCCTGGCGCGAGCTTCTGGTGTGGCTGGATCGGGAGTAGTGAGAGTGGCTATTGTGACTGTGCCTGGTTGCGCGAGTGTGAGCAATTGCAAGCGGTTGATGAAAGTGACGCACTTAGGTTTGGGAGCCAACTGATGGGCCAGAGTAGATTGTCGAATCTATTGAATAGCCTGAGACGAAAGGAGAAGAGCGAAACAGAAATGAGCTCCGGCAACGGCGACAGGAGCCTGATTGTTGGTCTGGGTAATCCCGGCCGAAAATATCAGGAGAACCGGCATAATATCGGCTTTATGGCCATCAACCGTCTGGCTGAAAAGCACAGCATCGACCTGACGCGAGTGCAGAACAAGGCCGTCATCGGCAGCGGGCAGATTGACGGCCATGCGGTCATTCTGGCCAAGCCGCAAACGTTTATGAACAAGAGCGGCGATGCGGTGGGGCCACTGGCTAAATATTACAAGATTGAACCTTCCGCTATACTGGTGGTCTACGACGAGCTGGACCTGCCACTGGGCACTCTGCGGCTGCGAGAAGCGGGTGGCTCAGGCGGTCACAACGGCATGAAGTCGATTATTCAGCACCTTGGCAACGACTTTCCCCGGCTGCGCCTGGGCATAGGGCGTCCACCGGGTCGCATGCCGCCTGCTGCCTATGTCCTGCAAGATTTTAGCGCCGGTGAGCGGCCCATAGTCGATGATCTTTTGGACAACGCGGTGCAAGCGATTGAAACTTTTCTGGCAGAAGGGATTGACCTGGCAATGACCAGGCACAATGGTCCGGTTGTCGAGAACAAATGATAATCAAATCATTATGCCGCGCTCCACACAACGGTGCGCGGCGATGATCACGCCACACCTATGAATTTATCGGGCATTCTGGAGATATTAGATCATTTACCCGCTTTTCAGCGGCTGCAAGAGAAAATTGACTCAGGGGAATCGCTGCCGCCATTGGGCCTTTCGCGTGGGGCGCGCCACGCGCTGCTGGCGCGGTTGGCAATGTCGACTTCCGCGCCACTGGTGGTCCTGACAGGGCGAGTGGATGCGGTGCCGGTGTGGCAGCAGGCGCTGGAAGCGTGGCTGCCGGACGAGTGTGACCTGCTCCGCTTTCCGGAGCCGACACCCTTGCCCTATGATCGGGGGCCGTGGAGCCAGTCCAGCCGCCTCGGCCGCCTGAACGTCATGACGCGCCTGATGGCAGGCCAACATCCGCTGCTGCCAGAGACAGATAACCCTGTGCTCGTCCTGACCTCTGCCCGCGCTCTTTTGCAGAAAACATTGCCCAGGCAACGGTTTCTGTCTTCGTTGAGAGTATTACGCACAGGCGCTTTGCTTGACCTTGATAAGGCTATGGAGGAGTGGCAGGAGATCGGCTATGAGCGCGTCAGCGTGGTGGAAGCGCCGGGGCAATTTAGCCAGCGGGGCGGTATTATTGACCTCTATCCGCCTGCCACGCCCTATCCCGTGCGCATTGAGCTGTTTGGCGACGAAGTAGACACGCTGCGCTATTTCGACCCGGCCACACAACGGTCGGGCGACGTCAACGGCAAGCTTCTGGAGCACCTATTGATTCCGCCGGCCCGTGAGGCGCTGCCCGGACGCGTTGTGGGCCTGGGGAGCTACCTGGAAGCGGTTGCTGAACCAAAATTGGATGATTTGCCGGCGTGGCAGGATGACCTCGCCGATATGGTTGCGGGCCGTCTGTCGCCGAACATCGAATTCTATTTGCCGATGATATATTCACGCCCGGCGACGCTGCTGGATTATCTGCCGGCGGACACTCTGGTTGTGATCGACGATTGGCAGGAGCTGGAACAGGGCGTGCGCGAGCTGGAGGAACACGCGGCGCAGATTGCCGCAGACCAGCCGAGCCTGCCGCCTGACTATCCCAATCCTCTTTTCACGTGGGAGGAGTTGGAGGAGGAGCTGGCGCTGCACCGCAAGCTGATTCTGGGCGAAGGTGAAGAGCCACGCGACGCGGCGCATCACTCCCTTTCCGAACTGGCCGATGCCTTCCGCCCTGGTCCTCGCTTTGGCGGGCAGGTGCGGCCTCTCATGACCCATCTGAGGCAGGCGCGGCAGGATGAAGAACGAACGGTCATTGTCAGCAGCCAGGCGCAGCGTCTGGCCGATATGTGGCGTGACGAAAGACGGCTGGACACGTCGTCGGTCTTCGAGGAGGCGACGCCCTGGAATGTTGTGGAAACATTGCCAGAGCTGCCAGAGCCGGGAACCATTACGTTTGTGCGCGGCGGGCTGCTGGAGGGGTTCCAGCTAGAGCGGGGGGAAGATAATAGCGTGCTTCTAAACCTGCTCACTGATGCCGAAGTGTTCGGCTGGCGGCGGCCGGCCCCGAGGCGTTACCGCAGGCGCCAGCCGGTGGCGCCCGAAACACCGTTTGCCGATTTACAGCCGGGCGATTACGTCGTGCACCTGGATTACGGCATTGGCCGCTTTATGGGACTGGTTGTACGGGCGTTGGGCGGTATGGAGCGCGAGTATCTGCAGGTACGATACTCCAACGGCGACATGGTTTACGTCCCGGTACACCATGCAGATCGCATGAGCAAGTGGGTGGGCAACGATGAAAATCCACCGACTCTCAACCGCATTGGCGGCAAATCATGGCAGGCAGCCAAGAAGCGGGCACAACGTGATATTGCCGAGCTGGCCGACGAGCTGCTGGAGCTGTATGCTGCGCGCGAACTGGTGGACGGACATGCCTTTTCCAGCGATGGCGAGTGGATGGCGGAGCTGGAGGCCAGCTTCCCCTATCAGGAGACCGAAGATCAGCTTCATGCCATTGGCGAAGTGAAGTTCGATATGGAACGGTCACGCCCCATGGACCGCCTGATTTGTGGCGACGTGGGCTATGGCAAGACGGAAGTGGCGCTGCGAGCGGCGTTTAAGGCAGTGATGGATGGTAAGCAGGTGGCTGTTCTGGTGCCGACGACGGTGCTGGCCCAACAGCACTTCACGACCTTCAGCCAGCGTTTGCAGCCTTTCCCAGTCAACGTAGAAATGCTCTCCCGCTTCCGGACGCGGCGGGAACAGGAGCAGATTCTTAGCGATTTGAAGGAGGGTAAGGTCGATGTTGTGATCGGCACACACCGCTTGCTCTCAGATGACGTCTCTTTTAAGGATCTGGGCCTGGTCATCATCGACGAAGAGCAGCGCTTTGGTGTGACCGATAAGGAGAAGTTCAAGCAGCTAAGGACGGAAGTGGATGTGCTGACGATGACGGCCACACCTATTCCACGCACGCTGTATATGGGCCTGACCGGAGCGCGGGATATCAGCATCATCGATACGGCGCCATCTGAGCGGCTGCCGGTGCAGGTTTACGTTGGGGAGTCAGACGAGACGTTGCTGCGCAAGGCGATACTGCGCGAGTTGGACCGGGGCGGGCAGGTTTTCTTTGTGCATAACCGGGTGCAATCGATTGAGATCGTGCGCAACCTGCTGCAGAAGCTGGTGCCTGAAGCCAGACTGGGCGTGGCCCACGGGCAGATGAGCGAGCGACAGCTTGAGAAGGTGATGACCGATTTTGTGGAAGGGGAGATAGACGTCCTGCTCAGCACGTCGATTATTGAGAGTGGGCTGGACATCCCGAACGCCAATACCCTGATTGTGGATCGCGCGGAGATGTTTGGCCTGGCGCAGCTCTACCAGTTGCGCGGCCGGGTAGGGCGCGGCACGCGCCGGGCCTATGCCTACTTCTTTCATGGGCCGTGGAACAGCCTGACAAGGGAAGCCCAACAGCGCCTGGAAACGATTGCCGAAGAGACGGAACTGGGCGCCGGTTACAACATCGCCATGCGTGATCTGGAAATTCGTGGGGCCGGTGAGCTGTTGGGCGCGGAGCAGAGCGGGCATATCGCTAACATTGGCTTCGACCTCTACACTCGTTTGCTGGCGCAGGCCGTTCGCCAGCGCAAGGCAGCGCGTGAAGGCGAAGCGTTGCCACCCGAGCTGCCGGAGCCGGCAACCATCGACCTGCCGCTGGCGGCCTACATTCCCACGGACTATGTGCCGGATTCGGCCTTACGCCTGCGCCTCTACCGCCGCATGGCGGGATTGGACGGCCTGGAAGAGGTGGACGAAATGGCCGAGGAGCTGGCCGACCGTTTCGGGCCGATTCCCGACCCCGTGGACAACTTGCTCTACCAGTTGCGGATCAAGGTGCTGGCCATGCGCGCTCATGCCACTTCGATTACGGTGGAGAGCGGGCAGATACGCATTCGGGTTCCGGGATTGGACCAGATCCCGCGCTACCGCCTGCAGCGCTATTTGAGCAATGGAGTGCGCGTCAGCAAGAAGGCGATCTGGCTGGGGCGTGATATGGGTACCCGCGAATGGCAGGTGGCGTTGGTTCGTGTTCTGGAGCGGTTAGAGGCATTTCGATTGGAGGGTTGGAGCGCGACGGCCAGCCGTGATGAAGAAGAATAAGCAAGGTATTGAGTGAAGATGAAGCAACCGATTAGCTTTTTCGATGAAGAGAACCAGCCGCAAGACAAAGAGGATGTGCGGCTGAAACAGCTAGGGCTGTTCGTGTACGAGGATGGACGGCGCGTTGCGGTGGGTTTTAATATCACACCCTTTCGCCAGCGTCCTTCGCTCGAGGTCACCGCGACCAATGAGCGGGGAGAACCCGCCGGGTCGCTGACCGTCATCGAGGCCTTATCACCCAATTTTAACCTGACCATGCACCTACGTGATCAGGAGCCGACGGCCCGCTACCGCTTCCACGTCCTGCTCTACTACGGTGCGGCAGGGGAGGAGCGCCAGGAAATGGACAGCAAGGAAGCGGTGATCGACGTGACCGAACCCGGCGAGCATATCATCGAATAGCAGCCAGGGTGGCTACAGTTCAGGCTGGGCCGCACGCTCCTGGTCACGTTTGACCAGCTTCTCCAGTTTGGATTTGGTTTCGCGCCAGGTGACCTTAGAAAGCCCCAGTCTTTGCCGGATGCGATCAGGCTCGGTGCCGTCCTTGTAATCGTGCATCGCGGACGCCCAGCGCAGATTCTCGAAGGAGAAGAGGCTTTTGTCCAATCCGGCCGCCTCGGCTACGTCGCTGAGGATGTACTCCAGATTGCGCGCGGTGCAGGTGAACAGTGTGTCTGCCGGTTCGTACTGTTCCAGATATTCGTCCAGCACTTCCAGCCACTGCGGTTTAAGCGCGATTTTCCGTTCCTTATAACGTTTGCTTGGGTCGCGATAGCGGACGAAGAGGAAGGGGTTGTCGGGGTCGCTCTGATCGATGTGATTGGGGACGATGCTCATCACCTCGCCCTTCTTGATACCGGTATCCAGCAGCAAGGTCAGGAGCAAGTGGGGGCGGGCGTCGGGACGGTTGCCACCGTCGCCCTGGCGCAGCCGCTCAGTTACTTCAAGCCCCTTTTGCAGTTCCGCTTCGGTGGGAACGTCGGGCAGGGGGCTGCTGACGCTTGCCTGGATAACGGCGGCCGACGGGTCGTGATAGAGAACACCGGCTTCGTGAAGCCAGCCAAAAAAGACCTTCAACGTTGTAACACGCCGCGAGTAGGATTTTGGGCTGCAAGGGACGCCGCGATCAAAGCGAAGCCAGTAGAGAAAATCGTTCAGATTCTGTGTGCCAATTTCCCCCACCGGCTGGCCTATGCCAAGGTATTTACCCAACAGGCGCACATCGCTTAGAAAGGCTTTTTTCGTATTTTCGGCGAAGCCTTCGTCGTCCATGTGCTGCTCAAAAGCCCCCAGCGCTGCCTGCAGCGAGGCTGCTGAAGTCAGAGGGGGATGCGATGGAATCAGTTCTGGTTGTCGGTCGTCACTCACGGAAACCTCCTTATCCGTTTCGTATAGACAGAGAGAAGAATATACGATGGACGGGAGGCTGTCAAGTGGGTAAAGTGCCAGATGAAACTAATTTTGCAGATGTACCAGTTGGGGTGGTTGGAATTGTAGCGCCGGATCGCCGAGCAGATTAACGGTGTGAATCACCTGTTGCAGATTGGGATTTTCGGCCGCGCCTGCTTTGGCCACCCGCAGCGCTTCGCCAAGGGTTCCTGTTTCGCCGCGCAGGAGCGCTTCGTAGAAACCGTTCGCCAGCGGCATCTGGGCAGAGGTGTAGGTGCGTCCTGCCGGAGCGATGGCGGCAACGATTCCGCCGTTTTCGGTCGCCAGCATTGTTTCGGCGAGGGCGTCCACCTGTGGGTGATAGAAGAAACCGTTCAGGCAGGTAAAGGTCGTGAAGATGGGCAGGCGCACGCCGTTGCGCAACAAGGAGATGTCGGAAGTGGTCAGCACCGCTTCATCGCCCCAAACCTCCAGGCCGCCGTGCCCCATGTAGTTGACGATGCTGACGCCATGATTGACCGAGCTGATAATGGCGTCGCGAATCTCCTCATTCTCGGTCATATACAGCTTTTGTGGGAAGTAACCGTGTTCTCGTAACTCGTCGGCCAGCCAGTCTGACGCATCATTGAAACGCATTTCGTCATCGGCAACCAGCAAGGCGCGGCTGACCCAGTCAGGGGAGGCGTTCGTCTCGTAAGCAATTGTCTTTTTGACCATGACTTCGAGCTGGGCGCTGGACTGCGCTGGAAAGCGCCCAATCGCCAGCTCAGGCTTGGTGGCCCGGCTGTCGAAGGCGACAAACCAGGTATCGCTCGCCACATAACCGCCCGGCTCTGTGTAGACTAACTTTGTCGGCATCAGATTGCGCGCCCGGCCGCTTGTGTAGTTGTTCACGTCATAAGTGGCGTCTCCGACCAGAAGTACATAGCGCGGCGCAGGTGGCTGCCAGTCGCGGCTGGTATAGCGCAGAAAGTCGCGTATAGCCTCTGGTGTCTGGCGTCCATACCCGAACTCATCAAAAACTTGCTGGAGCGAAACGGCGGCGACGCGCAGACCCTGTTCCTGGCGATGTTGCAGCAAAGGCTCGAGCGCTTCCATGAACCCACCACTATCGGGGACAATGGCTATGTAATCGGCGCCGCGCTCCGGGCTTTGCAGCGGTTCTTCCCATTCAGGGACAGGGCTGACAAAGGGCCGGATAGCGTCACGTGGGTCGAGGACTGTATAAGTGCTGTTGGGGCCGCTTCCAGCGAACGTGACGCCCTCGCCATCAGCCTCGGTGTTCAGGAGTAGAACCGGTGAGCGCGGGTCAGAGACGTCGAAGATCAGGCTCTCTTCATCAGCGCCGGGAATGCGGATGTTGTTGGCGCTGCTGCGGAAGTGGAGCTGGCCTCGTGTCAGATCCAGTTGCCCTTCATATTCAATCTTTATCCAGTCCAGATAGATCGATTCACCGGCCGCTCCGGTATCGCCAGGCACGTCCAGCCGCAGTTGGTTGCCCATGCGTCTGAGATCGCCGCCGTCGAACGCCATAGTCAGCGTTTGCTCTTCAATTCCATCCCAGAAATGATTGGCCAGCTGCTTATCGTTCAGCCACACCTGTATGTGGTGGTCGGGCATGGCTGGCGACTGGTTGCTGGACCAGACGCGAACGGTTAGCTCGCCTGCGCCGCCACTGGGTTGGATGCCGATGAGAGGCACTTCCAGAGAGTCGGGTGCAAAGATGTTCGTGCCCAGCCAGACGTCAGAGCCGGTTGCCATTGGTTGGAAATTGCGGTTCTCTTCCCAATGTTGCCACTGAACGCCGCGCGAAATGCCGGGGCCGGTCGGGCTGCGGTCACTCTGAGACATGGTGCGCCCGCGTCCGGTGGTCAGCCAATAGACGGCCGGCGCTTCCATACTCTCCGTGATCGCCTGGGCAAAGAAGTAGAGCGTGGCATCGTTTCCTTCACCGGCGATATAGAAGGGAACCATCTGCCCGTCTCTAGTCAGTTGCAGGTTTTCGGCGTTGAACTCCGAGAAAGGGAAATTGGTATTCTGCACGTGGCGCGCTGTAATGGCGGCGATTCCTGTGTCATAGACGGTCAGGCGCAGGGCCTGGGGCGCCTGGCCAAGCGGTAATGTCTGAACCGGAGATGGTTCGGGGCGTAATGGGTTGCCAAAAAAGGTGTAGGCAGCCAACCCCAGAAAGGCAAAGGTCAGAAGGGCTTCGATGGTCAGAATTGTCCGGCGACGTAAACTCATAGAATGAGGACCTACCTATAACTGCTCCGCGTCAGAACGGCGGGGTGTTGCTCTTCCTTACTGCTGCCCAAGGCCGTACACAAGAGGGTGAGAAGAGCAGCATACAAAAACAGCACACGGCGTGTCACGTGAATCAGGAACTGTTGTAAGAGGGAACGGCTGGGCTGGGGTATATTGACGGTGGGATGCCCAAACAGCGCACCCTCGAGACGAGCTAGCTGATTGAGGCGGGCGTTGAGCCAGCGCCCTGCGTCGCGGTCGAGCCATAGGGCGCGATTGCCACGGCGGCGGACGATGGCCTGGCCCACGTATTGTCCCGCTGGCCAGGGTGGGTCGAACTTCAGAGGCCGGTCGCCTCGGGTCAGTAACCAGGCGTTGCCATCCCTTTCATATGTTCCCCAAAAGCGGTGGGTTGTAAGCTGGTCACCATCATTCAACACAATGAGATCGCCTGGCTTCAGGTTTTGGAGATGGCAAGCGGACAGCCCGATCTGATCGCCCCGGCGTAGTAATGGGCTCATGCTGTTGCTGGTTACGGTCAGATAAGGTGTTTTACCCTGCGACAGCGCTTCCCGCAGGAGAGCAGCGACATTCTGAAGATTCTGGCTATTCATTCACTGGTGTGCAACCTACTTCCCCTGGTTGAACAATTTGCACCCGACAGTCCATCTGCTATCTTACCTATACTCTCTGATGGAGCATCCGAAATGGTTGTGAGAGATGGTGACTTTAAGCAACTTATTACAAAATGGGCGGTCAGGGTACGGAACACGGGTGAGGACACAAAGGCTTATTACGCTTTGTATCCCGATTGTGCCCGGGGTAGGTTGAAGCGCGACCGCCTTTTGCATACAATGCAGTCAGACTAAATTCGAGGGAGGCCCCAATGAACGTCCGATGCTCATATTGCAACCAGAGTTTTAATCTTAATCGCGATTTTGTGGTTCAGGCCATTGCCGAAGCTGAAGATAAGGGCCAGAAGTATTACGGCGTTGAGTGTATCAATTGCCGCAAGCTTATCAAGGTCCCGTTGGACCAGATGCGGCACGCCGTGCCCGATTATGCCGAGGCGCGGGCTGACTCTTCTGACGAGGCGGAGTCCTGAGCGGGGGACCGGTACAGAATATTGGTCTGAATGTACTGGGCCACTGTATGGGGCACCAGATAGCGTAGAGAGCGCTTCTGTCGCGCCCACTCGCGGATGTAGGTTGAAGAGAGATCAACTGACGGCCCCTCTAGCCAATCAACCACTGCGCGCACGCCGGGGACTGCCGCCTCTACGGTAGCCAGCTCAACCGTGGCTCCTGGGCGAGGGAGCGTGGCCAGCCGCCATTGCTGCACAATTAGTTCGGGCTGGTGCCAGGAAGCGAGATCACGCAGGGAATCGGAGCCAATCAGGAGCCAGAGCGTTGCCCCTGGGTATTTTTCTTGCAGGAGAGGGAACAGGGTAGCTGTGTAATGGGGGGGAGGCCGGTCGATGTCGATTGTGTCTATGGCAAAATGGGGGTTGTCGTTGATGGCCAGGCGGGTCATTGCCAGGCGGTGATGCGCTGCACTTACGGGATCGTCGCGTTTGTGTGGCGGTTGGCCCGCGGGGACAAAGAGAATTTGGTCTAGCCCTAACTGCTCGCGGGCGATTTCGCCGAGGAGCAAGTGTCCAAGATGTGGCGGGTCGAAAGTGCCGCCCAAAATGCCGAGACGCCGTTTATCTGTTGGCCCTGTCATGCTCTGTCATTGGTTGCGAAGTTCTCTTCTGGCAGACGCCGCCTTGCTGGGATAAGGTTATTCAACCCACTCCAACAGTTCCCGGCCGATGATGACGGTATCGCCTTCCTGGATGCCAGCATTGCGCAATGCCTCGCTGATTCCCATATCGTCGAGAATCTTCTGAAAGCGCAGCGCGGTTGCGTCAAATTCAAAATAGGTCATGGAGGCGATGCGCTCAATCTTCTTGCCGCGCACACGCCAGGTGTCGTCAGAGACGCGGAATATGTGGAATGCTTCCTCGTCTTCTTCAGGACGGATGACGGGCAGCTCATCGTCCATCTTCTTGGGCGGAGATGGTTCTATCCTGGCTAACATTTCGCGCACCATATTCATTAGCTCGCGCACACCTTCGCCAGTTGCCGCCGAAATGGCATGGAAGGGAAAGCCTTCTTCTTCGATCCGCTCGCGGATGATCGGTTCCCAGGCAACGGCGTCGGGCAGATCCATCTTGTTGAGCACAACAATCTGCGGGCGCTCCTCCAGGTGCGTGTCGTAGAGGGCCAGCTCCTGATTAATCATGGCCCAGTCGGTCAGCGGCTCTTGCGCCGCGCCATCCAGAAGGTGAATGAGGAGGCGGGTTCGTTCTATGTGGCGCAAGAATTCATGCCCCAATCCCGCGCCGGCCGCGGCCCCTTCGATGAGGCCCGGGATGTCGGCGAGGACCATGGTTTCGTAATCATCAAACTGCACCACGCCCAGGTTTGGCTGCAAGGTGGTGAAGGGATAGGCGGCAATTTTGGGGCGCGCCGCGCTGACAACGGAGAGCAGCGTTGACTTCCCAGCGTTGGGTACGCCGATAATGCCTACGTCGGCAATCAGCTTAAGCTCCAGCAACAGAGCGCGCTCTTCGCCCGGTTCGCCGCGCTCGGCAATGCGCGGGGCCTGGTTGGTGCTGGAGGTGAAGCGGGTATTGCCCCTGCCGCCACGGCCTCCTTTTAACAGAGTCACCGATTCGCCTGCCTGGACCATATCGGCCAGCAGCTCGCCGGTGTCGGCATCGCGAATGACGGTGCCTGGCGGCACAGGCAAAATCAGATCAGCGCCGGTGGCGCCGGTCTGGCGCTTGGGCAGCCCGTGGGTGCCGTCTTCGGCGCTGAAATGAACCTGCTTGTGGAACTTGACCAGACTGCTGATGTTGGGGTCAACCTGGAAGATCACGTCACCCCCATGGCCGCCGTCTCCGCCGTCGGGACCGCCCATGGGTACATATTTTTCGCGGCGGAAACTGATCATGCCATCTCCGCCAGTGCCGCTTTTTACGTAAATCTTGGCCGTATCAAAGAACATGCGATACTACTGGTCGTCCTCCGCTTCCAGAAGCGCGCGCAAACCTGCCAGGCGTGGGTCGATGTCGTCTACTTCGCAATCACATTCGCCTTCGTTGAGGTTCTGGCCGCAGTGCACGCAAATGCCTTTGCACGCTTCGCGACAGTAGACCTGCATAGGAATTGAAAGCAGGCTTAGCTCGCGAATTAAGGGTGCGAGATCCAGAATACCGTCGTCGTTGATGCTGAATTCGCCCGCTGGCGCTGTGGAAGGCGGATGGTAAAAAAGATCGTTCAGCTCAAAAGTAATTGGCAGTAGCACCGTTTCCAGACAACGCGTACATTCGGTTTCAATAACGCTTTTCAGATTGCCTTTAAGGTAGATGCCTTTGGATGTGCGCGTTGCGCGGAATTTGCCCTTCAGAGGAGTTAGTGTAACGTCGTCGCTGACCTCAATTGTAGGATAATCCAGCTCGATATCGCGGCGCTCGCCCAGATCGCCATCCAGGAGATAGCCGAAATTGAAGCGCAGTCTCGATAGCCGTTGTTTTTCTCTCATCTTGAGTCTCACTCACCTGTCCAAATAGAAAGCCGGACAGCGTCGTCCGGCCACCAGATATGGTGAATTCGAGTATAACATAGGGCCAGAAATAGCGTCAATGAGCGCTGGAGAACGATAACACAACTCATACAGACAAGGATTAAGGATTTGCCTCTATGCCACAATCTATGCCGCCACAGCCTATGCCGAAGCTTCTCATTGCAACCCACAATCAGGGAAAGTTCGTGGAGATGGCCGAGATACTTTCCCGCCTGGAGGTTGAGCTGGTCAGCCTTTCCGATATAGGCATCGAATGGGATGTCGAGGAAACTGGAGAAACGATTGCGGCCAACGCCATCCTCAAAGCAGAAAGTTATGCCAGATCCAGCGGCCTGCTGGCCCTGGCTGATGATTCAGGGTTGGAGGTAGATGCACTGGACGGCGCGCCTGGTGTGCGCTCGGCTCGCTTCGGCGATGAAGGACTGGATCCGGTAGGGCGCTACCGCCTGTTGCTGGAAAAATTGGAGGGCGTGCCCTGGGAAAAGCGCAGCGCACGTTTCCGCTGCGTCATTGCCGTTGCCGGGCCAGATGGCCTGCTGGTCACTGAAGAAGGAACCGTGGAGGGGCACATTACGCTGGAGCCGAGTGGAGAGGGCGGTTTTGGTTATGACCCAGTCTTCTTCGTCAGTGAGCAGGGGGCTACTATGGCCCAGCTACCGGCTGAAGTTAAGAATCGCATCAGCCATCGTGGTCGCGCGCTGGCGGCCATTTTGCCACGCCTGAAAGCGTTGCTCGGCGCCTAATCAGCCTGATCACCGGCAGGCGTCTGTATAGGCGCCTGTACAACGTCGTCGATAAAGTGGGCGACCGCGGAGGCCACGGCCTCGGGCTGTTCCTGGGCCATCATGTGTCCAGCACCCTCGATAGTGACCAGACGCGCATGCGGCAGATGATCTGCCAGGTAGCGTCCGTATTTCGGCGGGGTCAGCCGGTCCTGGCTGCCGCTGATGACCAGGGCCGGCACTGTGATTTCCCCCAGCCGGTCCATCACGTCAAAGCGGTCACAGGCCAGAAAATCACCATGTAATACCTCTGGATCGACATTTTGCAGGAGATAGGCGCTGCGCTGGCGAAATATGCGGGGCGCTTCTGGCGACCAGTAGAGGCCAGCAATGGTTGCGGCGGCCCCGGAACTGTTCTCGGCGAGGAGGGACAGTAGCTCTCCGGCGACGCGCAGACGAGCGCCACTGCTGATGAGAATGATGCCGCTGAGGCGATCAGGCGCCTCCAGGGCCGCCATTTGCGTGATGGCGCCGCCCATTGAATGGCCAAGGAGGAACAGCTTTTCCTGCCCCAGTTGGAGGACATTAATAAAGCTGTTAACTGTGGCTGTGTAATCCTCGATGCTGTCGCGCCCCGGCCCGCTGCTCCGCCCATGCCCTGGCAGATCCAGGGTGTAGACGGTCACGCCGGGCAGGCGGCGCAATGGGGCAGGCCAGTCGAGGTGCGTACCGCCCGCGCCATGCAGCAGCAACAGCGAAGGCTGGTCCTGCGGCGCACCCTGAACGGTGTAGAAGAGGCGTTGGCCGGTGACGATGATGTAGGGCATGGTCTGAGTTTAACGCTTCTGTAGGGAGTGGCAAGGAAGGAGCCTGGCGGTTGCCCGCACCGGGTTGGCTGGCTACAATGCTTCATCACTTTTTTTCTGACCCAATTCGGAGACCCCGTACATGAGCAAGTTTATAATCGACGGTGGGCGCCAGTTGAATGGTACTATTACGGCCAGCGGCAACAAGAATGCTGCGCTGGCTCTGCTGCCCGCCTGTTTGCTAACTGATGAACCGGTCATTCTACACAATATTCCGGAGATTCAGGACGTGCGCACCACGTTGTGTATCCTGGACGACCTGGGTGTAGATGTTCAGAAGGTGGGCCCAAATAGCTGGCGTCTTCACGCAGCCACTATTAAGAAGACGACGTTAGATCGCTCGTTGGCCGGGCGCATCAGGGCCTCCTTTGTCTTTTCAGGGCCGATGCTGGCGCGCACAGGGCGCATTACGTTGCCCATTCCTGGCGGCGACGTCATCGGTGGGCGTCCGCTGGATACGCACGTACAGGGCCTGCGCGCGCTTGGTGCAGAGGTTGTTCTGGACGAGCAGGCTGCCCTCTTTCACATCACAGCCGACTCTCTGCGGCGGGCCGGTAACTTGCTGCAGGCCGAGGCCAGCGTGACGGGTACAGAGAATACGATAATGGCTGCCGTTTTCGCCGATGGCGAGACGACGATTGAAAATGCAGCCAGCGAACCGCACGTCCGCGATTTGTGTAACTTTCTCAATTCCCTGGGCGCCGATATTGAAGGCATAGGTACGAACCGCATTGTGATCAGGGGAGTTGAGCGACTGGGTGGCGGCGAGTTCACCATTGGCGCCGATTTTATGGAAGTGGGCAGCTTCATCGGCGCGGCAGCGGTCACCGGCGGCCAGGTGCGCATCAAGAACGCCAGCCCTTACGACTTGCGCATGATCCGGCTGGTCTACGAGCGGCTGGGCGTTTCAATGGAGGTGGACGGCGAGGATATTGTGGTGCCGCCTGAGCAGACGATGAACATCGAGAGCGCGCTGGGTGGGCGGATCCCAGAGATTAAGCCGATGCCCTGGCCGGGTTTCCCACCCGATTTGATGAGCATCGCCGTGGTGCTCGCCACCCAGGCAAGGGGCGCGGTCCTATTGCACGACTGGATGTACGAGAGCCGCTTTTTCTTCGTGGACAAGCTGAAATTTATGGGGGCGCGTATCGTTCTTTGTGACCCGCACCGGGTGCTGGTGCAGGGGCCGTGTGAACTGTATGCCAATCCTTCCGGGGTTACCAGCCCGGATATTCGCGCCGGTATGGCCATGTTGCTGGCCGCGCTCTGTGCTACCGGGACCACCACGATCCATAATATTCACCAGATTGATCGTGGTTATGAGCAGGTGGAGCAGAAATTGCAGCAACTCGGGGCACAGATTGAGCGTATAGAGAGTTGAGTCCATTTGACCGTACTCGGCAGCCTCGTTATAATTACGTGCTGCTTTGTTACGCAGCTTGACAGCTTCAAGAACCCAACAAAGCCAGTAAATGTGCTGACGCTGAGGTAAGCAATTGCCTCATCTATAAGTGATAATTAAATGGGGCTCTATGCCCTTGTTTTTTTGGGAGATGACATTATGCCAAAGCGCACTTACCAACCGAAAAAGAGACGTCGTCTGCGCCGCCACGGCTTTCGTGCTCGCATGAAAACCAAGGGTGGCCGTGAGGTGCTGAAGGCCCGTCGTGCAAGGGGCCGGCGCCGGCTGGCGGCTAAGATGAGTAATCACGTAAAACGAATCAACTGGAACGGCAGCCGTGCCAAGGCCTATCGCGCCAGCAAGCGCAGCGGCGGAGGCTGATTCTCCTTGCGAAAGGCATAGGATGCTGCCAAAGCCATATCGACTGAGGCGCAGCGCCGATATCCGCCATGTGCGTCACCATGGACGCCGCTGGCATCATCCTTTGCTTCTCCTCTTTACCGTTGCCAACAATCAGGATACCAGCCGATTTGCCATTTCGGTTAGCAAGCGGGTGGGCAATGCGGTTGTAAGAAACCGGGCCAGACGACGGGTGCGTGAAGCACTCCGAAGCCGCTTAAGCCAACTCAATCCGGGTTGGGATTGCCTCTTCATCGTTCGTGACCGGCTACCGGCAGCCAGTTATAGTGAAATTGAGAACGCTGTCTGTCAATTATTAACACAGGCCGGTATCCTGAACCAGCGGTAGTATGGTGTATAAATGAAAAAAGTCGCGCTGCTCCTGATACGTCTGTACCAAAACACAATTTCTCGGGTCACACCTCCTAGTTGCCGCTTTACACCTTCCTGCTCCCATTACACTTATGAAGCAATTGATAAGTATGGCTTTATCAAAGGGGGCTGGTTGGGTGTAAAACGCATTTCTCGCTGCCATCCCTGGCATCCGGGAGGCTATGACCCCGTTCCCTGACGGAGGTTCCTCTTTGTACTCATCAAAACGGCCGTTGATGCAGCCGGTTATCTTTGTCCTGATTGTTGCCAGCGTCTTTCTGGCTGCCTGTGGTGTGGAGGTTGCCGGTCAGAACTGGCCTGGTATGGTTGCCCAGGGGGACCGCGTTTTTGCAGCGTACGGGGTAGGAGTGGCTGCCGTTGATGTGGCAGAAGAGAGTTTGCTCTGGACCTTCCCTGATGAGATATCCCCCTCGCTCCTCTTCTATGCAGCCCCAAGTGTGAACGAGAATCGAATTATCCTCGGAGATTTCGGCGCCGCCGGCGGCCTCTTCTCGCCGCGAGCGACTGTAACCATCTATGCGCTGGAGTACTCGGCAGAGGCAGCAACGCGCCCCTCAGTTCTGTGGACGGCTGATAGCGTGGCGCTCGACCGTATTGTGGCTCCTCCGGAGCAGACGGAGGACCAGGTTTTTGTCGGAACAGCCGATAACCACCTCTTTGCCCTCGACGCCGCAGATGGCTCCGTGCAGTGGGAATTTGAAACCGGTCATAGCATTTGGGCACAACCGCTCTATAATGAGGGGACGGTTTACGTCGCTTCACTCGATAACTTTGTCTATGCTCTGGACGCCAGCAACGGTGAGTTGTTGTGGCAACGTGAGCTTAGTGGTTCGATTGCCAGCAGACCGGCGCTGGATGATGGCCTGTTGTATGTGCCAAGCTTTGACCGCGCCGTTCATGCGCTTGATGCGGCGACAGGAGAAGAGCAGTGGGCAGCCGAGGCCCAAAATTGGGTCTGGGGTAGTCCGGCCCTGGGTAACGGCACTGTTTTCTATGGCGACATCAATGGCAATATCTACGCTGTGAGTGCTGATTCTGGTGAACAACTCTGGACGCATGCGGTTGCTGGGGCGGTGCAAAGTGCGCCGCTCTATGTGGATGGCGCCCTGTATGTGACGGCGGGCGAAACGGAAGGGGATGAAGAGGAGCGTCTTGGCCAGTTGGTGGCATTGGATGCCGAGAGCGGCGACGAGCTCTGGGTGCGTGAGACGCCGGCTCCAATTTTCACAGGGCCGGTTCAGGTAAATGAGAATATTGTCGTTATTTTCCAGAATGCAGGCGCAACCATGATGCAGGTCTATCAGGCTGACAATGGCGCTCTGATCTGGGACATGACGTTACCAAGCGAAAGCTAATGAATGAACGTGTGAGCGCAGCCTTTTTAAGTAGCGCCTACGGAATCAGGTCGAGGAATATTTAACTTATGTGGGACCTTTTCATCCTCAATCCCATGATAAATGCCCTGCTTATGCTGTACGATTTGCTGGGCACCAACTTTTTTCTGGCTATCACGGTCTTTACGCTGCTTATTCGGCTGCTTACGCTTCCACTGAACTTGCGCCAACAACGGGCCAGCATGCGCATGCAGGAGATGCAGCCGCAAGTGCAGGCCATCCAGAAAAAGTACCGGGACAATCCGCAAAAGATGCAGGAGGAGTTCCAGAGGATCGGCTACAATCCGGCCGAGAGTCTTCTGGGCTGTTTGCCGCTCCTGATTCAGTTTCCCATTCTGATCGGTCTATACCGCGCCATCATCGTTGTTCTCGGTTCCACGCCGCAGGCTTTGTTTGAGCTGACGCACCGGGTCTATGATTTTATTGACCTCACTGCTTTGTTGCCGATTGACAACCAGTTCTATTGGATGAATCTGGCGCAGCCCGATCCTTTGTTCATCCTGCCGGTGCTGGTCATGGCCACCACGTTCTTGCAGCAGAAGCTGCTGTCGCCGCAGCCGAAGAAGGACGCCGACCCGAATAAGAAGAAAGGGCAGCAAGAAGAGAATCCAATGGCCGGCATGACGCAGTCGATGCAGTATACCATGCCGCTGATGTTCGGCTTCTTCTCTTTGCAGTTCCCGGCTGGTCTTTCCCTTTACTTCATTCTTTCCAACCTGATCGGTGTGGGGCAGGGTCTGCTTTTGCAACGAAGCATGTCTGAGTCTGCACAGCAGGCGAAGGGCGGTAATAAGCCGGCCGTTATTGAGCAGGAAAGCGAGAACGGCGTGGAAGAGTCAGTAGCAGCATCCGTCGATGCAGCCTCTGCTGATGGCGATGGAGCTGGTGGTTCACAGAAGAAACAGAAGAGCAAGAAATCACGTGCCAAACGTAAGCGCCGTTAGTAGTAGAGAGGGAGAATAGTATGAGTGTCCGATCCATTGAAGCACATGGTTCTGATGTGGAGGAAGCTATTGAGGCCGGCCTCGCCGAATTGGGTTTGGAGCGAAAGGACGTCATCATTGAGGTCGTCGAAGAAGGGCGCAAGGGCTTATTGGGGTTGGGAAGTCGCGAAGCAACAGTGCGCCTGACTGCGCTGCCGCGGCCAGAGCCGCGAAAGCAGCCCAGCGCCCCTTCTGAAGAACGCGTTGAGTCAGCGCCCCAGGCCGAGATGGCCCCCGCGATGCCTGAAAGAGAGCCTGTCACGGAAGTAACTTCTGTTGAAGAGCTGCGCCAGGTGGGTGAGGAGCGTTCGGAGACTCCCAGCAGTGGTGATGATTTTGAAGATGTGGAAGTGGTCGAGGTGGCCAGCGACATCGTGCGCACACTGCTGGATAAGATGGGCTATGATGATGCCCAGGTCTCGGTGACACAGACAGAGGCGGACGACAAGACCGGCCGTGTGATGACCGTCATTCACGTTCATGGCGACGACCTGGGCCGGCTGATCGGTTCGCATGGGGACGCGCTGAACGACTTCCAGTACATCGCGCGCCTGATGGCGGGGCACGTTATGCGCCGCCGCGCCGATTTCCTGATCGATGTTGATAATTATCGCCAGCAGCGGAAGGAAGCGCTCACCAGCCTTGCTCAGCGAATGGCCGATAAGGCTGTGGAGCGCAACAGGGCCGTGACCCTGGAGCCGATGTCCGCCTACGACCGGCGTATCATCCATATGGCGCTGCGCGACCATGCCGCCGTCTATACCAACAGCGTGGGGGAAGGGGAGACGCGGCGCGTTCGCATTTACCTGAAGCAGGACGCCTGAGCGCCGGACGCCACTTTTAGCCGTCAAGATTTCGAGACGGGATCGTGTGAGAATGCGGTCCCGTCTTTTTTTATAGCAGCAACAGGAAGGTCACGAGCAGCGGTACGAGCAGGGTCAGAACGACGCCGCTGAAGACGGCGATGGCCGTATATTGTGGCCCGGCGAAACGGCTGATGATGGGCAGGGTGGTGTCCATGGCCGTTGCGCCGCCAGAGGCGATGGGGGCCAGACTGCCGAAGTAGCGCACCAGCAGCGGCGTGAAGAGCAGCGTCAGAAGCTCGCGAAAGACGTTGGCCAGCAGCGCGATGACGCCTAGCTGTTGGCCGCGTAGCTCGGTGATGACGATGCTGGAGAGGCTGTAATAGCCAAACCCGGCGCCGATGGCCAAAGAATCTTGCAGGCTGATGGTGGGCAGGAGCAGGGAGAAGAGGGCCACACCCAGCAACGAGCCAAATATGATGGAGAGGGGAACGAGTAGCAGGCGCAGATGGACGCGGCGTAGAAATTGCCAGGTATTAGCATCGCCGCCGATAGTAACGCCGACGAGAAATAGCAAGAAAAGGAGCACATAGAAAGTGGCGTCGGGATGGTGCAGCCAGCGCGGAAGGAGCGCTGCTGAACCGGCCAGCAGGCCGGCGGCAAAGCAGACCAGCACCAGAAAGCTACTTTTCATTGCCGGTCACGATGTTGGAGAAGTAGCGGTAGAGCAGGGCTGAAAGAGCAACGCTACCCAGGACGCTACCCAACGTGAGCATCAGCGCCTGTAGCCCCAGGCGGTGCAAGTTGTTGACAATGGCGGCGTTGCCGCCAACCGCCAGGCCCAGGAGGAAGAGGAGTACGTAGATGGTGGCGTGGGTGGCGGCGTTGGCTACCTTATGTGGTTTATGGAAGCGGCGGAGCAGGAAGCCGGTAAGCACACCAAGAGCCAGGGCAAGGATCAGTGTCATGGGGGAGAG
>CAZRTM010000011.1:24609-56874 GCA_964602995.1 uncultured Ardenticatenaceae bacterium
GCCCGGCATTAGCATGGCCGTCTGGTGCTGCGCCCTCCTGATGCTATAGCGTAATTAGCTGCAGATTGGTAACGGCAGGGATCTTCTCCAGTGCGCCGAGAACTGCTTCTGGCAGCTCGCTGTCGAGGTTGATGAAGGACAGCGCTTCGCCGCCCGGTTCATGGCGGCCCATGCGCCACTCGCCAATGTTCACGTCATAGGCAGCCAGTATGGTGCCCACCTGGCCGATGACGCCGGGAACGTCGCGGTTTTGCATGATGAGAATGACACCTTCCGGATTGGCATCGAGATGGTAGTTATCTACCTGCACGATACGCGGTTTGCTGCCGCCAAAAAGCGTGCCAGAAATGACGCGTTCACCGCCATCCCAATGGGCTTTGCAGGAGATGAGGTTGGGGTAGTTGGCATCGGAGACGCCGCTCTTTTGGGAGATAGCGATTCCCCGTTCCTCCGCCAGAACCGGAGCGCTGATATAGTTGACCGGATGGTCCGCGCAGTGGCCCAGAAGCCCTTTCAGCAGGGCGGCGGCCACAGGGCGCACCAGTTGGTCGACTTCTTCGCCGCGCACTTCCACATCAACGCGGGTGATGGGGGCAGAGGCCAGAGCCATCTGCAAGGCGCCCATCTTTTCTGCCAGCTCCATATAGGGTCGCACAGCGGCGAACCCAGGGCCACCGGCAAAAGGCACGTTCACCGCGTTGCGGAAATCTGCGCCGCGCAAGGCGTCCAACACCTGGTCTGCAATCTGCGTGGCGACATCGCGTTGCGCCTCTACGGTGCTGGCGCCCAGGTGAGGGGTATGTAGCACGTTGGGCAGGTCGATGAGCGGGTTATCTAGCGGCGGTTCGGAGCTGTAGACGTCGACGGCGGCTGCCAGCACCTTGCCGTTTTTCAGCGCCTCGGCGAGTGCTTGCTCGTCAATCAGCTTCCCGCGTGCCGTGTTAACCAGGCGCACACCGTCCTTCATCTTGGCGATAGCCTCGGCGTTGATCATCTTTTCCGTTTCTGGCGTGGCAGCGGTGTGCAGGGTGATATAGTCAGAGTGGGCCAGTAGATCATCCAGATCGACAAGCGTGATACCCATTTCGCGCGCCACTTCTTCGGAGACGAAAGGGTCATAGGCAATGATTTCCATGCCAAAGGCCTGTGCTCGTTCGGCCACGAGGCGGCCGATGCGGCCAAAGCCAATGATGCCCAGCGTTTTGCCGTAGAGCTGGACGCCAACGAATTCGGAGCGGCGCCACTCACCCTCTTTCACGGAAGCGTGCGCCGTGGCGGTGTGGCGGCTCAGAGCCAGCATCAGGGCCATTGCCTGTTCGGCTGTGGCCACGCTGTTTGCCGCTGGCGTGTTCATGACGATGACGCCACGCATGGTTGCGGCGTGCACGTCAATATTATCAACGCCCATGCCAGCGCGACCGATCACTTTCAGGCATTCGCCGGCCGCAATGACGTCTTCGTCCACGCGGGTGCCGCTACGCACGATCAGGGCGTCGTATTCGGGAATGATGGCCAGAAGCTCTTCTTTGCTCAGGCCAGTTTTGAGGTCGTAAGAGACATCCGAGGCCTGGTCAAGTCTTTCCAGTCCGGCCTCTCCTAGTTTGTCGCTGATTAAAATGCGGTACATCGGAATCCTTCTCTATTCCAGGAACTGGTCGATGGCTGTAAACAGCTCTTCTAGATCTTCTATTTGCGTGTCGCCCATGTGAGCGATGCGGAAGTTTTTGCCCTTCAGGGGGCCATAGCCGTTAGAGATGATCATACCCTGTTCGCGCAGGTATTTGTTGAGCGCGGCGATGTCGATGCCGCGGTCGTTGTTAAGGCAGGTTACAGTGGGTGACTCGTAACCGGCGGCTGCATAGGAGGAGAAGCCGCGGCTGCCGGCCCACTGCAACGTTCTATCGCGCATGGCCAGATGGCGCGCAAAGCGGTTTTCCATCCCTTCGGCCATCATGTCTTCCAGTTGGCGGTCGAGCGCGTAGAGCAGGGAAATGGCTGGTGTAGCCGGTGTCTGGTGGCGCTGGTAATATTTGTCAAGCAGCAGAAAATCGAAGTAGTAGCCGCGGTTCTCAACCTGGCTGGCGCGTTGCATGGCGCGTTCGGAGACAGCGCAGAAGGCCAGACCAGCCGGTAAGGCAAATGCTTTCTGGCTGGAGGTGAAGACAACGTCCAGGTCCCAGGCGTCAAACTCAAGGCGCGCCCCAGAAAGGCCGCTGACGGAATCTACCATAATCATAATTTCTTCGCCGTTAGGCAGGCTGCGAATCGCCGCTGCAATCTCGTCAATGGGGCTGGTGACGCCGGTACTCGTCTCGTTGTGGACGATGGTCACGGCGTCGAAGTCGCCTTCCTGCAGCTTATTGACAACTGCTTCGGCGAGTACGGGCTGGCCCCATTCGAACTCCAGGATGTCATTATCCTTGCCGTTGGCTTCGGTCGCTTCGCGCCAGCGCGCGGCAAAGGCGCCATTGATGCAGTTCAGCACCCGTTTCTTACTACAGTTGCGGACGGAGGCCTCCTGGAAACCGGTGCCGGAGGAGGCGGCGATGAAGACACGCTGGTCGGTGTAGAAGACTGGGCGGAGTTTTTCCTGAATGCTGGCATAAAGGTCGGCAGCTTCCGGCATACGATGGCCAACCATCCACTGCGCCTGTGCATCGAGGATTTCGGGTCGGACTTCAGTGGGTCCGGGAATAAACAGCTTGATGTGCTTGTCTGAATTTCTGACTGAGTCGCTCATCTTGAAATGTTACTGCTCCTGAGTTAATTAGATTGTTTATTTTGTCCATGAGCGCCGAGCGTAAGGGGGCGCTCAGCGATGTAAGCATGGCGGGTCCCGTGGCAACGGCGAGTAGGGGAGCCAGAGAGCTGCTGTGAATAAAGCACTCCGCTTCGTCCAATACGCGCTGCCGTTTGACTACACCGCCAAAACCAACGAAGAGATCGACTGCCCCCCCTGCGTAGAGATCGCTGATGCCATCTCCAACCAGTAGCGATCGCCCTCGCTTGCCCGCCAATAACTCCCGTACGATTTCAGCCTTGCCATCGCTGACGGTAAGGGCACCTTCATCAAAGTCACGGTACCTCTTTGCTGCGTGATAAGTGACGTCGTTATGCCACCATGCGCCGGAAAGCTCGTCATAAAAAACTTCGACAGCGCGAATGTTTTCCCGGGGCACTCCAAGGTGAACACCAAATTCAATGACCGGCTCGGCCAGGCCACCGCTGATGATATAAACTTCATGGCCCAGCTCTTGCAAGGCGGCAATCACGGCAGCAGCATCTTCCACCACATTCTGCTTGTAAACCTGGCGAATGGCGTTAATCTGCGCCTGCGTGGGCTTTACGGCCAGCAGCCGCTTGTCGTAAATCTCTTGCAAATCGAGATCGCCATCCATGGCCGCGCGGGTCAACACTTCCACGCGCCATTGCTTGCCGGCAGCCTGAGCCAGCACGTCGATACCTTCGACGGTCGTTAAAGTGGAGTCACAATCAAAGAAAACGTGTTTGTAGGGGGGCCATCGCATAATGTACTCAATGAGGGAGCAAATTAAAGAGCGGTCAGTATAGGATTTTACTGTTCTCCCTGCCGTTTGACAAAAAATTCACGAATTGGAGCGCGTATTTAAGAGGGTACTATGCTTCCTCTTATCTCTCGAAGATCAGCGCCTGAAACCAATCGTGTAGTTGGCCGTTCGTGGCGACGGTATAGCCACCTGGTGCAAGTGGAGAACAAGGTTCATGTTGTGAGTCTGTGCAGCGTCCGCCGGCCTCGTTAATCAGGAGCAAGCCTGCTGCCAGATCCCACGCTTTGATATTGTTGTTGAAGTAGGCGTCGAGGCGGCCGGCAGCCAGCCAGGCCAGGGCCAATGCGGCGGAGCCAAGGGCGCGAAAGCTGTGGACCTCGTGGCCTATGCGTTGCAAGATATCGAGCGTCTCCTGGCGCTTCTCGGGTGAATGGCCCCAGTCGAAGGCGACGATGGAGGCCAGAGGGTCGCCGATATTGCTGACGGTCATTGGCTCCCCATTCAGCGTGGCGCCGTTACCCTGGCTGGCGGCAAACAGCTCATTACGCACCGGATCGTAGATGACGCCTGCCAGTACCTGGCTTTCGCTGGTGGCAGCAATCGAGATGCAGAAGTTAGGCTGCTGGCGACTAAAGTTACTGGTGCCATCGACGGGATCAATAATCCAGATGATATCGCCGCTGGTGGCAAGTTCGGGCGCCTCTTCTTCGGGAAGGAAGCCATGGTCGGGGTATGTGGTCAGAATGCGCTCAACGATGAGAGCCTGCGATGCGAAGTCGGCGGCTGTGACCCAATCACGAAACCCTTTATGCTGTACCTGCTGCGGCTGGCGCCATTGCTCACGTAACAGGGCGCCAGCTTCGCGGGCGGCTTGTTCGGCAAGAGCCAGCAGTGCAGCTACATCGTTTTGTGGTTGTTCTTGATTCACAGGGTCTACCTGAAAAGAGCGGGTCAGGGCCTAGCCCTGACCCGCTCTCTATTGATTATTAATACTTACAGCTGGTAGCTACGGCTAATAGCCTGCGGCTATCCGCTCGTAAGCTGCCATTCAGAACCTACTCAAGTTCCTGCATCAGCTCTTCTTGCTGAGCATTGGCAAAATCAGTCAGCTCCTCAAGGACGGGACGGATGTCGTCTGCGGTAGCGCCGGCCGGCAGGTTCATGACGGTGTTGAAAGCCTGGCTGGCTGCATCGCGAACAGCCTGATAGGAGATGAGCTGCGGCTCATAAGCGCTGAACTCCAGCATTTCTGCTGCCTGACCCCACTGCGGGTTCTCTTCCACGTACCCTTCCAGGTACTGGCTGGCGCTCTCGCGGGTGGGGAAGTAATCGCTGATTTCGACCCAACGCGCCATGTTCTCGGGCGTGGTGAACCACTTGACGAAGATCCAGGCGGCCAATTCTTGCTCTGGCGTGGTGTTGGTGATCATCACGTCAGCGCCGTAGATGTTCTGGCTGGGATTCGCACCGGTGTAGGGGATGGCGGTAACGCCCCACTCATCAACCTCGCGGCCTTCTTCGTCGGCCACGGTTTGCAGGTCGGTCTCGTAGAAGGGCAGACCGGAGCTGGATCCCTGGGCAAAGATGGCCCGGCGGGCGGCAAACTCAGTATTGGGGAACCCTTCTGTGAAGAAGTAGGCGCAACCGTCGTCGTAGAGCTGCTTGAGGAAAGCCATCGATTCCACGGTGGCGTCGTTGGCATAGTCATAGCCTGTTCCATCCTCGGTCAGGATGTCGCCGCCGAAGGCGTAGGTCCAGGAAGCGACAGACGAGGCGTCGTCGCGGAGGATGTAACCACCAGTGCCATCGCCACGAGCTTCGGCGCCGGCACAGGCCATCTCACGGAATTCGTCGGGCGTCTGCGGTGGTCCATCAAAGCCCAACTCTTCCAACCAGGTCTGGTTGTAGTACAGAACTTCCATAGAGCGGTTGGGCGGGAAACCGAGGCGCTGGTTGTCAAAGGCGGGGTGGACGCTCTGCTCCCAGAAGGCGGGGTAGAAGTCGTTGATGTCTTCCGCGCTCAGACCCCAGTGCGGATCGTTCACGACCGGTTCCAGGTCGATCAGAGCGTCGTTTAACGCGTAGAAGGCCTGGTCGTTCTGGTAACCAACGATGAGAGCCGCCGGCAGGTCACCAGCGCTGATGCTGGCGTTGACCAGATCGCGGATTTCGTCGTAACCACCCTGGTTCAGAGGCTCAACAGTGATGCCACAGGCATTCTCGTTGTTGAAGTCCTCAATCATGGGGATTAACCGTTCTTCGCGGACACCGGTGTGCTGGTGCCACCAGGAAATCTGCACACCGCTGGGATCAACACCGGCGAAGGGGCCGTCTTCAGCGACGGTACATTCCGTGATACCCATCATGGTGGGCATGCCCTCGCCAGAGGCGACAGGCTCTTCGCCTTCGTCAGCCGGCTCTTCTTCAGCAGCCGGTTCTTCCGTTGGCTCTTCCATGGGTTCTTCCATCGCTTCTTCGGTGGGTTCCTCTGCGGGTTCTTCCATTGGCTCTTCCACGGGTTCTTCTGCCGGTTCTTCGGCAGCCGTAGTCGGAGGGGCGGTCGTTGGTTCCTGCGTACCGCCACCACAAGCCACTAGCAACAAGGGGACAATGAGGGCCAGTAAAAGCGCCCACTTTATCCATTTACGTTCGGACATTTTCTCCTCCAATCACAATATGATAGTTAACAAGATGTCACATATAGCATAGCGCCGGGTAAGGGGGGCACACTGAATTTGTGACATGAAAACGACGTTGATTAACCATTGTATCAATGAGCGGTCTTAAGCACCGGAACCGGGGTCTGAATCCGGAGGCTACATCCGCCCTGGAATTGAAATGGACCGGCACCACCTCCTTTGTTGATACTGGCAATGCTCATCATACCAGCCAATCTGTTCGTTGCTTATCCTTTTAATCCAGAAGTGGCAATTCCTTCAGTGAATTGTCTCTGAGTAAAGAAGTATAGGATGATAAGCGGCATGATGGTGATGACAGCACCGGCCATGCGAAGATGCTGTTGGGCACCCGCTTCGTCCAGGAAGTTGAGCAGGCCATAGGAAATAGGCCGCCAATCTGGAGTGGTCGTCACCAGCAAGGGCCAGGCCAGGGCATTCCAGGAGCCGATGAAGCTAAACAAAATAACGGTGACCAGAGCTGCTTTGGAGAGGGGGACCACTACCTGTATTAGATAGCGAATGTGCCCGGCTCCGTCGATACGGGCCGAATCCCATAGCTCTTCTGGGATCTGTTGGAAAAACTGGCGTAAGAGCAAGATGCTGAAGGCGCTGGCCATGAAGGGAATGGTTAGCGCGGGCCAGTTGTTGATCCAGGCTATCGGGGTGACGCGGCCTAACCAGGATACGGTAATGAAATTAGGCACCCAGGTGATGGCCTCAGGTAGAATCAGGGTGGAGAGGAGCAGGGCATAGAGGAAGTCCTTGCCGGGGAACTCCATGCGGGCGAAGGCGTAGGCAGCCATCGTACAGAACACGACCTGCCCGCCGACGGTGATCGCTGCAATCTTCACACTGTTAAAGAAGTAAAGCCCAAAATCAGCTTCGGTCCAGGCGCGGATATAATTATGCCACTGTGGCGTTCGAGGCAACCAGGTGCGCCCGGTTGCTTCGGTCAGGTTCATCAGAGACATGCTGATCGTAAATAAGAAGGGAATGATGGCAATGGCGGCCCCGATGATCAGGATGGTGTAAATCATCACTTTACCAACATCTACGCGCTGCGTTTCGGGGTGTAGTTGGCTACTAGATGGACGCCTGGGTGGCATAACAGAAGTATCAGCCATAGAACACTCGCCTGCTTGCAAATCGATTGTTTACGACTGTAAGGAGCATCACGATGATCAGGAGTAAGATGGCCAGCGCGGCGGCGTATCCATAACGGGTATCGCGCTTCATGGCATCGAAGATGACGACGCTGACTGTATCAGCTGTACCGAGCGCAGCCGGACTGCGCAAGACGTAAATGTGGTTGAACGCTTTAAAAGTACCGATGACAGCATACAGTGTCAGGAAATAGATGGTTGGCGACAGGAGGGGCAGTGTGACGTGACGGAACTGCGCCCAGCGACCGGCGCCGTCGATGGAAGCCGCCTCGTAGAGCGAGGAGGGAATAGCACCCAGGCCGGCGAGGAAGATGACGGTGTTGAAGCCGATGAACGTCCAGACGCCAAAAATGATGATGACGACGAGCGAAAGACTGGGTCCCGCAGCCCACGTCGGAAGTGAGATTGATTTGCCAACAAGCAACTGGACCACACCAGTCGGCTCGTTTAGCCAGCCCAGGGTGTTGAAGCCCAGAAAGGTCACAACCTGATTCATGGGCGCGTCCACACGCCCCGAAAACAGGATGCGGAAGATGGCCGCCGCACCAACGGTTGGTGTGATGTATGGCAGAAAGTAGATGACGCGGAAGAGTGACTTGCCCTTGATGTTCTGGAAAAGGAAGCTGGCCAACATCAAGGAGATGATCATCTGCAGCGGGATGGAACCTGCCGAATAGTAGACGGTGTTCAGCAAACCACTCCACCACTTGCTATCGCCATTTGCCGCCGCCCGTGGAACCTCACCGATGAGAATCCAGGCGCTGATGATGAGCAGCACCATAGCTGCCAGGCGCAGAACCAGCCGGCGATTGCTTTCTTCTGGGTTACCGCCGCGCCAGACCAGCCATGATAAGCCGAGCAGCACGATGCCGGCGCTGATAGTCAGGATTTGCGACCAGAGGGCCAGTTCAGCCCCACCTTCCAGCGCGGCAGCGTAGGCATCCTGTACACCGAGCCAGGTGAACCAGGCCAATCCCACAGCCAGCATGAAGAGGACGGCCACCTCGAAGAAGCCGCTGTAATACTCAGAGTGATGCTTGCTTTCTGGCAGCAGGCGGAAGACGGCGACGGTTACCACTGTGCCCAAAGCGAGGACGCCGATGGACAGCCAGAGGGCGCTCTGCACTTCGGGCATCATGAACGTCTCGCCCAGGAAGCGCCGGAACAGCTCTCCGGGTGTGCCTTCGCCGGCGCGCTGTGCTACGCGCATTTTGTCGGCGATTCCCAGAATTTCGGGCAGTGTGCCGAAGAAGAAGCGGGTGAAAAGCGCCAGGCCTGCGGCCATGATGATGGCGGGTAAGGCGAACGGAGCCGGATTATCGCCGTGATTGTTGCGCAGCTCTCGTACAGCGAACAGTCTGCGGACACCAAGAACGACGAAGGCGATCGCCATCCAGAAGCCCAGAACATAGGCGAGGTCACCAATGGCCCTGACATAATTGCCCATGCCATCGTATGTGCCGACGATACGGTTCAGCCCGCGTAAGGTGCTTTCGTAGGCCGAGAAGGCAAGCGGAAAGATGCCAAAGGTAAAGATGATGATAAAAGCAGGCAGCAGGAGTGCGTAGGCAAGCAAACTCTCACGGATACGTGCTCCTCTTCGTCCAGTCAAGATTGTTGTAGAGCTTCTAGGGGAAGCTGAGGAACTCGTTTCAGTGCGCTGCGAAATGATAGTGTCGCTCACTATCCTCCCTCATTAGAGATGGCTCGCGATAGGACTTTAAGATGGGATTAAAAGACCCGCTCGCATTATATCATGGTGAACGTGATAGGCAATAGAAGAGAGATGAGGGGCAGGCACTCGCTTATGAAATTCTTGCAGCTATCTAACTTCCATCTAACAAAGGCTGCTTACATTGATCAATGAAGATGGTTGATGGTTGATGGGGAGAATTCGGTCCGAGATTTGGTCGGGTTGCTGTGAACGCGGGCAAAGTCGGAGTCGAATTGGTAATGCTCGGCAACGTACATTCCTACGAATGCAATGAAAACAGAATATAAAGATGGAGGAAGCGACATGTTGTGGCAAAACAACGGACGACGCTCTTTTTGGCGTGAGTTTGATCGTCTTCAGCGTGAAATGAACCGCATCGTGAATGATTTTGTGCCCGGTACTTTAGGGAGCTTTCCACCTATCAACATTTGGGCAGATGAGGAGAGTGTGTTGGTGATGGCTGAATTGCCCGGTGTGGAAGCGGAGGAACTTGACGTTTCTATTGTCGGCGACAGCGTGACCCTGAGCGGTGAACGCCGAACAGAACAGGCTGATGACGGCGACGTCAGGTATCACCGCCAGGAGCGCTGGCAGGGTAACTTTAGCCGTACTATGCAACTGCCGTTCCGAATTGATGCTGAAAATGTGGAAGCCAATTTCCGGCACGGCGTGTTGGAAGTGCGCTTGCCACGCGCGGCCGAGGATAGACCGAAAAAGATTTCGGTTTCCACAGCGTAGTCGGTCTAAGTTGGTAGCAAAAGTGAACTGAAGTCGATTTAGAGATGTAGGAGGTTTAGACAATGGCAGAGGCAGTTCTTGAGAGGCAGGAAGCACGAGAAATGGAACACACAGAACGGACCCGCAACCGTCGTGTCTTCACCCCACGGGTCGATATCTACGAAACCGATGATTCCGTAGTAATGATGGTCGATATGCCCGGTGTCAGCGAAGAGGGCGTCGACATCATATTGGAAAAGAACATCTTGACAATTAGCGGCTACACAGATGACAGCCGTCCCGAGAATATGAGCCTGGCCTATCGCGAGTATCGCGTGGGTGATTACGAGCGTACCTTCGCCCTTTCCGAAGAGGTGGACCGCCAGGGCATCGAAGCCTCGATGAAGAATGGTGTCCTGAAGTTGGTGCTGCCCAAGGCAGAGGAGATGAAAGCACGCCGTATTGAAGTAAAGGCGACCGGGTAATCTTGTTGTAGAGGGGCGGGGTCTGTGAAGCCTCGTAATGAGCAAATAGTTGAGGAGGTTTACGATGAACGTTAGTGATCTGGTACCCTGGAGAAACCGAACAGCTATCCGCCGCCGTGACAACAACCCATTTCAGATGATGCGGCGGGAGATGGATCGCCTGTTTGAAGATTTCTTCCGCGATTTTGAAAGCTCAACCGACTTGACCCGTGGTTTTGATGATGGCTCGTGGTTAAGCCAGTTCGCTCCTTCGATGAACGTCTCGGAGAGCGACGATGCGATTGAGGCGACTGTGGAACTGCCCGGAATGTCGGAAGAGGATATTGATGTCTCCCTTTCTCAGGACGGCCTGACCATTACGGGCGAAAAGAAAGAGGAGTCAGAGGACGAGAAGAAAAACTTCTACCGGCGCGAGCGTTCCTATGGTTACTTCCGCCGCACCATTCCTCTGCCCCATGAGGCCATCGACGAAGAGGGTATTGAGGCGAACTTTGACAAAGGCGTGTTGAAGATAACGATACCCAAGCGCGAAGATGCAAAGCAGATGCGCAAGCGGATCGCGGTGAAGTCAGCGGGCTAAGCCTGGAACGTACTCAAAGTCAGGAAGAAAAGTGAAAAGGGGAGTAGGCCGGCAGCGAAGAGGGCCGGCCTATTTTTTACCGGGATTACTGGTTTCTGGCATTGTCGCCCGGCATCAAAGCGTAGACGGCAAGCGTCTCGCCCGTTCTCTGAATTGTCACATCACCCAGGTCCTGAACGGTGTAGAATCGCCGTCCATTGAGGCGGGAAGCAGTATTCTGGCTGATGAAAATGGCCGGAAAAGGGGTTTGCCGGTTCAAGTCACAGAGATTACGCGCCTGTCTGATGCACGCTTCCAGGCCGATGTTACTGATCTCAGGGGAATTGGGGGTTACAGAAATGGCATTGCTGTCAAGGCCGATTCCAATGCGGAACGGCACCAGATCCTGGGCCAGCCGTTTTTTATTTTGGGAAGTCAGCAGGTTCATCAGGGTCACGGCGGCCTCAGTGCCAGCACGGATGACGTCCTCGGCAGTGTGGTCGCGGAACATGGCCAGCACGATATGCTCCCCTTCGCCAACGATGTAGCCATTGCTGGCGTTGATTTGCTGTTTTGCAAGCTGAATGTAGTGAGCGAAGGCTTGCGCCACGTCTTCGCTCTTAATTTCATAGTCATTGCTGCTGACATGAATCTCTATGAACAGGATAGCGATCCATTGTTGCGATGCAGTAGCTGGATCGGGAAGCTCGGCATGTGGCCTGACTGCGTTTTCTGCTAGAAATCGCTTTGCTCTGTCGAGAATCCTTTTCGTCTCACTATGCTGCAGACCCTGAGGGCGCATGGATATTCTCCTCTTGCTCGACGCGCAATAGATAGGGCGCGGTGTCGTGGTGGTTAAGGGCAGTGCTGTCCGGGGGAGCTAAGCAGAGAGTCAATGGAAGGCCCGGAACAGGTCTCTGTGTCAAGTTGATTCTAGCGGCTGGGGAAGCGGATAGGCAATGGGCCATTAGTGATAAACCCGTGGTACTAACGAGAAAAAGTCGTCAGAAATTCCTGCAATCCATCCTCCAGAGTGTAGCTCGCCCGCCAGCCTACCAGCCGTCTGGTACGCTCTGAATCAGCGATTTGCTCCTCCGGTTCGCCAGGCCGGTCGGGCAGCGTTCCGGGCTGCGGCTGCCCTCCGCCACCGGCCAGGGCAAAGATCTTCTCTACGACGGCGCGTACGCTTGTTGCCTGGCCCGTGCCAAGTTCAACCGTGATGCCCGGCGGCAACTCTGTCTCCAGCACAGCAACCAGCCCCCGCACGACGTCCTCAATGTAAATCCAATCTTTTTTCTGTTCCCCTGAAGTCATGGGAAACGGCTCGCCATTGAGCGCTGCACGCGCAGCGGAGGGGACCAGGGTGTTCGGCGGTTGCCCGCTGCCGTAGGCCTGGAAGACGGTAGCGCCGAGGATGGGCCAGCCAGCGGACCGGCTGTACATATCGCAGAATTGCCAGGCGGCGGCTTTGCTGGCGGCATAGGTATTGCTCGGCTGTTCTTCGCCTGGGGTACGCGCGACAATAAAGGGGCCATCCATGCCCTGTTTCTCAAAACAGGCGCGCAGCAGGTTCAGCGTGCCGTTTACGTTGTGGCGCAAGGCCGTCTCGACAGGCAGGAAGGGATTGGTGACGCCAGCGGCGGCCAGGTGAAAGACAGCATCTGCCGCTGCTTCCTCGACGGCGCGAGCTGTCAGCTGGTAATTACGCAGATCGGCATAGACGGCGTGGAACTGTGGGCGTAGCTCGGAGAGGGGCGGGGGAAAGGGGAAGCCCATACCATAGCTTTCACGCGCCAGGACAACGACCGAATGACCCTGCTCGAGCAGGTAGGGCACCAGGCGCCGGCCGATGAAACCGGTCGCGCCAGTCACCAGGATTCGCATTTACCAGACCTTCCAGGGCGCTCCTGATTGCCACAGCTCTTCTAGCAACATGTTGTCTTTCATCGTATTCATCGATTGCCAGAAACCGCGGTGCTGGTAGCACATTAGCTCGCCCTGTTCGGCCAGCTGCACAAGCACATCTGATTCCAGCCGCACCTCCTCGCTTTGGGCAAAGAGATCCAGCACCGGCCGTTCGAAGAGCATGAAGCCGCCGTTTATCCAGTGGTTTAGGCGCGGGTACTGGTGATAGGCCAGCACCTTGCCGCCATCGCCCAGCTCCAGGATGCCATATTGGTAATCGACCTGGACGCTGGTCACTGTCGCCAGGCGGCCGTGGCTGCAATGGAACTCAATCAACGCCGTCAGATCTACGTCGGAAACATCATCGCCATAAGAGACGAAGAAACGTTCCGCATCGCGCAGGTAGGGCGCGACGCGTGCGATGCGGCTGCCTTTCTCCGTGTGTAGCCCGGTGTCGGCCAGGGTCACTTCCCAGGGTGAGTGGTCCACGCTGCTGTGAAACTCAATTTGCGACTGATTCTGGTGGTTGGATGGCTCGCCCAACTGCACTGTGAAGTCGCGGTGCATCGCTTCATACTCCAGGAAATAGCGCCGGATCTGCTCAGCCTGATAACCGAGCGTAAGGATGAAGCGGTCCATGCCGTGTGCTGAGAAGATACGCATCACGTGCCAGATGACCGGACGCCCGCCGATTTCGACAAGCTCCTTTTTCGTCAGGGTGTTGCCACGCATGCGCGTACCCTGGCCCCCGCAGAGGATTACAACTGGGATGTCACTCATTATGACTACTTAGCCGTTTTCCGCTTCTGCTTTCTGAACTGCTTCGCGCAGGTTCTTGACAAAGGGCGGGTAGACGACGCCGACCTCGGTCACGATGCCGGTGACATAACGGTAGGGCGTGACGTCGAAGGCCGGGTTGCGAGCAGTGGCCCCTTCCGGCGCAATGTTCTGCCCGGCGACGCAAAGCACTTCATCTTGGGAGCGTTCTTCAATGGGGATCAGGTCGCCGTGCGCCAGCTCCAGGTCGATGGTGCTGGTAGGTACGACGGGGTAGAAGGGCACGCCGTTCTCTTTGGCGACGACGGCCAGTTTGTAGGTGCCGATCTTATTGGCGACGTCGCCGTTGGCCGCGGTACGGTCGGAGCCGACCAGTACGATGTCAACCTGACCTGTGCGCATGAAATGGCCCGCGGCGTTATCGGCGATGATGTCGAACGGAATTCCGCGCTGCTGGAGCTCCCAGGCGGTGAGGCGCGCACCCTGCAGGCGCGGCCGTGTCTCGTCTACCAGCACATGAATGTTCTTGCCTTGCTCATGCGCCGAGAAAATGACGCCCAGAGCCGTGCCCCAGTCCACAGTTGCCAGCGCACCGGTATTACAGTGGTGCAGGATGGTAGCGCCGTCGGGAACCAGCTCAGCTCCGTAGGCTCCCATCCGCTTGTTCAGCTCGACGTCAGCATCGGCAATTCGTTGCGCTGCTTCCAGCAAGGCATTGCGAATGGCATCGGGCGTATCAAGCGCTTCATCGGCGGCTGTTTTGAGCTGGCGGCGTACGGCCCAGGAGAGGTTAACGGCCGTGGGTCGCGCCTCATTCAAAATGTCGCCGGCTGCCTGCAGGTCGGCCAACATCGCCTCGCGGCTGGTGGCCTCGCTCTGTCGTGCGGCCAGGGCCATGCCAAAGGCAGCCGCAGCGCCAATGGCTGGTGCGCCGCGAACGTACATTTCGGTAATGGCTCGCCCCACTTCGCGAAAATCGTCAAACTCGGCAATTTCCAGGCTGAAGGGCAGCAGGCGCTGGTCAATCATCTTTACAGTGTCGTTGTCATAATCCCAGTATACGGTGCGCATCTTCTTATCCTATGGTTGTGGTTGTTCTATAAGAGCAGATAGTACAAGTCCAATTTTGATGATAACACAGCGAAATGAGGCTCGCCAAGGCTTTGAGCTGCTATGGCGACGAGGTAGAATGATGAGAGGCGAGCCACTCAGTGAGATAGAGGCATAGATGAGCAGAGCACGTTCTTACCTACAATCGACGCAACGCTGGTTATCGCCGGGCATGGGCATCAAGCGCTGGTTGCTGTTGCTGATTGCCGGTGCGGCGCTCGTGGGTATGGGCCTCATGTATATTCTGGTTACCGGTTTTCGCACGGGCCTGTTGAGCGAGCGGATTTTCAACTGGCTAATGCTCGGCTTTCTGCCGTTGCCATGGCGCATCATTGTGCCGCTGCTGGCCGGTGGACTGTTCGTGGTCATCGCCATCCTGCGCCTGGGCTCAAACTTGCTGGAGCCTTTTCGCCGGCCGGGTGACTCGCTGGCTGCTTCCCTTTACTTTCACTCGCGCCGTAACCGGGGGCCGCACATCGTGGCCATCGGTGGCGGAACGGGATTGCCTGCCTTGCTGCGAGGGTTGAAGCAGTATACCAGCAACATCACGGCCATTGTGACCGTCGCCGACGATGGTGGGAGCAGCGGGCGGCTGCGAGAGGAGTTGGGCCTGTTGCCGCCCGGCGATTTCCGCAACAATATCGCGGCTCTCTCGCAGGATGAGGCGTTGATGACGCAGGTTCTGCAATATCGCTTCGGCTCTAATCTCAATGACAATGGGCGGCGGGAGCTGGCAGGCCACGCCTTCGGTAACCTGTTGCTGGCTGCCCTGGCAGGGGTGACGGGCAGCTTCGATGAGGGGCTGCTGGCGGCGGAACGAGTGCTGGCCATGCGCGGCCGGGTGCTGCCATCCACCCTGGAGCAGGTAACGTTGATTGCTGATGTGCGCGTGGCGGAGGGCAATGGAGCCGTTCAGCGCGTAGTTGGCGAGTCGGCTATTCCCGAGGCGGGCGGCCGCATTGAGCGCATCTACCTCGACCCGGCCGGGGCGCGGGCCTATCCTCCCGCGGTGCAGGCGATTTTGCAGGCCGACCTGGTCGTTATCGGTCCGGGGAGCCTCTATACCAGCATCTTGCCCAACCTTCTGGTGCGGGATGTGGCAGAGGCATTGCGCCATACTCGAGCGCGCAAGGTCTATGTCTGTAACCTGGCGACTCAGCCGGGTGAAACTGACCACTATTCGGTCGCCGACCATGTGGACGTGGTTGTGGGCGAAGTGGGAGCGGAGTTCCTCGATTTTGTGGTTGCCAACAGCAATTTGAATGTGCCGGTGGAAAGGGTGGGCAACACCGTGTTCGTTAAGCCGCCGTGGCCAGAGTCTCGAACCGGTAGAACGCGGCTGATCCAGACTGATCTGGTTGACGAAGAGCGCCCGTGGCGGCATGATAGTGACAAGCTTGCCGAAGTTGTGCGTCGCGTTCTGGAAGAGGACGTTTAGCGGTAACTGTCCTTGTGAGGATATTCACACGCACCAGGTTATCTTTGGCATAACTGCCCGCTGTATCCTGCTTGTATAATTCAAAGTCAGATCGGTTCTGTTTTACGGAAAGGAGAGTTTGAATGGCAGTAAAAGTTGGTATTAATGGCTTTGGCCGCATCGGCCGCCAGGTGTTCAAAGCTATTTACGAGAAGCATCGAGATGTACTGGATGTTGAGGCCATTAATGACTTGATGGATGTGAAGACCAATGCACATCTGTTGAAGTATGATTCCACCTACGGCCGCTTCCCCGGTGAAATAGAGGTACGCGATGGTGACCTCTACGTTGACGGCGAGAAGCTGAAGAGCTACGCTGAGCGGGATCCGGCCAGACTGCCGTGGGGCGACCTGGGGGTGGATATTGTATTGGAGTGTACAGGTATTTTCCGCGAGCGCGACCAGGCGGCAGCCCATCTGGAGGCCGGCGCGAAGAAAGTGCTGATTTCCGCACCCGGCAAAAGTGTGGACGCTACTTTTGTGCTGGGCGTCAATGAGGAGACGTATGATCCAGATAATCATCACGTCATTTCCAATGCCAGCTGCACGACCAACGCCCTGGCCCCAGCGGCCAAGGTGTTGAACGACCGCTTTGGCGTGCGCCGGGCGCTGATGTCCACGGTACATGCCTATACCAACGGTCAGCAGATTCTGGATATGGCTTCCAAGGATCTGCGCCGTTCGCGTTCGGCAGGCATCAACATCATCCCCACCACCACGGGCGCAGCCAAGGCTGTATCGCTGGTCATTCCTGATCTGGAAGGCCGCTTTGATGGTATGGCGTTCCGGGTGCCGGTGGTGACCGTCTCTGTCGTGGACCTGACCGCTGAGTTGGAGCAGGATACCACGGTTGAGGAGCTTAACGCTGCCTTCAAAGAGGCCTCGGAAAGCGACGGCTGGATGGGCAAGGTGTTGGGCTATACTGAGGAGCCGCTGGTCTCAACAGATTTTATTGGCACCGAAAAATCGGCTGTGATTGACGCGTTGTCGACACAGGTGATCGGCGGAAATCTGGTGAAGGTCATTACCTGGTACGACAATGAGTGGGGCTACTCCTCGCGGCTGGCGGATCTGGCTGCGTTTGTGGCCGAGAAACTGTAATAATCACTGATTGAGCCTGCTCTTTCTGGGGCCGGCTTAACAGTTGTTATCGGGATAGTTGGGGCGATCATCGTGGTCGCCTCAACTCCTATTCATTTTTGACGATGGAGCTACGAGAACTTGAGCAACGTATGCACGCCTTTGTGGAGAGCAAAGGCTGGTATGCAGATGATTCACCAAAGCCACAGACGCCGCGCAACCTGGCCACCTCTCTGGTGCTGGAGGCGGCTGAAGTGCTGGAACATTTCCAGTGGCGTGAGGATGCTCGTGACAAAGAGGCGTTGGCGGGGGAGCTGGCCGACGTAGCGCTCTATTTGCTGCAACTGGCAAGTATTTCCGACATAGACCTGGAGCAGGCCATACTGGACAAACTTTCTGAAAATCGGGACCGTGAGTGGCCGGCGCCATGAAAATCCTTGCGGTCAGTGATCGCATTGTAGATTATCTTTACTCCAGCTACGTTCGCGAAAACCATCCTGATATTGACCTGATTATCGCCTGTGGCGATCTCCCATTTTACTACCTCGATTTTCTAACATCCGCATTGGATGCACCTCTGGTATACGTGAGGGGGAACCATGATGCCGGCCCGCAATATACGCACAGCGGCAAGGTGCTGACCGGTGTACAGGGAGGGATGGACCTGCATGGCCGCATCATACCGGTGCAGGGTTTGCTGATTGGGGGCTTAGAAGGCTCCATGCGCTACCGGCCGCGAGAGCCGCTGATGTACACGGAGAGTGAGATGCGCTGGGAGGTGCTGCGGTTGGCGCCGCATCTGTTGTGGAGCCGCCTGCGCCATGGCCGGGCCATAGATATTTTCGTGACGCACTCTCCTCCGTGGGGCATTCATGACCGGGCCGACCGCGCCCACACCGGGTTTCAGATTTTCTTGCCGCTCCTACGCTATTTCCGCCCCCGCTACATGTTGCATGGTCACATTCACACTTACCGCCCCAACGCGCCACGCATCACGCGCTACTACCAGACCACTATCATTAATGTCTACCCCTCCTACATCTTCCAATACAACGATCCTCCTCAGCCTGAACAGGAGATTGGGGTGTCTTGACGCCGCTCCATCTGCACCGACTATCAGGGGCCGGCTGCCAGTTCCAGGGCACGCTCTACAGCGGCATAAGCATCAACAAGGCCATAGCCAAAGTCATTATTGGGGAGTTCCTGGCCCGCAGTGCAGCCACCGCTGACATCCACGTCCGGTTGGGCCGTTTCGCGCAAGATCTGTTCTGTAAGCTCGATATCACCTACCAGTTGCGGATTGGCCGACCACATCAGGGCCACCACGCCGGCCACGTGCGGACCGGCCATTGATGTTCCTTCCCAGGCGCGATAACCATTGCCGGGAAAGGCGGAAAGAATGTCGAAGCCGGGCGCAACCACGTCGGGCTTTGTGCGCCCGCTGCCATCGACGGTCACCGGTCCCCGACTGCTGAAGGTGGTGAGGCTACGCGACGAATTGATGGCGCCCACCGAGAACGCTTCCTCATAGATGGCGAGTGGGGAGTCCAGGCTGCTGCAACTGGGGCCTTCATTGCCTGCAGAAACGACCACGAAGATGCCGCTGGCGCGCAGCGCCCGAATCGCTGGCTGCAGCGAGGTGGCATCACACCCTTCAAGAGAGGGGCAGCCCCAGGAGTTGTTCAAAACGTCTGCGCCCAGGGCCGGGTCGCCATCCTGAAAGGGGTCGCCGCCGATGGGAAACGGCGCCAGCATGAACTGCATGCATTCCAGATAGAGGGCCGGGTTGCCCAGATTGCGCGTCAGGTTGCTGCAGCCGAACCAGGTGGCATCGGGCGCGACGCCGGTGCGGTTGCCCAGAACGGTGCCCAATGTGTGAGTGCCATGTCCACCCTGATCGACCGGTTCTGTGGAATGGTACCAGGGGTCATACCAGTTGTAGTCGTGGTCGCCGTCATTGCCACGGTAAGAGTCTTGTAGCTCGTCGTGTTCCCACTCGACGCCAGAGTCGGACTGCCCGACGACGATGCCGCTGCCGGTGACGCCAAGCTCTTGCCAGACACGGTCGGCGCCGATCATGGAGAGGTTCCAGAGGGTACCGCTAGGGGCGCTGGCCGGAAGCCCCGGCGACGATTCTGGCTCGGCGGGGCGTAGCGTGGGGTTCGGTAGAATGCGGTCCACGTCTGGACGTTGCGAGAGCCACAGTTGTAGGAGGGGGCCTCCCTGCACCTCAATAGCGTTCACCAGGTAGAATGGCGTGTACTCAATACCGAAGCGCTCTAGCTCCTGGCGCAGGTTGCTCTGGCTGCTTTCGGCATGGGAGACAAGGCGCTCATAGGTTTCGCTGCGTCGCGTTGCCAGGTCGGACCCGGTGTCGATGGCGCTGAGGTCCGCCTGGTCACGGAGGATAACGAAGAGATGATCGCCATAGAAACCGGGCTGGCCCAGCAAAAAGTAGACGGCAATAGCCAGCCCCACAGCTATCAGGGCCAATAGAGGAGAAAGCCGGGCAGTTCTTGGCCGGTCCACCGGTTGTTGGCGCAGCGAATGGCTGCTGAAAAGCAGCAACAGCCCGATGAACCAACCGAGGAGGACGGTAAAGAAGGTAGCCTGGAATGCCAGACCCAGGAGGGAGCTGAGGCCAAAGGCAAAAACGATGGCCATTTCGGCGCCGTCGATAAAAAGATAGGGCCCGGCGATGGCCAGGGCGACAAATAGGGCAGCCGGCCAGATGCGCCGCGTCAGGGTCAGAAGCCCGACCACGGCCCAGCCCATAGCCGGGAGAGCGAGAATGAGGAGCAGCTGCTGCCCACGGTAGCCGGCAGCGCCGCCCATGATCAATAGCACAGCGCCGGCAGCTAATCCTCCTGTGAAGAGGTTGACGGCCTGCAATTGTATGCCGTCGTGCCAGCCCTTGATATAGGGGATGATATAGCTGTCGATGACCAGGGCAGCGGCAACGCCAAAGAGCAAGGCTGCTATCACGCTGGCGGCTGTCTCCAGGGGGGAGCCTAGGGCGCCCAGGGCCAGCCAGGGCAGGGCAACGATGACGCTAAGGGCCAGGGCCAGAAATGCGACGTGGGGGACATTGAGGCCAGCCTCATCCCCTACTTGTTCGCGGGCGCTTCTCTGCAACACGAAAAAAAGGAGTATATACAGGGCCGAAAGTATGATCTTCAGGGCGGTGGCTACGTATTCTTGATTGGGACCGAAAAAGAGCGGTGGGCTGAGGAAAAGAGCAAAGAGGGCAGCCGCCAGCCAACCGCGGAAGAGAGAACGGTAGCGCGGTTGTTTCCAGATAAGGGCCAGGACGAGTAGTGGAACCGCCAGAAGCAAGGCCACGGCTATCATGCCCGCAAGCCAACCCCAACCGGATAATCCTTCACCGGTGGCAATGGCGAACTGATCGGCCATCCAGAGACCACCATAGCCGGCGTAAATCACGAACAGAATCCAGATGAAAGCAGCTATGGCAAGAACGCGGCTGGGCCAGTGCCCGCTATCGACAGTGTGATTCTCTGGGACCGGTTGTGTCATTATATCCTTCTCTTTGAACTTCACTCATGGACTATGGTATTGCGCGAAAATCGCATGTACTATTCTAACAGAAAGCTACTATCGTGAAATCAGTGGCATGTAGGAGTGGGTATCATGAGTGAGGAACAGTCAGAGCAACATAAGGAGACGGTATACCCGGAGCTGGACCACCTCTGGGAATTTGCCGGCAGAGGGCTGGGGTCGAGTGAATTTAACACGGCGATGGTACACTTCTACCGGGCAGAAGTAACGCGCTCCAACACGTGGCGCACACGTCTGGACTCGACGACGAACTGGGCTGTGATCAGCACCGGCGCGGCGCTCACCTTCAGCTTTACCGATCCCCAAAATACGCATCTGGTCATCTTGATGGTAACGTTGCTCGTTTTGCTATTTCTGTTCATCGAAGCGCGGCGCTACCGTTACTATGAGCTGTGGACGAGCCGCGTGCGGCTGATGGAGACGAACTTTTTCACCCGCCTCCTTAGCCCGCCGTATAAGCCGGACAAGGAATGGGCAGCGCGCGTGACTGAGAGTCTCACCAACCCCCGCTTCCCGATTACGCTGCGCGAAGCGTTTGGACGCCGCTACCGGCGCAATTACGCATTTATCTTCTTCATCCTGGCCCTAAGCTGGATCTTCAAGGTGGCCATTCATCCGGTGCCGGCTTACACGTTTGATCGCTTTCTGCGCAATGCGTCGGTGGGGCCGCTGTCAGGAGAGTTTGTGCTGACGATGGGTGTCATTGTCAACGGCGTCCTGGTGATTATGGGCATCCTCACGGCAGGAATGCAGGAATCACCCTCTGAGGTTCTGGCCGATAGCACTACCGAACGTATACTGGGCAGGCTGACGGGTGGCCTGCGCTCACTGTCCTGGGAAGTGCTGGAGATTGACCTGCCCCAGCTGGCCAAAATCCCACAACGGGGCGACGCCAAGCAGATGGCCTATATTGTCACCGATAATGCGGATGCGGTGAGCAAGGCATTGATTGAGAAACTGGGGCGCGGTGTAACGCAGTTGCGCGGTGAAGGAATGTATACGGGGCAGGAACATGGTGTGTTGATGGTCGCGTTCCGGGCGCGCCAGGCGCGGCAGCTGGAGCGCGTTGTAGAGCAGGTGGACCCGGAGGCGTTTCTGATTATCCTTGGCGTACGCGATGTACGAGGAGCAGGGTTCAGACCTCTGGAGGCTTAGGCTTTTGAGCCACTTAGACTTTTGAGCCACTTAGTGCTCTGTTAAGTTGGTTTTTGTATGGCTCGGGCCGGTCTCCTGACCGTGCCCGCCGCTTTCATGTAGGCAGGTGGCACGGTCGGGAGACCGGCCACAGCAGCTTTCAAAATTCTGGTTAACAGAGCACTTAGGTCTTCAGACCACTGGGCAGATTATGGATGAGCTAGAGGAGTCAGGCGGCAGTAGACGTTGGAGCAGGCTGTTAGTTGGCGTGTTGCTCTTGGGAGTTGTTGCTTGCCTGCTGGTGGGTGGCGCTGCCCTCTACTTATGGTCGACCGGCGCGGTGCGTCAGATGTTACCGTTTGAATCGGACCCACTGGTCACTGACCCATCCACGCCCGAACAGGTTGAGCCAGACGAGGTTGAACCAGAAGAGGCTGAGCCAGGAGAGGCGGAGGGAGAAGAGGCGGGGCCAGAGCCAACGGAACAGGGCACCGTGCAAAGCCGGCCTGGTCGCATCGTCTATGTGACGGAGCAAGGCAGCATGGGCACCATAGCGCCCGACGGCAGTGACGAACGCTCACTGGGGACAGAGGAAACGATTTATCTCTTTCCCGCCTGGTCCCCAGATGGTACGAAGCTGGCGGCAATCGGCGTGGCGGACGATGGGGCCGGCGTCTTTGCCCTGGAAGATGCGGATCAGGGGGCAGTGACAGAGCTGTATTTTCATCGCCAGCAAGCGCCAATTTATCTCTATTGGCATCCAGACGGCACGCAGCTCAGTTTCATTGCCCAGCTAGCCGATAGGCTGGGCTTATTCGTCGCGCCGTCAAGCGGAGAGGCAGAGGCGCAGTTGATGGCATCTGGCCAACCGCTCTACTGGGACTGGGCGCAGAACGGTGAGCGGCTGTTGGTCCATACCGGCACTGCCGGTCCTGAAGCTCACCTTGGCTATGTAGAGATACCCTCCGGAGAAGAGCAAGGCGATGGCCTGGCCGAGCCGGGCTTTTTCCAGGCCCCCGCGGTTTCCAACGCCAGCTCCCTGGTGGCCTATGCGGAGCTGGACAGTAGTCAGGATCGCTGGCTGGTGGTTGCCAATGAAGAGACGGGGGACGAGCAACGGACGCGCCATCTGGGGTTGGCGGCGATGGGGTGGCGTCCTGACAGCGATGAGCTGGCGTTTATCAGCCCGGCAACAGCCGAAGGGCGCAACCGCTTTCTTTTCTTCGGCCCGCTGCGGCTGTTCAACGCGCAGGACGGTGCGCTGCAGACGCTGACCAATGATACGGTTGTGGCCTTTTTCTGGGCGCCTGATGGGCAGAAGATCGCCTATTTCACCATCGCGGGCAGCGGATTGGAGCAGGTGGCGCAGGGGAACACGCGCCGTTTTGAGCGGCGTTCGGACATCCGCAGTCAGGATGAGGAGTTTCGACTCAGCTTGTGGCTTGCTTATCCCGAAACAGGTGCGGTCCAACACCTATTGGACTTCCGGCCCACGCCCCTGTTCCTGAACCAGTTCCTGCCCTTCTTCGACCAGTATGCCCACAGCCACCAGCTGTGGGCGCCGGATAGCAGCGCTCTGGTTCTGCCCGTGGCCGACGAGGAGGAGCAGCAGATTTACGTGATTTCCACTGAAGGACAGGAGATCCAGGCCATTGCCAGCGGCAGCATCGCCTTCTGGAGCCTGCGCTGAGACCTTTAGAGGATGAGAGGAGGGAAGTCAGGGCGCTGGCGAGGGTGGGGCCAGTTTGACGCCGCCGAAGATGGCGTGTCCGGCCAGCATCCAGTAGACATCCACTTTCTTGAAACCGGCATCTTCCAACCATTGCAACTGGTAGAGCAGGGGAGACGGCTGGTCACTGGGGTCAGGGTGACGGTAATGGTTCCACTGATCGGTGTGGAACTGTTCGAGGAGCGCTTCGCTGCCGTCAATGGCCAGGCTGTTGCGGCGCACGGCGTCATCCCATTCGCGGGCGGCGAGCTGGTTGCCCTCGGGCGTCGTGGGCTGCACCAGGTCGGCGATGATGAAGACGCCGCCCGGTTTGAGCAGGGTAAAGATGTCCCGGAACAGCTTCTGCTTTTCCTTAGAGGAGAGGTGATGAATGCACAGGGAAGAAACGACGGCGTGAACGGGCCACGGTGGCTGCCGCCAGTCGTCAGAAGCCAGAGCGAATGGTTGTACCTCGAAGCGATCGCCGAAACGCTCCAGGCGCTGCCGCGCCTGCCGCCGCATTCTATCTGAACCGTCATAGGCGTGAAGGTGGCACGTCTGGTGGCGCGCCAGGATGGCCTCGGCCAGCGACCCGTCGCCGCTGCAAAGCTCCATGATGTGACTGGGTTCAGACGTTACAGGAATGAGCGAAGCGATGGCCTGAATCTGCCGGGTACGCTCGGGTACGTAATATTGCGCGCGCTTGATAAAAGTCTGCGAATCCTGTTCGCTCCAACTACTATTGGGTGAGTTCATCTTTTCTCCTGTTCCTCCTCATAGGCAATGCTTTGTGCTTGTTGTGCCAACTTTTCGTCATATTGGGGCGCCAACACCTCCCAACCGAAGCCAGTCACGTGTTGGGCCAGGTGGGCGGCCACTTCACCGGCCTGGGCGCGGTGCGTCAGAACCCAGCTCAGCCGTTCAACCAACTCGGTCTCACCTTCGTATAGACACTGGTCGTGGAAGTGGACGGGAATCAGCTCGGGATAGCTGAGCCGGTTAGGGAGCAGGGGGAAAGTGTGACAGTAGACAGCTTCGAGGATACTGATGCCGAAAAATTCGTGGTGTGCCGTGGAGATGGTGATATCTGCTTCCCAGAGCAGGGCGCGGTAGCGGTCAGGCGCGGCATAGCCCATATGGATGATGCGCTGGCCAAGCCGTTGTTGCGCCTCCTCGAACTCTGCAGGACGGCGGCTGAAGCGCTCGCCGCAAAGAGCCAGGCGGAAGGGGATGCCTCGTTCGGCGACGGTATAGAGAGCCTGGAAGAAGGCGGCCGGATTCTTGTCGTACTCCCAGCGCTGATTCCATAGGATAAGAGGGGGCTGGTCTGCCTGTTGCTTCTCGAACGGCTGCGGTCTGCTGGCGTCTATCTTTGCCAGCTCCAGGCCCACGGGCAGCACTTCGCTCTTTTCCCGGAGGAGAGGGAGTGTGTCTAACTCGTTGAAATCGGGGAAATGTTTGAGGAAGTTAGGCAGCGCTGCGAACAGGGAGCGGCAATGGTAGCCGGAATTGAAGAAGACGTGCGTGGCGCTCATCATCGAGGCATAGTTGATGAAAACGTAATGGAGATCGCGCTCGCCGTGCTGGCGCCGCATTGGTCCCTCGTTTTTGCTGCGAGGTAGGGGATAGGTGAGCTGGTTTTCGTGCATGTAGAGGACGGCGGGAATGTGCGCAGTTCTGTGGCGCGTGAGGGCCAGGAAGGTGCTGAGGTCCAGCATATCGGTAACCAGCAGCAAATCAGGGCGCGCACCACTTTCGACAAAGTGCCGCGCCAGCGTGACGGCCGCGCCATGCATGCGCCATTTCCAGAAGCGGGCAGGAAGAGTCAATAGCCGGACGTCGTGTTGGCTATGTCGCTGATACCCTTCGGCCCATGCCTGGTGGCTGCCGCCATGATAGGGAGAGACAAGCGTTATTTGCATCGAATCTTGATAGGTTGACGTGCTGCAATGATATGTCACTGCCCGTTCGATGGGCAAGCGGGCTAGACAGGCTGGTGTTGGCAACGTAGGCGGCGTCTATTTCTATCAAAAAAGTTATATAAATAAAGTAAAATGATAGGTGATTGTGAAATTCGTCATTAATCCACTCGACCCCCGTTGCACTTTGATGTATCATAAACGCGAAGTTAGAGAGTACAGCTTATTATCAAACCCAAACCATCTATGTTGGAAGAAGGACCGGAACTTTATTGGGATACAACTTATGCTATCGCACTGTCGCTAATCGACCACCATCCGGACGTTGCACCGGATAGCGTTGGTCTTACCGAACTGGCGACCATGATAGAAAATTTGCCCAATTTCAAGGACGATCCGGCCCTGGCCAACGACAGAATTTTGATGGATATCCAAATTACCTGGTATGAGGAGGCGAGTTAGCCGATGGCTACTGATGCACTGACGTCTGACGTCCCCATTCCTAGCGAGTTGGCGAATAACGTATTTATCACCAGCCTGGACAAGGTTTACAATTGGGGAAGGCGCAACTCGGTCTGGCCTATGGTTTTCGGTCTGGCCTGTTGCGCTATTGAGATGATTTGTACGGCTGCAAGCCGCTATGACCTGGCCCGTTTTGGCATGGAAGTATTTCGTGCCACGCCCCGCCAATCGGATTTGATGATCGTCTCCGGCACAGTGACGAAGAAGATGATCCCGACCATCGTGCGTCTGTATAACCAGATGCCCGAACCGCGCTACGTGTTGAGCATGGGCGCCTGTGCCAGCGGCGGCGGCCCGTTTAAGGAAGGCTACAACGTTGTGGACGGCGTGGACAAGTTCGTGCCGGTCGATGTCTATGTGCCTGGCTGTCCGCCGACCCCTCAGGCGCTGATCAACGGCCTGATTGCTCTGCAAGAGAAGATTGACCATCAGTCTATCCTCACCGCGCCCTGGTACCAGAAAGGGACGCCTGGTGAGTATGTTCCAATTCCTGTGCTCGGCCCCGATCTGGTCGACCTGCGCCAACTGGACTCAATTCGCGAACATGCAGGCACGGTTCAGGATCAGACGATATTGGAACTTGCCGAAGAGAACGAGTAGCCAGATTACGAGGATAACGACAGCATGAATGAAGAGGCCATGAATCAAGAGGCACTGGCCAACGACGCGGCCGCGGCGCCCGTCTATGACAATCCGGTGGAAGAAGCAACAGCACGCCTGAAAGAGCGCTTCCCCGATCTGACAGATGACCCACGACCCAACTTTAGTGGGCTGATGGTACCCGTCGCACAGATTCGCGAAGTGGCTACCTATGTGCGCGACGAGCTGGATTTCAACTACCTCTCCAGTGTCACGGGGCTGGACCTCATTGATGATAACAAGATGGAGGTCGTCTACCATGCCTATAGCATCAATAAGGGTGGTGGTGGCCTGGTGCTGAAGGTGCAGGTGGATCGTGACGAGCCGGTTGTTCCTTCTCTGACACCGCTGTGGCCTGGAGCCGATTTCCAGGAGCGGGAAGCATGGGATCTCTACGGCATTCGCTTTGAGGGCCATCCCGATCTGCGCCGCATTCTGCTCTGGGATGGATTCGAAGGGCACCCGATGCGCAAGGATTGGCGCGAGCCGTTTTACGAGGAAGAGCACAAGCCTTTTGGCAGCCGTTGGCCCGATGGCGCCGTGTTCCGCGCCGAAGAGCGCAATCCATACGGCATGAATGTGCAGTATCCCGAAGGCTGGAATCCCGAGGGTATGCAATTTGACGTCGATGCCGAGATTTACGCCGGTGTGACGGTTACGCGCGAGGAGACGCCCGGGCTGAAGACGGAGAAGGTGACGGTCAATATGGGGCCGCAGCACCCGTCAACCCACGGCGTATTCCGCATGGTGGTGACGCTAGACGGCGAGACGGTGCTCAAGCTGGATCCAGTCATGGGTTATCTGCACCGCAACCACGAACAGATTGGCGAGCGTAATACGTGGATCCAGAACATTCCCTATACCGACCGCCTCGACTATCTGTCCGGTATGTCTAACAACCACGGCTATGTGCTGGCTGTGGAACAGCTTCTGGGCGTAGAAGTGCCGGAGCGCGCCGAATGGATTCGCATCTTGATGGTGGAGCTGAACCGCATTGCTAACCACGCCTGGGCGCTGGGATTCTTGCTCAACGACATGGGCGCGTTCCAGACGCCAGCCCTTTATATGATCATTGAGCGAGAGCTGATTGTCGATTTCTTTGAGGCGGTTGCAGGCTCGCGTATGATGGTCAATTACATGCGCTTTGGCGGCCTGGCCTACGATTTACCCAGTGAGCACAAAAACCAGCCTACGATGAAGTTCCTGGAGAACCTGGTATACGAACAACTGCCACGCTTCATCGAGGAGATGGACGAGTATCTGACTCACAACGAAATTCTGCGCGCCCGTAGTATTGGCGTTGGGGTGCTGACGGCCGAAGAGGCCATCGCCTATAGCACAGCCGGTCCGGTCCTGCGCGCCAGTGGTGTGCCCTATGATGTGCGCCGCGCCGAGCCGTATTCCTATTACGATGAGCTAGATTTCGATATTGCTGTCGCCTATAACGGTGATGTCTACGACCGTTATCTGATTCGTATTGAGGAAATGCGCCAGAGTGTACGCATCCTGGAGCAGGTGCTGCCCCATCTGCGCGCAACGGAAGGCGCCCCGATTGTTTCAGGCAAGCCGCAGTATGCTATCCGCGTGCCGGGTGGAGACGCCTACGGCCGCGTGGAGAACCCCAAGGGTGAACTGGGCTTCTACGTGACGGCAAAGCCTCGTTCTTCGAACCCCGATCGCTACCACGTCCGCGCACCGAGCTTCATTAACCTGACAGGGTTGGGCAAGATGTGCGAAGGACACAAGGTGGCTGATATCGTCACCATTCTCGGCAGCATCGATATCGTATTAGGCGAGGTAGATAGATAACAAACAGATGGAGTTTGTGGGCGACACACGCACCGCTCGCAAGCGCTCTGTTGCACAGGAGTAAGAATGTACGGACTTGGCATCATTAAAGGTTTGGCCGTCACATTTCGTCACTTTGCGGAGACCTATCTGGACGATTTGCGCTGGATGGCGAAGGGTGGCCGTTACTACAATCCAGAAGCGCTGGCAGTGCGCGAGGATTTGAGCCGGAACAGGGGTATTGTTACCATCAACTATCCGGAAGAGAAGCTGCCGGTTCCGGAGCGGTTCCGTTTTGTTCCCTTCTTGGTGACGGACGATCCGCCGCCGGGGCAGCAATGGGGACATGATTGGTGTACCTCTTGCGGCATCTGCGCCAAGGTTTGTCCGCCGCAGTGTATCTGGATTGAGCGCGGCAAGAAACCCAATGGCCGGCCCAAGCCAGAACCACAAGAGTTTTGGATTGATATTGATATTTGCATGAACTGCGGTTTGTGCGCCGAATTCTGTCCGTTTGACGCCATCAAGATGGACCATGACTACGAGCTGGCCGACTATGACCGCACCACGTCGCACATCCACGACAAGGCGCGCCTGAGCAAGCCAATCAGCTACTGGCGTGAGATTGCGCCGATGAAGGCTGAGGCCGAAGCCGCCGCGCGTGAGATGGTGGAGGCAAACAAGGGCCGCAAGCGTAGCCGGGACGATGAAGAGCCAGAACCGCAACTACCCGAAGAAATTCAGCGCCAGCTCTACTACAGAGGCGAGCTTTATTAAGCGCGCTTCGTAAAGTTGGAGATGGGGCGGGAATAGATCATTACTTATGGAAATCGAATTGAGATTGGTGTGAGCGAACGCCAATCTCAATTTGCTAAGAGCGAGGCGATAACTGATGTTTGGTCGAAAGAGTGAGAAAAACGGCGTGACGGAGGAAGTTGTTCTCCAGGCGCTGTCTACGGTAATTGAACCCGAGCTGCACCGCGACCTGGTGTCGCTGAACATGATTCGCGACTTGCAGATTGATGGGAATGATGTCACTTTCACCATCATGCTCACCACGCCTGCCTGCCCTTTGCGGGGCAAGATGGAGAGCGACTCTCGAGCTGCTCTGGCCCGAGTGGCGGGCATTGGTGATGTTACCATCAACTGGGATTCCAACGTGCCACAGGACCGGCGTATTAACCAGAAGGTTGGTCAGAATTTCCGCAATACCATTGCCGTATCTAGCGGCAAGGGTGGCGTCGGCAAATCGACAGTAGCCGTCAACCTGTCCATTTCACTGGCCCAGCAGGGCGCGCGCGTTGGCCTCCTGGACGCGGACATTCTGGGGCCGAATATCCCCATCATGATGGGCGTCGATAAGATGCCGCCACCGCGCGACCGCAAAATGGTGCCTGCCGAAGCGCACGGCATCCGTTTCATCTCCACCGGCTTCCTGGTCAAGCCGGATGAGCCGCTGGTGTGGCGCGGACCGATGCTGCACAGCGCCATTCGCCAGTTGCTGACAGATGTGCAGTGGGGAGAGCTGGATTATCTGGTTATCGACCTGCCACCGGGCACGGGTGACGCACAGTTGTCGCTGGCGCAGGCCATTCCACTCTCGGGAGCCATTATCGTGACACAGCCGATGGAAGTTGCTGCGGCTGATGCCCTACGCGGCCTGAAGATGTTCGAGAAGCTGGATGTTCCCATCATCGGCGTGGTGGAGAATATGAGCGGCGAGTTCTTCGGTAGCGGCGCGGGCCAGAAGCTGTCCCAACAGTACGAGACTGAGTTCCTGGGATCCATTCCGCTCGACGCCAACGTGCGCAAGGGTGGAGACAGCGGCCAGCCCATCGTCGTCACTCACCCCGACTCGCCGGCAGCGCAGGCTTTTCATGAGGTGACGCAGAAGGTTGCGGCGCGAGTTAGCGTGCTGACGTTGGCCAACCGGGACAACGTGATCCCGATTCAGATGATTAACTAATCGATCCTGGTCAGCCAGCTACTGCTGAGCCGGCCTTCTTCGCTTTCGTTTCTCGATCCGCCGGCGCGCTTTGGTGATGGTGGCAGGATCGGCGATCCTGACGGAGGTTCGCCGGGAAGATTGTTATGCGCCAGGGCCGGACTTAGAGTAGCCGCGATGAATCTGGAAGCAAGCTGGACAAGAGTTTGGGCTGGCAGCAGGCGGCGCGCCCTACTGCTGGCCGGCTCCGCATTGCTGGCACTGCTCCTGGTATTCAATCGCTGGCCGGCGGCCCCGGCAGGTGAACCATTGGCTCTCACCTTTTCGCATCGCCCCGGCCTTTACGAAGAACCTTTCCTACTGCGCTTATCCGCCGCCGATCCAGCAGCGACGATCTGGTACACTCTCGACGGCAGCCCACCTGTTCCGGGCGAAGCTGTGCGCTATGGTGGCGCGATTGCGATGCGCGAGAGCAGCGGCGTAGCGCTGCGTGCCGTTGCCGTTTCCGGCGAGGGTCATGTGGGACCAGAAGCAGCCGGCAGCTACCTGGTCGGCATGGACCCTGGCCTGCCCCTACTCAGCCTGATTGTTGCGCCAGAGGATTTCGACGATCCGTTGACTGGGATTCATGCGAATCCACAGCAGCGGGGACGGGAGTGGGAGCGCCCTGTGGTGGTTGGCTTTCGCGAAGGTGATCAGGGCTTCAACATCAGGGCTGGCCTGCGCATCCACGGCGGCTTTAGCCGCGATCTGGACAAGAAATCGTTCCGCCTCTATTTTCGCGATGAGTATGGGGAGGGCAGCCTCACTTACCCTCTTTTCGGCCCAGAGCCGGAGAGATTTTCGCGGCTGGTGCTGCACGCCGGTGGGCAGGACACGGCGGCCTTTGGGCAGTCGAAGTGGACGCTGTTACGCAACGCCCTGGTTTCGGCCCTTGCAGCGGAAACAGAGGCCCCTGGCACGCGCGACCACCCGGTCTTTTTGCTGATCAACGGCCAGCCCTGGGGCATTTATTTTGTGCGGGAGCGGATCGACCGGCGCTTTCTGGAAAAGCATTATGGGATCGAGGACGCCGATATTCTCGATTCACCCGAACGGCTCGACGGCGCCGCCAACGTGGTTGAGGGCGACCGGCAGCATTGGGACAATCTGATGCAGTTTGTGCGCACCCACGATCTGAGCGATCCGGCGCACTATGCCTACGTCCAGACCCAGCTTGATATCGATAACCTGATTGACTATACCCTGGTGCACCTCTATGCTGGCAACGTCGATTGGCCCGAGGGAAACGTAAACCAATTTCGAGCGCGGGTTCAGGGTGGGCGCTGGCGCTGGCTGCCCTGGGACAATGACCATAGCCTGGGCTTTCCTCAAGAGTACAACGGCGTGACGGTGAACCACATACCGCGCGTCCTGGTGGAGGATGACGAAGGCAGCTCCAGCGGCGGCCAGACCTTACTGTTGCGCAAGCTACTGGAGCAGCCTCTCTTTTTCGAGAAGTTCATGCAACGGGCAGCGATGTTGCTGAACACGACGTTGGCCCCGCAGAACGTCCACGCCGAAATCGACCGTCTGGCAGCGCAGGTGCGACCGGCCATCACTGCCGAACAGGAGCGCTGGCCCACCCAGTTCCCCTGGGAAGAGGGGATTGAAACGCTGCACACCTTTGCCGAGCAGCGCCCTGAGTTTTTGCGCGCACACCTTTCTGAGCAGTATGCGCTGGGCGGCACCGTTACCGTGACGGTTCAGGCTCCGGCCGGCGGCGCGGGGCAGGTGCTGCTCAACAGTCAGCCACTGCCCGGCCTTCCCTGGAGTGGTGTTTTCTTTCGGGAGGTGCCGC
>CAZRTM010000012.1:0-52695 GCA_964602995.1 uncultured Ardenticatenaceae bacterium
CTTCCTGCTTACAGTGTGGGCAGCGTACGAGCGGCTGCTGCTCGCCCGGCCGCACCTTCCTTAGCGTGACCATGCCATCGTCATGCTCATAAATACGATAGCCTTTGGGCATCGCTCTTACGCGTTCGTATTCCGCCTTTTGCGAGAAGAAGTAGTGTGTTTGCCCTTCTTGCTGTTGCACACAGAGGTAGTAGGTTTTGCCGAGGCGGTTGGTGTAGGTGATTGGCATCGGTGTCTCCTCGTTGGAAAAGTAGGTTACATTGCAAAGGTCACGATGCTGTCTTTGGCGCGAGAGAATGGGATACGAAAGAGTCTCCTTTGATTATAGATCTTTTTGCCTGAGCCGCTGAAGCCGTTCTGAACTTCATGAAAGAGTTCTTTGTCGATAAAGACAAAAACGTGCTGGAACTCTAGCCCTTTGACTTCCCAAAGGTTCTTGAGCGACACACGCTTCACATATCCTCGCTTCTCAAGAGGCGCCAGAGCTTCGTTAGAGGCATCAGACAGAACATAACCGTCGCTCAGTCCCTCGATTACTAGCAATCCGGGATGATGCTTCCACAACGTCCACTCGTTCTGAAGTATTCGCTGCACCTCGTAATGAATATCTATAACCTGAGTGTCTGGATAGTATTGAACGTACCCGGCAGGATTAACGAATTTGATTTCATTGGCTAACTCCGTCAGTACTCGATGCCCTTCCCGGTGGCGTTGGATTTTGCCTCTTGCCAGATAAGGCGTGGAGTCAGCGATCATGTCGATGACATGTTTGGTAACGCCGCCAACGTTCTCTTTTTGCCGGTAGCACGATTGAAGCGTGTAGGAATGCACCCCGTACTCTTCAACAAGACGCTCGTATTCCTCGTCTGATAGTGCATCTCCAAGTTGCAGGGGATCAAAAGCGATGACAGCGGCTCGTATCTCACCATCACGATGCAATTTCCGAATTTGCTCAATTTGCCACTTCATATCGGGATCATCGACCAGTAATAGATCCCATCCTTTGAGCCTACGCTTGTGGGTTCGGTATTGCCGGATGTTCGCTCCAGTTGAGCGCTCAACATAGTCGCCAGCTCTTTCGAGAGCATGATGCGGGTTTTGAAGTCCGGATCAATATCGGAGAAGAAGCTTAACAGGTTGAGCAGAATACAGGTACTCTGATCTTCAGGCCTGCCACTGTGTCATATCGCTGCAGCAATGTGACAGAGTTAAAACGGTATTCCCGAATGAGATCGTGTATTCGGCCTTTAGCCATGTTTTTCAATTTCAGACTGGCTCGATCATAAGCCTCCTTGAACCGTTTCGACATGTACAACTGAAGCGACATAATCCTTCTACCCTCTTCCTTATTTCAAATCTTCTCGTTTCCTAATCGCTTTGTCACCTATCACTCTTACGCTGCCACCACTATGCGCAAACATCGCAACAACGACGCCCTTGGGAGACGACTAAGTGCTCACCGAAGTAGGACAGAACTCTCTGTCTGCGACATTGCCATGTATTCTCAACATATGCAATCATCTGTTCGAGCCGTTGCGCACGCCACTGAAGATGGGCCTCGTGTTGCTTGTGTTCAGTTACTAGCCGGTCGCTATACAGGTTGTTGATGTGAATGATGCGGTCCCGACCTTCATAACCTTCCTGCACAATTGCACCTGCTCGTTCAAGCCTATGGAGAGCAATGCTTACTTTCACATTTTCTTCGTCGTCGAACCCACAGTCATAGCTCAAACGATCGAGGCGAGCGTAAGCAACCCTGCTCTTGTTACTATAGGACGATAACCTACCCCAGACGGTGATCAGATCTACCAGCGTCAACTGGCTGCTTTCAATGAAGTAATCCGGCAACCAACGATCGCGCGGATGATAAAGCAACACGGCTTCTGCCAGCTGCCCATCGCGGCCAGCCCGTCCCACTTCTTGATAGTAATTCTCTAGAGAGCCAGGCATTTGGTGGTGTACGATCAAGCGCACATCTTTACGATCTATGCCCATGCCAAACGCATTGGTGGCGACAACGACTGGAAGCCGGCCCCCTATGAAGGCATCCTGAACTTCTTCGCGCTCGGATGGCAGCATATCCCCATGATAGTGGCGTGCTGGAACACCAACCATTTCCCTCAGAAACCAGGCAATGCGCTCTGCATCTTTGCGAGTTCCAACATAGACAATGGCAGTTCCTTGATGCAAGCCCTCGACTAATCGTGCAATTATTGCGTTCTTGGCTCTCCTTCGGGTACCTCGATAGTCGCTCTGGATTGGCTCAACAGAAAGATGGATGTTTGGCCGATCGAAACTACCGATTACTTCCTTCGCTCCTTTGATTCCTAATTGCTGAAGGATATCTTCACGCACGCGAAGGGTAGCGGTTGCCGTGAGAGCCACTAAAGGTGGCCGGCCAACCTGCTCGTGGACCTGACTTATGTGCAGATAGTCGGGACGAAAATCGTGCCCCCATTGCGATATACAGTGTGCCTCATCGACTGCTAGCAATCCTACGCGCAAGCGACTCAGTTCTTCTTGAAAGGCCAGCTGTCGCAACCTCTCCGGCGCAATATACACTAATTGGTAGGCATTGCGCGCCATTTGGTGTAGCCGGTTTGTCTGTTCCTCTTGAGGAAGGGTGCTATTAATGAACGTGGCTCGAATCCCCCTGCGCTCCAGGGCATCGACCTGATCCTGCATGAGGGCAATTAATGGCGAAATGACAATGGTAATACCTGGGCGATGATGTGCTGCTACCTGATAAATTAGCGATTTGCCGCTGCCTGTTGCCTGCACAACCAGGACATTCTGCCCACGCAGTAGATGGTTGATTGCTTCCTCCTGAAAGGGACGGAACGCACTGAACCCAAACTGCGCCAGGGTCGTCCAGATCCCACCTGATTTTTCCGATTGTTTGCCGGCTGAGGAGGGCGTTTCACGAGGTTGCTTCTTCTGCTTCCTGGTTTTAGCCTGGCGAGACTTGTTCTTGTCACGTTCTACTTCCGCCAGCACCTCTCTGAGAGTTGCTCTTGCCTTCTCTTCCCACGGCTGTTTTTGAGCTTTCTTCTTTGGCCTGGACTTCTTCTTAGGTTTGGATGCTTTCTTTGGCCTGGCAACATTTGAGTGAAGTTGCTGTACAACATCGCGCCCCAAAATATCGCCAAGAGCCGTGCCCGAACCGTTGTTTCCTGCCTCCTCGCCCATGAGCGTCCACTGGTCACTTTCAGCATCAGCCAACAAAGCAACTTGCTCCAGAGGAGTATCCCTGGAGGTTAACTTGCCGCTTCGACCGGGTATCAACGTAACTGCGCCACCCTTATCCCGGACGAAGTAGTCAGTTGGTAGTTGTTCGGCAAGATGGCCTGTCGCTTTGTTGCTCAAGAAATATTGTTTATTCCCTTTTCTGTCCCGGTGAAAACGGAGCCAATATGTTTTCCCTGATTTGCTTCGGTAAATGTAAGCCACGATGCACTGCCCTGTAGAGAAATCAGCCTTCTCTGTTCAATTGTTCCAAAACTTTGAGCTCCCATGCTGCGCAAAACAAGTTCAACCATCTATCCTCTTTCCACCGTACTTTTCCATCATGTTGAGAAAGGGGTCGGGACTGGATGCCGATTGTTGTCACTCATATAGCTCGTAATGATCTGCACAGAGTCTTTAAAGGAATTTGCGGGAACTGTGATAATTTGCTCAGTTGTTCGACTTCATCGATAAAGCTCAGAGCATTTACAACACAGGTTCACCTTATATACAGTATCAGGCTCCATGCCCAGGTAGGCAGCGGCTTCCTTCACTGAAAGCCACCGATTTTCCGTGCTTCCCATATGGAACTGCCCCTTAATGGAGGAAACTGGCGAATGGGACAATGGACTGATTATCCAATCAATCCCTACAAATCATCTTACTGGACCCTAATAAAAAGGGCAAATGAACGCTAGAGTCGTGTCCCAATCATAGCTCATCATTCAATCAAACAAATCATAGCTCAGACACTATCCTCAACTATGATTCGTCTGATTTTTTGATTTACTATGAATGAACCCTCGACTAAGTGAGCTTCCCCAATCATAGCCCATCATTTAATCATTCAAATCATAGTTCAGACACCACCCACTAAACCACCTTCTCCACAGCCGGCCCCGGTTCCACCCGCCGCCACAACGCCAGAAAAATAGCCCCAAGCCCCAGCAAGATCACGATGGCAGCAACGACAACGCCCAGGAAGGGGACAGCCCGTAGAACTTCATAAATGAACGCTCCCAGGACGAGATAGCCAAAGTGCGCCCAACCGCTCGGCCTGGTGGCTTGCCGCCCCAGAATCAATCGTCCGAGCAAATAGGCGATGACGACCTTGGTCAAAACCGAGAAGGCAAAGCCAAAACCGGCGATAAACGTGAGAAAACCGGCTCCGCCAATTCCGATCAGCTCGCCCGTCAACTGCCCGGCTGTTATAAAGCCACCCAGCACGATCAACAAGATTATTACGCCGCCAAGAATGACGACGAGCAGCGGGAAGAGGAGCGTTATCAGGCACCCCCACCCCGCGCTGGGCAGAGGACGGCCCTGAACAGCATTTCCGGCGCGAGCTAACAACCGCGGCGCGATGAGAATCCACACTCCGCCGACCAGCAGCAGGCCGATGAACTCGCCCAACCGCTCAAGGAGCCGGCTGGCAAGCGTCTCTGTAGCGCCAGGAACCTCATCCATTTGCACCACAGCCAGCTCGCCTCCAATAGTCGCTGCTTCCGTCACCTCCAGGCCGGGCGGCACAATCGGAACCTGCGCGCTAAACGAAGGCATGAAACGGGCAAACGCCGGCTGTTCACCGGCTACAGCCACTTCACCACGCACATCACCGCCCACCTCGCCGTCCACCACCAGAGCGGCGCTGTCGGCCACGACGTCATCAGCAACGGTCCCCGCCACCAGCGTCTGGTAGCTTCCCGTGTATACACTACGACCCACACTGCTCCCTGGCCGCAAGTCAGCGCTGAACCCTCCAAGGTACACATTGCGGCCGATATTGGCACTTTCGCCGAGTGTCAGGCTATAGAGGCCCGCGTAAACACTGCCCCCCACATCGCCGTTGATCACGGCCGTGTTGCTGCCGATAAACAAGCTGCCCTCGACAGTGCCATCGATGACGACGTCTGTGCCACCGGCGATGAGATCACCTGTGACTGTACCTTCCACGACAATACGCCCACCCGCCGCAAAGAGATCGTCGTCGATCACCTCATCTTCTTCAATGATGACGGTGTCTCCCCCGCGAAAATCGGCCGCTGCCGCCCGCCCCGCCACAACCAGTATCGCCAGCACTACGACGGCTAACGATACGCTTCTCAGCCAGCTTCTTGCCTTTCTATTCATTTTGGCTACCTCCACCTCTATACTTATTACATTTACATCATTCTTCCACTATTTCCTCCACCAACTCCCGCAACACCTTCAGATTCACCGGATCCATCTCAATCTCGTTGTCGTCCTCGTCCTTTTCCGTCTTCGGCGTTTCCAGATGGGCCGGATAGCCAGCCCAACGCGGGTCGTTCAAAAAGTTGGCGAACCCTTGCAGCCCAATCTCCCCTTCCCCAATGTGGGCATGGCGGTCTTTGCGTTCGCCCAGGCCGTGGCGACTGTCGTTGAAGTGGAAGCAACAGATGCGATCCAGCCCCACCAGCCGGTCAAATTCGGCCATCGTCTCCTCATATCCCTCAGACGTGCGAATGTCGTAGCCCGCTGAAAAGACGTGGCAGGTGTCAAAACAGACGCCAATGCGCTCGTGCCCGCCTGTGGCATCAACCAGATAGCCTAAATGTTCAAAGCGGTAGCCTAACGTCGTCCCTGTGCCCGCCATCGTCTCCAGGCAAATAATGACCTTGTCGCCTTCTGTTTCCTCTAACAGCCGGTTCAGGGCACGAGCAATGTTCTGCAGTCCGGTTTGCTCGTCCGCATCAATATAAGCGCCGGGGTGGAACGTCAGCGTCTCCGCTCCAATCGCCTCCGCCCGCTGCGCCTCAACCTTCAACGCCTGGTAAGACTTCTCCCACAGCTCGGGGTCAGAAGAGGCCACGTTAATCAGATAACTGGCATGTACCGCCACTGGCTTGATATGGCCATACTGCTCTGCAGCCTCACGATACTTTTGCAAATCCGTCTCCGTCAGCTCTTTCGCCGCCCACTGCCGGTTGCTCTTGGTAAAAATCATGATGGAGTCGCATCCGGTCTCATCACCGCGTTGGAACGCGTTGTATAATCCTCCAGCCACGCTTATGTGCGCGCCTAATCGCATTGTTTCTCCTTTTCAATATTAAAAATTAAGACATCCGATTTCTCCAAGAAATCGGATGTCTCTCCTCAACAGTCCCTACTACAGCCTAAAAATCATACTCATCCGGCCGTTCTTCACCCAGATATCCGACCGCCTGGCCATCCATTGTATAAACCGCGTCCCCTTGCAGACGCCACATGCGGTTGCCATACAGGTCGAGGACGTAATCGCCCTCAATTCGTCCGGTCACTTCATCGTCAAGTGTATACAGCGTCGTCCCATACAAATAGGCGAACAACTCACCCTTTGGATCAATCAGCCCACGGTAACCCATCGTAGCACCTCCTACCAATACAGATTAAGGGATGACAAATGTCGCCTGTACCGTACCTTCCGCATCACGCAGGGTAACGGTTTCGCCCGATTCCCACACAGGCGTCTCCAACCCCCAGTAGAGGTCGGAAGGTCCATTTTGCCCCGCCTCCGTATGAATCAAAATAGAGGGCGCACCACCAGCTTCGCTGCTGCCAAACAGCGTGACGTCGACAAAGGTGTAAACCTGCCCACCTTCTTCTTCCAGCTCCCAACCGCGCAGCATCACCGGCCGCGTGCCGGCGTTGCTGATGCGCACGGCCTCCGACGTCAGCTCGCCGGGAGAAATCACTTCCGTCACTTCCACAATAGCTTCGCCCTCGTCCGGTTCCTCCGTCGGCAGCGGTGTAGGCGGCGCCTCTTCTGTCGGCTCGGCAGTCGGTTCCGGCGTCGCCGTTGGCAAACCGCCAATAGGGATGATTAGCTGCTGCCCCACGGCAATCGTATTGACGTTCACGATATCATTAGCAGCGGCAATATCTTCGACGGGCACGTCATAGCGCTGGCTGATCACACCCAGCGTCTCACCCGCCTGCACCGTGTGCACCGTCGGCCCGTCGGCCTCCTCCTCATCCTCTTCCCCGGCTGTTCCATCTTCCGCTGAAATCGGCTGGTCCCCTACGCCCGGCGTCAGTGCGGCCCCAGGAACGGTCGTTTCAAACTCGGTTGACACCTCGCCAACCGGCGTACCCTCCAACTCCGTCTCCGCCTGCCGGTTGTCCCACCAATAGAGAATGGCCAGCACAACCGTGGCCGAAACCACAATGTTTACCAAAATGAATGGCGCCATGCGGCGTAGCGACATACGTTCCTCCCAGAGCAGATAAACTATTGTATCTCAGGGGTATCCCTTCGCAACAGATCCCCCCTCTTGCATGTCCTACCAGATCCAGGCACAATCACATGCTATGCCTAGAACCACCTATATTATCGCACGGCGGTTGCAGCGGAAGAAACGCTCGAGGCATGGCCTGCGAGTTTTTGTGCGCGTGGCGCTGGCCCTCGTCTTTGGGGCGGGCCTGCTCTTCTTCATGCTCTTTGCAGGCGGCGTCACCGGCGTTGTCGCCGTCTACGATTACTTCACTGCCGACCTCCCCGATTACACAGAAATTGAGCGCCTGGGCAAGGATGTCGATGCCTCATTTGAGACTACGAAGATTTACGCCTGGGGCCCGGACGAGGATGGAGACGGCAACAAAGACCTTGTTCTCATCTACGAAGTCATCGACCCTCTGGGCGGTGACCGGCAATGGCTCACCCTGGATCAGATGCCACAGAACGTGGCCGACGCCACCATCGCCATCGAAGACCGCACCTTCTGGACCAACCAGGGCTTCGACCTGCGTGGCATCGGGCGCGCCTTCTACGAATATGTTCTGCTTGGCGGCGAAATTCAGGGTGGCTCCTCCATTACCCAACAATTGGTGAAGAACAATCTCATCGAACCAGAACGGCGCGTCGTGGGCGCAGAAGTTAGCTTCGACGATTACCGGCGCAAGGTAGAAGAGCTGCTGCTGGCGCACAAGCTCTCCAATACCTATACGAAAGAACAGATCCTGGAATGGTATCTGAATAGCAACTTCTACGGCAATCTGGCCTACGGCATCGAAGCCGCCTCGCGTGTCTATTTCGACAAACCGGCCGCGCAGCTAACCCTGGCCGAAGCGGCCATGCTGGCCGCCATTCCCCAGTCCCCTGCCCTGAACCCCATCGACAATCTTGAGGCCGCCAAAGCGCGGCAGGAGCAGGTACTAGATGCCATGTTCCGCGAGGGGTATATTGACCGCGACCAGTTGGTGACAGCCAAGTACACCCCCATCGCCGCTGCCCAGGGCTTCGAGGAGCGCTATGACATCATCGCCCCCCACTTTGCGCTCTACGTGCGGCGACAGCTTGAGGAGCGCTTTGGCCCGGCCCTGGTATTGCGCGGTGGGCTGCGCGTCTACACCACACTCGACCTGGAGATGCAACAGCAGGCCGAATGCGTGGCTCGCGCCCATGTAGCGCGCCTCTCAGGCGTGATCGGCGATGACCTGGCGGCGGATGAACGAGCCAACTGCCCGGCGCTAGAACATCTACCGGCGCTGCGAGAAGCAGACATAGGCGTGGACCGCAACGTCACCAACGCCTCTATCGTGGCCCTGGACCCGCGCACTGGCGAAATCAAGGTCATGATCGGCAGCCTCGACTACTGGAACGAAGCCATCGACGGCTCATTCAACGTCGCCGTGGACGGCCTGCGCCAGCCTGGCTCCGCCTTCAAGCCCTTCACCTATCTCACCGCCCTCAGTCAGGGCTATACAGCGGCGACGATGGTGCTGGACGTAGAAACTGACTTCGGCACGCCCTATAATGGCATCGCCTACGTGCCGCAAAATTACGACCGTAGGTTTCACGGTCCGATGCGCCTGCGCCAGGCACTGGGCAGCAGCTACAACGTCCCCGCTGTGGAAGTGACAAGCTGGGTTGGCGTCAATAACGTCATTCGTACCGCACACAGCATGGGCATCACCAGCCTCAACGACAACAACTACGGCCTCTCGCTCACCCTAGGCGGCGGTGAAGTCAAGCTGATTGACATAGTCTACGCCTTCTCCGTCCTCGACAACATGGGCAAGATGATTGGAGAACCGGTGCCTGAAGAGAACCGGCGCCTGGGCCAGCGCACGCTCGATCCGGTGGCCATTGTGCGCGTCGAAGCCAGCAATGGCGACGTTCTTTACCAGTATAACCAGCCGCAGCAACAAGAGATTGTGACGCCGCAACTGGCGTTCCTGATCAACGACATGCTCTCTGACCGCAACGCGCGCTGTGGCGGCTTCGGCTGCCCCAGTCCGTTGGAGCTTCCGAACAACCGGCCGGCAGCCGTCAAGACCGGTACCACCAACGATTGGCGCGATGCCTGGGCCGTTGGCTATACGCCACAACTCGTCACCGGCGTCTGGGTGGGCAACAGCAATAATACGCCTATGGACGAGGTGCCCGGCTCGCGCGGCGCAGCGCCCATCTGGCATGCCTTTATGAGCTGGGCGCTGGAAGGTCAGCCGCCTGAAACGTGGCCGCGACCGGCAGGTATTGTGGAGCGCGCCGTCTGCGAGACGTCAGGGCTGCTGCCAACACCGCACTGCCCCACGGTCACCGAATACTTCATCGAAGGGACGGAACCGGGCGTCTACGACAACATTTACCAGGAGTTCAAAATCAATCGCGAGACAGGCCGGTTGGCGACAATCTACACGCCCCCAGAGTTGATTGACACACGTGTCTATCGCATCTATCCTGAGCGAGCTGCCGACTGGGTGCGCGAGAATGACATTGAGCAGCCACCTGACGAGTATGATACCATTACCGGCTCGCCCGAAAGCCAGGGTAGTATCGCTATCCTTTCGCCAACACCGTTCGACTTTGTCAACGGCCACATTGAAGTGCTGGGCAGCACGGCGACTGAAGGGTTCGCCCATTACCGGCTGGCTTACTTCGAAGGGCTTACGCCCAACAACGTGCACGTGATTGCCGATAATATACCCGAGGCGCGCCGCGACGATGTCCTGGGCGTCTGGGACGTGACGGGGCTGAACGGCCTATACACTCTGCTCCTGACCGTCGTGCGCGAGGATGGCGCCTTTGAGGAAGTCAGCGTGCCCGTGACCGTAGACAGCTCACCGCCGTCTGCGCGCATCCTCTTTCCCCTGCCCAACCAGTCTATTTTCACCGATGAGGAGTGGGTCATCATCCAGGCTCAGGCCGAGGACGACATTTCCATTGACCGCGTGGAATTCTACATTGACAACGCCGGGGTCCCGTTTGCTGTCAAGACGGTGCCCCCCTTTACCGAAAAGTGGACCATTCGCGGACCGGGTTGCCACCAGTTCCGGGCCGTAGCCATTGACGCGGCCGGCAACCGTGGCTCAAGCGAGCCGGTTCGCGTTTGCCTCATCGACAGAGGAGGGTAACTTCTGCTATCCACAGCGATTTATCAAGGGAGTGACGAAAGTGAATGAGAACGAAATTGAACTGAGAGAGGAAAAGTCTGCATCAGCACCGGCAAAAGGCCTCAGCGCTCTGGCGCTGGCTGGCCTTGGCCTTGCAGGCGGCTGGATCGTCTATAGCCGGACAATGATTGACCACGACCTGCCCCTGCCCTTAGCCATTGACAGTGAAAAGCATCTGTTCACCAGCGGCTTCGCCGGCCTGCTCAGCTACTATGTCGATAAACAAGGCTCTGGAAGGCCGCTAGTACTCATCCATAGCGTCAATGCTGCTGCATCCTCCTACGAGATGCGCCCGCTCTTCAACCACTATCGCGGCCAGCGCCCCGTCTATGCCCTGGACCTGCCCGGCTTTGGTTTTTCAGAGCGCTCAGACCGCCGCTATTCCCCGGAGCTGTTCACTGCTGCGGTGCGCGACTTTCTCAAGGATATTGTGGGCGAACCGGCGGACGTGGTAGCCCTCTCCCTAGGCGGCGAATTTGCAGCGCGGGCGGCGCTGGACAACCCCGAGCTGTTCCACTCGCTGACACTCATCTCTCCCACAGGGCTGTCCTCGGATAGCCGCAAGAATGGAGCGCAGCAAGCGGGCGGCTCTCCCCTACCACTATTCTCCTTCCCCCTGTGGAGTCAGGCTTTTTACGACTTGCTGGCAACGCGGACCAGCATCCGCTACTATTTAAACAAGAGTTTCCACGGCGATGTGGACGATGGCATGGTGGCTTACAGCTACCTCAGCTCTCACCAGCCCAACGCCCGTTTTGCGCCGCTGCACTTCATCAGCGGCCTGCTCTTCACCCCTCGCGTTCGTGAGGAAGTCTATCAGAACCTGCAGGTACCTGGTCTGATCATTTACGATCGTGATCCGTTCACCGGCTTCGACGAGCTGCCCTCACTGTTGCTCTCCGGAGCGAACTGGAGCGCCGCCCGCGTGGCTCCGACTAGCGGTCTGCCGCAGTTCGAAGAGCTGGAAACGACAACCCGCGTGCTGGATAATTTCTGGCAGGGCCTCGATAAATGAAGCCACGGCGACGTAAAACGGACGTCGTACAGTTGAACACAAGAAGTTAAACATGGAAGTCATCTTCGAAATACACCGGGTCATCTCCAACACAATATGGATGTTCTACCTGGCCATCGCCATCTGGGGCATCTATCGCGCCATTCGTGGTATGCGTGTGGATGGCAGCTACTTTGGCGCCATCGCCGTCATTCAGATCGTCGTCCTCCTCCAGGTTATCCTGGGTCTCGCCCTCTACCTCGGCGGTAGTGGCCGGCCCGGGCGCGAGCTAGTGCATTATCTCTACGGCGCTTTTTCTGTCGTCTTCTTGCCTGGCCTCTTCGCCTATCTGCGCGGTGACGACTCCAACGGCGCACAATGGATTTACGCTCTGGCCGCCCTCTTCATGTTTGGCGTCACTCTGCGCATCATTGGCACCGCCTGATGCCGCGCGTAACGATTCAAGAGTAAATACCGGCGCGTTCCACTCCTTCACACAGGTCATCAAAGAGCCGTTTGACAGGTCTCTTAGGGTTCACTAATGAGTCTTGACAAACGGCTCTTCGTTCAATTATAGTGCACTTGTCTTTTTCAGAGCGTTTCATTTGGCGTCGCATTCACCAGAAAAACGTTGCCTGACTGACTTAATTTCATCCGCTGTTGAAAACCAATTAAATTGTAGAGGAAGCGAATCGGCGGAACACATGACGCCAGCAGCATAGGCCTCACCATTTAAAATCAGAGCAACAACAAACCTCCTAACACTACCCCGCGCAGTACCCATCCCCGTAGTTTAGCGGCCTTCCCTGGAGCCACCTTTAGCAACCCTAGCCAACCGTAGCACGCACTAGCGCCTATTCCTGAATGCCCGCTGCAACGCTTTCGCTATGCAGTGCAAGCTACCTCTTGAGCTTGCATGGGGGCTATAATGGCGTTTACGGATAACTGTGACATTTTCATTAGCGTTTTGGACGCCGGCGTCAATCGCGTCATCACCCACATCAGGCGTCAGCGTCCCTCCTTGTTCAACTACGCCACGGCCGGGCTGCGCAGGAATCTAGAAATCCTATGTGAGGAGATTGACGCGCATCCAGTCGTCTTCGAACGGGACAACCCCCTTGTTGCTACCGTTCCCTATCTGCCGGTCCTCCTCAGCAGCGGTTATGGAGTGAATTACAGCGCTCAAATAACCGCGGCGGAAGTGGATTTCAGCCAGGGTAACATTATCTCCCTACCGCCAGAGCTGTCCCCACCTCTGGCCGACCAACGTTTCGCCCTACACGGCGCGCTGTGTGTTGGATTTGGCTGTCCTCCAAATGAAATCATCGACGAACTGCCGCCTCTGATACCCACCGGCCGGGTAGGAACAAACGTCCCCCCTGGCCGCGATGTCGAGATTCCCATTCCGGCGCGGGAGCTAATTTGCTTCTGCCTCGACCTGTTCATGGTCGGGAGCGCCGACTTCAGCGGCCCTTCAGGAGACCAACACCTGATTGGTAACCTGGAAGGGCTGGAGCTGGTTGATCTTGCTCCTGAAGGATTAGAGAGCAGTCTCGAATGTTATCTGCGGCTTGTGATTGAACTGGGGCTGTTCCCACGCCTCAGCATTCCCACAGTTCGTATTGTGCAGGAGGTGATGGGGCTGGCAACGTTGACCATAGAGCCAACGCCGGCCCCACCGGCCGTACCGAACAATCCAGCATTAGAAGAGGATCAGCTCAAGCTGTTCCTGGATCTGAGCGTCACACCGCCCGGTCCCCCAGGGCCGCCGGGGCCGCCTGCGCCACCGGCGAATCCCGGTTCGATCCGGCCGCGTACACGAACCGGCGCCTTCGATGGCATCGCCGCCCTCTCCGAAGATGCCGTTACAGCCCTGTTCAGCGCGGTGCGTGATGAATTTACGTTCTCCAAATCGGGTAGCGGCGACTTCGGCCCCTTCACAGCCAGCTATAGCGCCCAGGCACACCTGGAGAACGGCAGCATCGACCTGCGCGACGACAATACGATCCACATCGAAGAACTGGACCTCAAATGGGACCAATTGCAGCTTTGCCTGGGTATCGACATTCCGGGCTTTTGTGTTGGCGGATTCTGCATCATCCCCAATCCTTTTGGCGGCTGCATCCTGCGGGCGCCAGAAATCTGCGTCTTCGAGGACGACCCCGATATCTTCTTCTGTCTCGATATCGGCGGCTATATCACCTCAGAGATAACGATCACCGTTCGCCCGCTGACCAAATACGCCATCGACCCCGGCCGCACGCCGCTCATGAACGATTGGGACGCGCGGGACGCCAGCGTTCCCAACAAATGGCAGATCCTCATTGACCCCCTGACTATCGATTTTGACGTCATCGACTTTGCCGACACCATCGGCGACCTGCTTGAGGATGCCATCGAAGCAGCGATTGACGTCCTCCTCGGTCCACTGCCCGGCTGGGCCAAAGACCTCATTCTGGCCATTCTGGGGCCGGTTATCGACGCCGTCACCGCCATCATCGACCTGGGAGACGACATCGACGAGTGGCTGACCGATCTGTTAGGCATCAGCTTTGGCCTGTTTGACTTCGTTCTGACCGCCATTGCCGATTTCTTCGCAGCCGGCAAACCACTAAAGGAGTTTGAGGACCCAGTTCAGATCATGCCGCCCTCTGGTGGCCTCATCCCGGTCCTGATTCCCATTGAGTTCCTGGGCGTTCGCGTCAACACAGATGAAATGATTGTGGAAGCCGATATAGGAGCATAGAGATGAAAGTGCGCATTAACCGTAATTTTCTGGAACAGACCAGCTTCGACAGCGGTATGCCAAGCGGGCTGGGTATTGTCATCCACAAATTTGAGGCGCCGGGCGAATACGAGATTTCCCTGGTGCAAGAGGACAGGGTCGTCGAGCGTGTGCCGCTGGTTGTCGCCGGGGAGTCTGGCGATGAGAGCAGGCAGGCGATGTGGCAGGGTGAAGCGCCCCAACACGTCAGCATCGAAATGGGGCAGGCCGAGCTGCAGCGCCCCACTACTGAGGTGCTCCGTCCTTACATCGTCCGGGCAGGTGGTTACATGTCCTTTACCACCATAAGCCATGAAAACGCGGCTGCCATCGTGGCCCGTAGCCGGAGCGAACGGGAGGAGCTGTTCGACAGCCGCCGCTTAAACACGGGTGACATGTTTGCCGTTACCCTGGTGCGTCCCGGCCGCTACGCGCTCAGAAATACGGAGACAGACGCCCGCGGCCAGATCACCGTCGCTTATCCCACTGTTGGCGATGAACCTTACCGCCCCCCTGGCCCGGTTGCGGTGGAATGCACTGAGCAGGGATTCAGCACCAGTGAAATCGACCTGATGCCGGCTCAGGGCATTATCTTCCGCATCCACACAGCTTCACGCATCCAGATTGACCTGGAAGAACCTGACGACGGGCCGCAGGGAGCGCGCTCCTCAGAGATGCCCCGTTGGCGCAAGCGCGCCAGCGACTAGAGCAGAGCTGAGGCCGGCAACGACACGGCGCAAACAGCTTAAGGGCCAGTGCAAACACCCAGAGCAAGAGGCGCCAGATACAATCAACGTATTGGCATTGGGAGGGAGAAACCAATGAAAGCTACAAAAAATAGCGAGAGCAAAGCCATCTCGCAAGGAGCCATCCGCAGGGAGCAAGATTCAGGCACAGAACCTGTCGCCATTGTCGGCATCGGCTGCCGCTTTCCTGGTGCAGGCAGCCCTCTGGCATTCTGGCAGTTGATACGAGATGGAGGCAACGCCATCAGCGAAATCCCTCCTGAACGTTTTGACGTCGATTCCGTCTATGACGTGCGCCCCGGCATTCCCGGCAAGCTATACACACGCTACGGCGGTTTTCTGGAGAATGTGGACCAGTTCGACCCCTATTTCTTTGGTATTTCGCCCCGCGAGGCGGCGGCGATGGATCCCCAACAGCGACTGTTGCTGGAAGTCGCCTGGGAAGCGCTGGAGGATGCCGGGCAACTCGACGGGCGCGTCGATCCCCGCCGTACCGGCGTTTTCGTGGGTATGTGCAACAGCGATTACGCCCACCTGCTGAACGATCCAGCCGATATCGATATTTACACCGCGGGAGGCATCGCCAACAGCATTCTGTCCGGACGCCTCTCCTACGCTCTAGGGTTTGAGGGGCCAAGCCTCACTCTGGACACAGCCTGCTCCACCTCCCTTGTCGCCGTACATCTGGCCTGCCAGAGCCTGGCTGCCGGAGAGTCCACGCTGGCGCTGGCCGGAGGCGTCAACCTCATCCTGCTGCCTCACCCCTACATGGGCTTCTGCAGCGCCAACATGCTGGCACCGGATGGGCAGTGCAAATTCGGCGACGCGCGCGCCGACGGCTTTGTGCGCAGCGAAGGCGCGGCCATTGTCGTGCTCAAACTGCTCTCCGCCGCCATCGAGGATAAAGACGACATCTACGCTGTCATTATGGGCAGCGCCGTCAGCAACGACGGGCGCAGCGGCGGCCTGTTGATGACCCCCAGCACACTGGGCCAACAGCTGGCCTTCCGCAATGCCTACCGCAACGCCGGCATTTCGCCCGGCCGCGTGCAGTACGTCGAGTGCCACGGCACCGGCACCAGTGTGGGCGATCCCATCGAGTTACAGGCGCTGGCCGCCGTCGTCTCCGAAGACCGGTCACCAGATAACCCCGTGCGCATTGGCTCCGTCAAAACTAACATCGGCCACACAGAGGCCGCGGCCGGCGTCGCGGGCCTCATCAAAGTGGCCCTGGCCCTCAAGCACCATACCATCCCCCCCAGCCTCCACTTCGAAGAGCCGAACCCCAACATTCCCTGGCAAGATCTGCCTCTGGTCGTGCAGCAGGAGCAAATGCCCTGGCCTGACGGAGATGGTCCGGCTCTCGCCGGCGTCAGCTCCTTTGGCATTTCAGGCACCAACGCGCACGTCGTTGTGCAGGAGGCCCCCTCCTCCGAGCGGCCTGAAACAGCAAAAGCAGCAGTGGACGACAACGCCTATCTGCTGCCATTGTCGGCGCGCAATGAGGAAACACTGCGCGCGGTGGCTGCCAGATATCGCGACTTCTTGCAAGGTGGTGCGCCAGAGGACCTCTCTCTGCGCGACATCTGTTACACGGCCAGCCTGCGGCGCACACACCATGACTTTCGCCTGACGGCGGCGGCCCATTCCCTTGCGGAAATGGCGGCGCAATTGAATACCTACGCCCGCGGCGAAGCCAGCCCTGCGGTCGCCAGCGGCCGCCGCATTCCGGGCCGCGCGCCAAAAGTGGCCTTTGTCTTTTCCGGGCAAGGCTCCCAGTGGGCCGGCATGGGCCGCAGCCTGTATGAACAGGAGCCGGTCTATCGCCAGATGATTGACCGCTGCGACGAAGCAATGCGCCCCTACGTTGATTGGTCCCTGCGCGAGGAGTTGGAGCGCTCTGAGGCTGACGGCGGCCTGCAAGAGGTGGATATCATCCAACCGGCCCTCTTTGCCGTGCAGGTTGCCCTGGCAGCCCTCTGGCGCTCCTGGGGCATCGAGCCGGCCGCCGTTGTGGGACAGAGCCTGGGCGAAGTGGCAGCGGCCTACGTCGCCGGTGCGCTAAGCCTGGAAGATGCGGCCCGCGTCATTTGCCAGCGCAGCCAACTGGCCAAATTGACCAGTGGACTGGGCCGTATGGCCGTTGTGGGCCTGACGCTGGAAGAGGCTCGCCGCGCCTGCCAGGAGGCGGGCAACGACGTCTCAGTGGCCGTCAGCATGAGCCCCTCAACAACAGTCATATCCGGCGCAGCGGCAGCGTTGGAAGGCCTGGTGCAGAGACTGGAAGCCGATGGGGTGATCTGTCGCTGGATTAATGTGGACTACGCCTCGCACAGCCCACTGGTGGAACCGCTGGTGCCACCGATGCTTGAAGCCTTAAACGGCGTGCAGGGTTCACAACCTTCTCTCCCCATTTACTCTACCGTCACAGGCAATAGGGGCGATGCGCTGTGCTTCGACGCCTCTTACTGGGCGCGCAACATGCGCGAACCGGTTCTCTTCTCGACGGCGCTACAGCGTCTGCTCGAAGATGGTTATGAACTGTTTGTCGAAGTCAGCCCGCACCCCCTGCTCCTCTCGGCTATCGGCCAGTGGTTGCTGGAGTTAGACCGTGAAGGGACGACAGTGCCTTCCCTGCATAAGGACGAAGGCCGCGCTGCCATGCTCACTTCCCTGGGCGCGCTGCACAACGTGGGCCTGCCTGTGAACTGGAAGGCGCTTTACCCACACGGCGGCAACCACGTGCGTCTGCCTTCCTATCCCTGGCAACATGAACGGTTCTGGCTCGACTTTTCTGACGGCACGGCGGCGCGCGGCAACGGCAAAGGTCATCTGCTGGGCCAACACCTGCAATCGGCCACCGCCACAGGCGCCCACTTCTGGGAAATCAACCTCAGCACGCAGTTGTTCCGCTACCTGACCGACCATCGCGTGCAGGGCGCTGTCGTCTTTCCCGCCGCTGCCTATGTGGAGATGGCATTGGCGGCAGCCTCACAGGCGTTCGGCAAAGGCTCCTACGTGCTGCAAAACCTGGAATTTAAACGTGCCCTGTTCGTTCCCGAGCGCGGGCACGAGCGGGTGCAGCTCATCATCTCGCCCCAACTAGTAGGCGACGCCTCGTTTGAGCTGCACAGCCTGCAGGGAGACGAAGAGACCGGTTCTGGCTCCTGGCTGCTGCACGCCAAAGGCAACGTCCGGCCGGCGCATTCGCTGGAAGGTGGCTCAGAGCGCGAGCCGCTGACGCCAGAGGAGTTGATGGCTCGTTTTCCCGAGACAGTCGACGCAACCGATTTCTACCCCGCCATGTCCGCCCACGGCCTGCAGTACGGCCCCGCCTTCCAGGGTGTGGAGCGCATCTGGCGCGGGGACGGTGAAGCGCTTGGCAAATTACTCCTGACAGAAGCGGTCCAGGCCGAGGCCACCGCATACGAAATTCACCCCGCGCTCCTCGACGCCTGCTTCCAGGTGCTGGCCGGCGCGCTTGCAACGGGGAGCGGCCAGCAGGTGAAAGAGGGCGTCTACCTGCCCACCGGCCTCAGAAGGTTCCGGCTCTACCGGCAGCCAGGGGCCGAATTGTGGGTCCATGCGCTGTTCCGGCCGGAAGACGAGGGCAACGGCGACGTTCTGACGGGCGATTTATACTTGCTCGATCACCGCGGGGACGTGGTGCTGGAAGCGCTCGGCTTCCGCGTGCAACGTGTCGAGCGCACAACAGCAGCAGAGGCTGAAGAAGACCTGGATAATTGGCTCTACACAATCCGGTGGGAAGAACAGATGCTGCAGGAAACAGAGGAAACAGAACTGCAGCAACCCACGCCAGAGCAAGCGGGAAGCTGGCTCATCTTCGCCGACCATGGCGGCGTGGCCAATGAACTGCAGCGCTTGCTGGAGGAGCGGGGTGAGTCCTGCACCCTTGTCACAGCTGCCAGCCACTCCGAAAACGGGAGCAACGGCCATTACCGGATTCATCCCGAGCAGGTGGAGGAGTTTGAGCGGCTCTTCGGCGAGTTGGCGATAGCAGAACAGCCCCCCTGGCGCGGTGTCATCCACCTCTGGAGCCTGGATATCGAGCCGCCGCAAGAAACGACGCTGGCCTCGTTAGATAGCGCTCGCCAATTGGGAAGCGTCAGCGTCCTGCACACAGTACAGGCGCTGGCCAAAACCGGCCTGAACCCTGCGCCGCAACTGTGGCTCGTCACGGCCGGCAGCCAGGCGCCAATGGACGGCGAACCGGTGTCCAGCGCTCAGGCTCCGGTCTGGGGATTGGGCAAGGTGATCAGCTTCGAACATCCGGAGCTGCGCTGCAAGAAAATCGACCTCAGCAGCGCGAGAGCGACAGCAGAAGTCCGGTCGCTGTTCCGCGAATTGTGGGCCGCCAGTGAAGAAGACCAGGTCGCCCTGCGCGGCGAGCAACGGTTTGTGCCTCGTCTGGTACGCGCCGAGCCGCAGATAATGGACAGGACCGTCCACGTCTCGCCCCAGGAGCAGGCCTTCCGGCTGGAAATCCCCACCCCCGGCATCCTGGACAACTTCATTCTGCGCGCCAGCGAGCGGCGTCCGCCATCTGCGGGCGAAGTCGAGATTCAGGTGAAGGCCGTGGGCATGAACTTCCGCGACGTGATGATCGCCATGGACCTGCTACCGCCCGTTTTCGAAGGATCGTTGGACGTCGGCTTTGAATGCGCCGGCGTCATCACCGCCGTTGGCGAGGGAGTTGATTCCTTGCAACCCGGCGACGAAGTGGTGGCCGGCGCCCCCGCCTGCTTTGGCTCCTACGTCACTGCCCCGGCCTCAATGGTCTCGGCCAAACCGGCCCACCTCACCTTTGAGGAGGCGGCCACCATTCCCATCGCCTTCCTTACTGCCTACTACGCCCTGGTCTACCTGGGCCGCCTGCGCAAGGGCGAACGGGTGCTCATTCACGCCGCATCCGGTGGCGTGGGCCAGGCCGCGGTGCAGATTGCGCAGCATATTGGGGCCGAAATCTTCGCCACCGCCGGCAGCGACGAAAAGCGGGCATTCCTGAAGGCGCAGGGCATCGAGCACGTTATGAATTCGCGCACGCTGGAGTTCGCCGAGGAAGTGATGCGCGCGACCGACGGCGAGGGCATAGATATGGTGCTCAACTCCCTGGCCGGCGAATTCATTCCCAAAGGCATCTCTATTTTGCGTGCTGGCGGGCGCTTCCTGGAAATCGGCAAGGTCGATATTCTGCAGAACAGCCAGCTTGGCCTACAGCTCCTCGACAACAACATCGCCTTCTTCGCCATTGACCTCTCCAAGCTGATTAAGAATGAACAACAGTGGATGACGCTACTTTGGAACGAAGCGATGGCCTTCTTCGCCGAATACGAACTGAAGCCCCTGCCGCTGGAGCTGTTCCCCATCTCCAACGTCGTGGAAGCATTCCGCCATATGGCTCAGGCGCGGCACATCGGCAAGGTCGTCATTTCTATGGACGAAGAAACGGTGGAGGTAACCGTTGGCGCAGCAGAGGTCGCCTTTGACCCCGACGCCACTTATCTCATCACCGGCGGCGCAGGCGGGTTGGGACTGGCCGTGGCGCGCTGGATGGTAGAGCGTGGCGCACGCCACCTGGCCCTGTTGGGCCGCAGCGGCGCCAGCGAAGTGGCGCAAGAAGTAATTAGCGAGCTACAGAGCGCAGGCGCCCAGATTGAACTCCTGCGCGGTGACGTCAGCCAACGCGAGCAAATGGCTCAGGTATTGGACCGCATCCGCCAGACGATGCCCCCGCTAAAAGGCATTATCCACAGCGCCGGGGTCCTCGACGACGGCATTCTGCTGCAACAGACCCCTGAGCGCTTCCAGAAGGTGATGGCGCCCAAGGTGGAAGGAGCCTGGAATCTGCACTCGCTGACGCTGGATGATCCCATTGAGCAGTTCGTTCTCTTCTCCTCCGGTGCATCTGTGCTTGGCTCACCAGGACAGGGCAATTACGTCGCGGCCAACGCCTTCCTCGATGCCCTGGCCCACCAGCGGCGCGCCCTGGGCCTGCCCGCCACAGCCATCAACTGGGGCGCCTGGGCCGAAGTGGGGCTGGCCACACGGGCCGACAGAGTCAAACACCTGACGCAGCAAGGCATCGTGCCCTTCAGCCCCGAGCAGGGCGTGGAGCTGTTGGGCCGCATTCTGGCCCGCGATGAAGCGCAACTGATGGCTGTGCGCATGGAGTGGGCCAACCTCGTGCGCCTCTACGCACCGCCATTCCTCACCTATCTGGCGCAGGAAGCCGCCAGCGAAGCAGGGCCATCTGCCAGCCCCGAAGCCGGTCTGCTCCGTGAAAAGCTGCTCGCTGCCAGGCCGGAAAAGCGCCAGCGCGTGGCTGAGGAGTTCCTTAAGGAGCAAATGGCCAAAGTGCTGCGCTCCGCTCCCGAGAAGATAGACATTCACCAACCGCTGACCAGTCTGGGCATCGACTCCCTGATGGCCGTCGAGCTGAAAAACCGCGTGGAAACGGAGTTCGCCATCTCCGTGCCCGTAACGGCGCTGTTGCAGGGACCTACCCTCGCTCAGCTGGCCGCCATCGTGCTGGAGCAGCTCACGGAGGAGGAACCGGCAGCCGCCTCTGAACTCCCCCCTCCCACAACGGAGGAGGAGTTACTGGCAACCATCGACCAGCTTTCGGATGAAGAAGTTGATCATCTGCTTGAGGAGTTGCTGGATGAAGAAGAGCATGAAGCCACTCATAGCGCATAGAAGAGGGCGGGATGAAGAAAGATCTGAAGCAACTCTCTCCGCAGGAAAAACGACAGCTTCTGGCCGAGCTACTTCGCCAGAAGGGGCGGCGACGGCCCAATCCGTCGCCGCCCACATCGCCCCCGGCCAGCCTGGGCGCCTTTGACCAGTTCACCACCACCAGCACAGCGCTGGAAGCTGAGGCTGTTCTGCACCCCGCCATCCGCGCTGACGGCCTGCCGCTGGTAGAGTCAGAACCATCTCACCTCTTGCTCACCGGGGCCACCGGTTTCCTCGGCGCCTTCCTGCTGGCCGAGCTTCTGCAATTGACACCGGCCACGATCACCTGTCTCGTTCGTGCGCCCACCGCCGAAGCGGGCCGGCAGCGCATTCTGGCAAAGCTGGAGGGTTACCTGCCCGGTCACAACTATGACCGCTCGCGCATTGTGGCTGTAGCCGGGGATTTGGCAAAGCCCCTGCTTGGCCTGTCGCCAGAGCAGTTCCGGCAACTGGGCGACACCATCGACGTCATTTACCACAGCGCGGCGATGGTCAACTGGATCGACGCCTATGAAAAGCTGAAACCGAGCAATGTACTGGGTACGCAAGAGATTTTACGGCTGGCGAGCACCGGGCGGGTGAAGCCCGTCCACTATGTCTCCACCCTGGCCGTCTTTCCCCTGGTACGTAATTCACACGCCTCTGTGGTGCGGGAGCAGGATCCGCTTGACCACGGTGGAGAACTTTACGGCGGTTATACACAGAGCAAGTGGGTTGCCGAAAAGCTGGTTGATATCGCGCGCGGCCGCGGAATTCCGGTCACCGTCTACCGGCCGGGTCTGATCACAGGCCACAGCCAGCTCGGCTCCTGGAACAGCAGCGATTTCACCTGCCAGCTCCTGAAGAGCTGGATTACAACCGGCTATGTTCCCGAGCTTGATGCCATGATGGATATGACGCCGGTCGACTTTGTCAGTAAAGCAATCGCCTACCTCTCGCAGCAAAGCAGCGCCACGAACAAAGTCTTCCACCTGGCCAATCCTGAAGCGGTCTCGGTACAGCAGCTCTACAATTGGATGCGTTGGCTGGGCTATGAGCTTGAACCGCTGCCCTACGATGAGTGGCGCACCGCCCTCATCCACCTGATGGAGTTCGCGGCGCTGGATGGTCTGCGCGCTCTGGTACCGCTGCTCGAAACACGGGAGTCGGAAGGAGCCGGCCGTTGGGTGGGCAGCGTGCCACGCTTTGATTGCAGTAACACGCAGGAGGCGCTAAGCGAGGCTGGCATCTCCTGCCCCGCAATCGACCGCCAGATCATCGAAACCTACTTTTCCTATCTTACCGGCAGCGGCTTTCTCAACGCGCCGCAACGGGAAGAAGCGAGATAACAACGGTGGGGATAGACACTCTGTTGGCGTCCTTGCAGCTCATCTTTCTGGCGCTGGCCCTCCTGGCCCTGGCCTGGAAAATCGTGACTCACCTTTGCACCTGGCTCTACTTTGCCCGTAGCGACAAGTCAGGCCCGGCGAATGGTTTCGAGCCGCCTGTGTCCATTATCAAGCCGGTGAAAGGCGTGGATCAGACGGCGCTCTACAACTTTCGCAGCTTCTGCGAGCAAGAGTACGGCAGCCCCTACGAAATCCTGTTCTGCCTGGACGACCCAACTGACCCTGCCCTGCCTTTGATTCACAAAACGATGGCTGAGTACCCAGCGGTTGACATCTCTCTCATTTTCAGCGGCACAGTTTCCACCCAGGCAGTGGGCAAGCTCAAGAAAACGATAGCAGGGCTGGCCGCCAGCGCCTATGACGTCATCATCTTCAGCGATTCCGACGCCTACGCCCCGCCATCTTTTCTCAGAGATACCGTCGCCGCTATTGAGGATTGCCACACCGGCCTGGGCTTCAGCGCCCCGGCCTACGAAGGGCCCCAGAATTGGGAGGCAGCGCTGATGGCCATCTCTGTCAACGAGCTGGTTCTGAATATGGCAACCCCGTCCCTCTTTGGCCTCTTTGACGGCGCTGTGGGAACGACGATGGTCGTGCGCAAGGAAGTGCTGGAGCAAATTGGCGGCCTGGAGCGGCTCGGCAGCCAGATTGTCGACGACATCCCTCTGGCCAGGGCGGTCCGCAAAGAGGGCTACGCCGTCCACCTCCTGCAGCAGCCGGCCACAATACGCCACGAAAGGGACACTTTTGCGCACTGGTGGGCGCACTGGCAACGCTGGCAGGTCATCATCCGCCAATATTGGCCGGTGAAGAGTTTCGTAATGAACGTGCTCGATCTGGCTCTGTGGTGGGCACTCTTCTACCTGCTCATCGCTCTGATCCGCGGTCATAACATTATGACCGGCGTATTGCTACTGGTTGTCACCGCCATCGCGTCGCTGATTTCCGCCGCCATCATCAACCTCAACTTTGCGCGTGACCCCGGCCTCTGGCGCTTTTGGTGGACCGTGCTCCTGCGCGACCTGTGCCGCCTGCCGCTGCTGGTGCAAAGTTACCGCACCACCGAGTTCGTCTGGCGCGGGGAGCGGTTCCGCGTCAGCCGCGGCGGCAGCGCCACTGTCATGGAAAGCACAGAGGATTCGCTGATTCAACCATCCTGAAATCTGGAGGAAACAATGGCGCAACTGAATGCTGACAGCGTCCGGGCCTCTCTGGTCAAATGGGTATTCACCAGCATCTACGGTATGACGTTGAGTCAATGGGCCGCGCTGCTGAGGAAACACCGCTTTGCCATCGATCCTCCTTATTGGCCACGGGCGGCGTTCATCACCACCGCCAGTTTCCTGACCACGGTAGCGCGGCCCTATGAAGAGCTGCGCTACGGACGGCACTACCGGGATATCGACATACCACCGCCCCTGTTTATCCTGGGCCACCGTCGCAGCGGCACAACGCACCTGCTGAACCTGCTGGCCGTCGACCGCCAATTTGCCTATCCCAACGTCTTCCAGGCGCTCAACCCTCACATATTTCTGTCAACCGAAGGCATCTCCAAATACGCCCGCTCCCTTTCGCCCAAAACGCGCATCATCGACAACATGCGCCTGGGCCTCGACGTACCCTTTGAGGACGAATTCGCCACCTGCAGCCTGACGCTCCATTCGCCTTACCTGAGCTGGGCGCTGCCGGGCGCGGCCATACACTACGACCGCTACGCCACCTTCAAAGACGTGCCCCGGCATGAAGTGGAGCAGTGGAAAAGAGGCATGCTCCTCTTTATCAAAAAGCTGACCTGGAAATACCGCAAGCCGCTCATCCTCAAGTCGCCCCCGCACACCGGCCGCATCCGCCTGCTGCTGGAGCTCTTTCCTAACGCTCGTTTCGTGCACATCCACCGCAACCCCTACCGCGTCTTCCAATCCACAAAGCGGCAAACGCAGGTCATGTCCCAGGCATCACGCCTGCAGCGCGGCAACCAACATCTGATCAACGAGCGCATCATTGAGGGCTACCGGCAACTATACGACGCCTTCTTTGAGCAACGGGATTTAATTCCAGCAGGCCACTACCACGAGGTCTGCTTCGAAGCGCTGGAGCAGGACCGCATGGGCCAGATCAGGCAGCTCTATGAAGCGCTCGCTCTGCCCGGCTTTGAGGAGATGAAACCGGCGCTGCAGCGGTACGTAGATTCCATCTCCGGTTATCACAAGAACGAATACGAAGAGCTGCCGCCAGCGCTTCGCTCGCGCATCGCCCAGGCCTGGTACCGCAGCTTCGAGGAATGGGGCTATCCCTGTTAAGCGGCCGCCTGAGATAGCCCGGGCTATTTACCAGACAGGGCTGCGCTCTCCGGCGGCAGGAACGTGGCGCTGGCCGGCATACCGGGGTTCAGCGTGCCCTCACGGTTGGAGAGCGCAATCTCCACGACAAAGTAAGTGTTCATCCGTTCTTCCACCGTGGCCACATTGCGCGGCGTGAACTCCGGTTCGCTACCGATGCGCGTTACCTCTCCTTCAAAGCGTTCGCCCGCCAGGCTGTCTACGCTCACCTCAACCGCCTGCCCCAGCGTCACCTCGCCAATTCTGTTCTCAGGCACATAAACCACCAGCGTCAGGGCCTGCAAATCTGAAACGGAAAGGATTGTCGCCGCGGGAGCCGCCACTTCACCGGCGTAGAGCACCTGATCCAGGACCACGCCGTCGATGGGGCTGGTCATCGTATACCTGGCCTGAGCGGCGCGCAGCACACCAGCCTGGGCCTCCGCCAGTTGCACCTCCGCTTCAGCCACAGCAATCTCCTCGGGCGTTGGCCCATCCAGCAAATCCTGTAACTGAGCCTCGGCCACCTGCACCGCCGCTTCGGCCATCTGGTACTGGCCCTCGGCCACGTTGGCCTGAGCAATCAGGTTCAGCGGCTCGTTGTGAATCGTATAGAGCCAGTTCAGCAATGTTTGCGCCGCCTTCTGCTCTGCCTGTGCCGCCGCCAGCGCCTCCTGTGCCGCTCTCAACTGCAAATCAGCAATCTGGCGCTCCACGGAACCTTCCTCGCGCTGGTTCCTGAGCAGCTCCTCCTGTGCAATGTGCGCTTCGGCCAGCTCCACATTCTGCGTCGCCAGCTCCACCCTGGTGCGCGCATCCACAATGCGGGCGTTGATCTCCTGCGGATTCTCCACCGCTTCCAGCGCATTCTCCCAGGCCGCTTTGGCCCCATCGCGCTCGGCCGCCGCCAGTTGCAAAGCAGCCCGCGCCGCCGCCACCTGCTCCGGCCGCGGCCCTGCCAGGACCACGGCCAGCTCTGCCTCCGCGCTGGCCACAGCGGCCTCAGCCTCCGCCAATTGCGTCAGCAACGGCGTGCTATCCAGCGTCACCAACACGTCGCCCGCCTTCACCTCTTGCCCCCGCTGCGCCTTCACCTCGGCAATACGTCCGCCCATTTCGCTGGCAATGCGCACTTCGTCGCTCTGGATCGTTCCCGTGGCCAGCAGCGGCTGTGTCGTCGAAACCGGCCCACCCTGTTGCGCCGGAAACAACGCCGGCGCTGACCCCAACTGCTGGCAACTGGTCAGCACCAGGCTCATTACGGCGATGAGCAGACAGTAAAGCGTGTACCTCGTCTTCATACCTACGTGCTCGTTCATGGCGCCCCCAACATGACATCGGCCGGCATCCCTGGCTTAAGAGAGCCGTCCTCATTCGCCAGCCGGATCTCCACGGCATAGACCAACGTCGCCCGCTCTTCCGTAGTCGCCACGTTGCGCGGCGTGAACTGGGCCTGGCTGGCAATGTGGCTTATTTCTCCTGCAAACACCTGGCCTGGGAAGCTATCGACCGCGACCTCAACCGGCTGCCCCAACTGGGTGCGGGCAACCTCAGCTTCAGGCAGGTAAACAACCAGCCGCACCGTCGAGAGGTCGGCAATGGTCAGCAAGGGGCCGGTTGCTGCGGCCACCTCTCCGGGATGGGCGTTGACATTCACCACCACACTGGCCATCGGCGCTTTGACCTGCATCATCTCCCGCTGCGCCCGCAACGAATCTAGAGCCGCACGCGCCTCGGCGACGCGCGCTTCCAGCGCCGCCAGCTCCTCCGGGCGTGCGCCAGCCTGCAGGGCGTCCACCTGGGCCTGAGCCACCGCAATCTGCGCCTCGGCCTGTGTGGCTGCCGATACGGCCTGATCCACCTGGGCCTCCAGGCTCAGGGGATTCTGTAGCTGGCTATATAGCTGCCCCAGCGATGCCTGCGCGCCCTCATACTGGGCGCTGGCGGCGTTGACGCCGACCCAGGCCTGCCACCACTTGTTGGGCGTGAGGTGCATTTCCAACGGAATGGAGACGTTGACCCATTTGTAAAGGTCGTAAGTGCCGTCATGTATCTCCACCTCAAACTCGCCAAAGGTATAGGCGCCGTCGGCAAGATTGCTCAGGTCCACACCGGGCAGCTCGCCTACTGTCTCCTCAATCGAGCCACCGCTCACATGCACTTTCTTGCGACCGGAGTTGGGGACCGAGGCGTTTACCTCTTCAAACGTATTTTTGGCCACCTCCGCCGCATCTTTCATCGCCGTCGCCTGCTGCACCTGGTGCTGTGCTGCCTCGGCCTGTGCCTGCGCTACGGCGATTTGCAGCCGAATGTCCTGTGGATTCTCCACCAGAGCCAGCGTGTCGCTGACAGCCTTCGTCGCTGTGGCGTGCGCTGCCTCAGCCTGCGCCAGTTGCGCTTCGGCCACAGCTATCTGCCCCGGCCGCACGCCCGCTTCTGCCTGAGCCAGCCCCGCCTCGGCCCAGGCCACCGCCGCCTCTGCCGCTTCAATCTGGGCATCTATCGCGGCACTGTCCAGCTCCACCAGCACATCACCGGCAGCGACCGTTTGTCCTGGCACGACAGGTATGGATGCGATACGTCCGCCAAATTCGCTGGAAACAGAAACCTCATCAACCTCGATAACCCCTGAAGCGGCGATAGTCTGCCCTTGTTGCGCTGCTGCTCCCGGCTCTGGTTGCAGCAGCGTGATCCATTCCAACATTCCCCGCTGGCGCAAGGCGAGGAAAGCGAGGACAAGGGCCACGGCGACCAACAAGTAGAGGAGCCACCGCCCATACGTTATTCTACCTGCGCTTTCTTCTTCCATTACCCACACTCCATAACACCACGTCTCTGGACGGCTTCTCTTTCACCGCCCAAACCTAAACCATCTCTTGATTCCTGACCGCCGAGATAAAGACATCTTCCAGCGTCGGCGCAATCCACTCAATGTGATGCACGGCAATCTCGTTCGCTTCCAACAGGGCAACCAGCGGCCCCTTCGCGGTCTCGGCGTCTGGCACCACCACGTGAAACTGCGTACCGTAGACCGCCACCTCGTCACAGGCCAGTTGCCCGCTATCTCGCGCGGCGCGCAGGACGTTCAGGGCACGACCAACGTCAGTAACGCCAACCTCCAGCACCTGCCCGCGCATCTGCGTCTCTTTCAACCGCTCCGGCGTGTCCAGCGCCACCAGCCGCCCCTTGCTAATCAGCCCCACGCGCTGGCACAGCTCCGCCTCTTCCATGTAGTGTGTGGTCACCAGCACGGTCACTCCCTCAGCAGCCATGTTGTAAATCAGCTCCCAGAACTCGCGGCGGCTGATGGGGTCCACGCCCGCTGTCGGCTCGTCGAGCAGCAGTACCTGCGGCCGGTGCACAATGGCGCAGCCCAGAGCCAGCCGCTGTTTCCAACCGCCGGAGAGATTGCCGGTCAGCACATTCTCACGCCCCTGCAACCCGGCCATTTCCACGATTTCGCGGCGGCGCTGGCGCAGCTCTTGCCGGTTCAAACCATAGGCCTGTCCATAGAAGCGGATATTTTCGCGCACAGTCAGGTCGTTGTAGAGCGTAAATTGTTGTGACATATAGCCGATATGCGCGTGCATCGTCTTGGCCTCCGTCGCCGGGTCAAAGCCCAGCACCGTGGCCCGGCCCGACGTCGGCTTCAAAAGCCCCAGCAACATACGGATCGTCGTCGTCTTGCCCGCGCCATTGGGGCCCAGCCAGCCGTACACTTCGCCGCGATTAACTGTGAAGCTGACGCGGTCCACGGCGACAAAATCACCGAAACGCTTGACCAGATCTTCGGCCACAATGGGCGGCTCAGAATTCATGCCGCCTCCTGCCTCTGCCGGCGCAAGATCAGGCTGATAAACGCTTCTTCCATCCGCGCCTCTATCTCACGCATGCTTTCACATTCGATGCCCTCAGCCGCCAGCGCGCTCCTGATTTGTGGCTTGCGCACGGCAACGTCGTCAACAAAAGCATGGAGCATGCGACCATAGGTCTGCACCTCCAGCACGCCTTCCAGCCCGGCCAACTTCTCTCTGGCATGCGCCAGCGCCCCGTTGGCGCCAGATGGAGCAATGGCCAGCAGCCTGCCTGGCACATCCTGCTTGATCGCCTTTGGCGCATCGCAGGCGATCAGCCGCCCACGGTACATCAGGGCCACGCGGTGACAACGCTCTGCTTCGTCCATGTAGGGCGTGCAGACAAATATCGTGAGCGCTTTTTCGGCGCGCAGGTCGCTTAGCAAGTCCCAGAACTGGCGGCGGCTGATAGGGTCCACGCCCAGCGTCGGTTCGTCCAGCATCAGCACCTGTGGCTCGTGGACCAGGCTGCAAGCCAGCGCCAGCTTCTTCTTCATACCACCCGACAACTGCTCCGCTGCCCGGCTCTTAAATTCGACCAGCCCCGCAAACTCCAGCAACGAGGCAATGCGCTGCCGCTGCTCGCGCCGGGGCACGCCGTGGATTTCAGCGAAAAAGCGCATGTTCTCCTGCACCGTCATGTCGCCGGGCAACGCGAACTGCTGCGCAATGTAGCCCACCCGTTCGCGAATCTGGTAGGGATTGCGCATCGAGTCATATCCCAGGACGTGGCTTTCACCGCCGCTGCGCTTCAGCAGCCCCAAAATCACGCGAATGGTCGTCGTTTTTCCTGCGCCATCCGGTCCAATCAGGCCGAAAATCTCGCCCTGACGCACCTCCAAATCCACGCCATCCACCGCGTCAACCGCGCCTCGGCGCGTGCGAAAGCGCTTGGCAAGCGCTCGTGCGTATATCGTTGTCTCTCCGTTGCTATGATTTTCAACCATCGCTCAATCCAACCGTTTTCTGAACGTCAATGAAGCGCACACCATCACCACCACTGCATAAACAGCCAACGCCACCACATCGCTCCAGATGAAATCGAGGCCAACCCCTTTGGTATACACACTGCGGCTGATGCGTATGAAGTAGGTCAGGGGAATGAAGTTGCCAATTACCTTCACAGCCGCGGGCATCGGCGTGCGCGGGTAAATGAAGCCCGTGAGCAGCAGACTTAGCAACAGGATCAGGGTGGTGATCATCTGCGCCTGCTTCTGGCTCTGGGCAATGGTCGAAATCAGCAGACCCAGCCCCAGCGCGGAGACTGTAAACAAAAGCGAAAGCCAGGCGTATGACCAGAAGTTGCCCTGGAAAGGGACCTTGAACCAGACGCTGCCGGCGAAGGTGACGGCCATCAGCCCCAGGAACGTAACCAACAGGTTGGGAATCATCTTGCCGATCATCATCTCCAGCGGGCGGGCCGGGGTAATCAACAACTGCTCAATCGTCCCCAGCTCCCGGTCGCGTACCACAGCCAGCGCCGTCAGGTTCAGGGCCATCGTCTGCAACAACACGGCCGCGATACCCGGCAGCAAGAAAATCATGTCATCCATCGTGGGGTTGTAAAGCACGCGGGTAATGGAATTGACCGGCAAGGAACCCAGCAAGGAGCCTCCAGAAGGCCGCACGCCCTGTGCTGCTGGCCTGGGAGCGGTTGATTGGTGGACGCCGCCACCAGTGCGGCTGGCCTGCTGCATCGTCAAATCCATTCCGCGCGCCTGGGTAATGGCCAGCGCCGCGCTGTAACCGGATTGCACGGTGAAGGAGTCGGAGCCGTCGAGTAGAATCAGCACCTGAGCCGCGCCCCTTTCCACCTGCCCGGCAAAACCGGGGCCAATCACCAGGCCGGCCCTGACCCGCCCCTCGTCGATGGCCTCGATGACCTCGCGCTCGCTGCCAACATACTCTTCCACATCAAAGAAGCCGGAGATGGTGAAGGCATCGACGAGCGCTCTGCTTTCACGGTCGTGGCTCAAATCGGCGACTGCTGTCGGAATGTGGTCCACAGTCAGGTCCACGGCATAGGCCAGCAAGAACAACTGCACGAACGGCAGAAATAGCACCAACGTGATCGTAGCGCGGTCGCGCAGGAGCTGGATCATTTCCTTCATGGTCAGGGCCATAAGCCGTCTCAATCGCCTGGGCATTGCCGCTACCTCACTCCAGGCTCTGCCTGAATGAACGCACGGCGACGAACATGATGATCACGATGAAAACGACGAGCGCCGCTAACTGCTCTTGTAGCAACGAAAAGCCCACGCCCTTGGTGATGATGCCGCGCGCAATGGGAATGAAATAAGTGAGCGGGAAGAGGAATCCGGCAATCTGAATCGGTCGCGGCATGGAGTAGCGGGGGAAGATGAAGCCGCCCAGAATAACGCCCAGTAACACGATGGCCATGGTGAGCTGCTGCGCCTGCCGTTGGTTCTGCGACACTGTGGAAACCAGGAGGCCTAGTCCCAGGCCGGAGAAGATGTAGATAACCGACATCAGCACGAACAGCGAGAAGCTGCCACGGAACGGCACGTCAAACCAGAAGACGCCCAGGGCCACGATGGTCAGCATGTTTAAGAGGGCAACGACCAGATTTGGCGCAATCTTCCCCAACAACAGCTCCCCCGGCCGGATGGGCGTCACCAATATTTGCTCGATGGTGCCCGCCTCTCGCTCGCGCACCACGGCCGCCGCCGTCAAAGCAATGGCCTGCGTCTGCAGCAACATGGCGATCATGCTGGGCACCAGAAACCAGAGGTCGGAAAGGTCCGGATTGTACAGAATGCGGGTGTGCGGCTCGATGGATAACAGATTCTGCGCCCCCAGGGAACGCCCACTGCGCGCCACACGCTCCAGCGTCAGATTGATAGCATGGGTCTGAGCCACCGAGGTAGCCGCATTGTGCGCCGACTGGGAGGTAAACAGGTCCGAACCATCGACCACAATCAGCGCCTGGGCGCCGCCACGCTCAACCCCACTGGCAAAACCGGGCGGGATCACAACCCCGGCCTGCGCTTCCCCGCGGTCGATGCCTTCGATGACGTCGGCCTGAGTGGGCACATAGGCAATGACGTCAAAGAAGCCCGAACTTTCCAGAGATCGTACGTAGGCGCGGCTGGCGCTATCCAGGCTCTGGTCCGCGACCAGCATTGGGATATGATCCACGCTCATACTGATGGCGTAGCCAAAGAGAAAGAGCTGCACAATGGGCATGCTGAGCTGGATAAGCAGCGTTTGCCGGCTGCGAAATGTTTGGATGAACTCTTTCTGAAGTACAGACCAGATACGCCGTAGCATGATCATTCCACCAGGTAGGTTGCAGTGGCAAGGGTGTAGGCTCGCAGGCTCCTTTCTTTACATACACCTTGTCCATTAATAGACGAAGTGTATAATACATGGTATCGCGGATTGTATGGGATTCGTAACTCCTGTCAACAGTCACTTTAGGGCCGGCGTCTACTAGTAGACTTGTGTCCAGAGGAGTAGAAATGACGGAAAAACTGGACCGGCGCGTGCTACGTACCCGCCAACTACTGAGGGACTCACTGATGGATCTGATGTTAGAGAAAGGGTACGACGCGATCACCATTCAGGACATCACCGACCGCGCCAACCTGGGCCGGGCGACCTTCTACCTGCACTATAAGGATAAAGAGGAGCTGCTGGTGAAAAGCCTGGAGGCAGTCTTCGAAGATTTAATCAGTCAGATGCCCCCGCCCGGTCAGTGGCCCTTATCCGATACAGGGCCGATTGCCGTCGCCTTCAACCACACGGCCGAAAACGCCGACCTCTACCGCATCATCCTCAGCCGCCAGGGTGGGACAACCATTCCACGGCGCATCCGCAACTACATCGCCGGCTATGCTGAACAGTTTATCGCCGAGCGCGTGGCGGAGATGGAAACGACGCCTCTGGTGCCAGTCGATGTTCTGGCGCACTACATTGCCGGTTCCCTGCTGGCGCTGGTTACCTGGTGGCTGGAAAATGACATGCCCTATCGGCCAGAACAAATGGTGCAAATGTATTACCAGTTGGTCATCTTCGGCGTGGCCAGAGTAATGGGCCTGGATCTGACAGAGTTACCCCTCCAACCCAACTGAAACGCTTGGCCCCGCCCCGGTCGCGCTAGCTCCCCAGCGCCCGTCGCAACAGCTCTTCGTCCATTGCAAAATGTTGCGCCAGCTCCGCCGCCACATTGTCCCCCAACAGAATATCCTCTTTCTGCCCATTGGAAAATGATTCCAGGCGCAAAGGTTGCTCGCCGCTGTTAAAGCGCCAGGGTACGTCTTCAATCACCTTATTGATAATCACCCGGTCCAGGAACAACCCCCGCGGTCCATAGTCGGCGATGGTCGCCTTACGGTAAACAGCTTCGGGTACCGGCTGATCAATCAGAGTGAAACAGTTTGGTTTGGGGTGGCGGTCGCGCTCAATCTGGAACCGTCGCCTGCCATCAGGGCGCACGGTGTAGGTGTGAAAAGGCGTTTCGCGCTGCAACGGCTCTTCATCCGAGATTGGCAGTGCTGCATAAAGCGGCAATCCGGCGTCTGCCAGCCAGCGCTGCCCCTCAATCTCCAGCACAATCGCCGTGTGGCAGCCCACTGTCTCGCCCATGTTGTTGATGGTCAGATACCCTTCATATCCCAGATGCTGTAGCAGGCTGAAAAAGGCGTAATTGCTCTCAAAACAGGTGCCACCTCCGCCCCGCTCAATGGCATCGGTCCAGAACTGTTGCGGCCAGCGCACTGGTGTCTCTGGCCCGCTCCCGGTTTCCTTCCTGCGCTCTCGTTCAGCGCGCCATTCCTCCAGTCTCGCTATGCGAAAGGCGCTTTCCCATGGAACGCGGCGCACGTAGGCCGCCAGCAAGCGGTCCAGGAACGCCACTCCCGGCGTCTCCTGCTCCACCCCTAGAAAAGCCAGGATCTGTTGTGCCGTCGCTGCATCAAGAGCCGCCATTGTCAACGTTCTGCCTGCCTGTTTGCGAATTGTCGTTTCCACCTGGGCCTCTATCGACGCCAGGTAGCTCTGCTGGCAGCGGTACGCCTTCAGCCACAAGCCGTTCGAGGAACAGGCTGATATCGCGAATCTCAACTTCCACGAGGTCGCCCATCTGGCCCGTTACGACAGTGAAATTGGCGCCCTCGAAGATGTCGATAGTGTGCGGCGCACGCCTGAAACGCACGATCAGGGTATCGGTATCTGGATAGTAATCAAAGGCATCGCTCATCTAGCCTCTCCATTTAGCCGGTCCGCAATTCCTCGTCACCGGCAATTATTGCCGCCGAGTCCGGAGCCGGTTGCTACGAATGGCTAGATGGTACCCGATTAAGGCTTGCTTTGACAATCGCCGTTTAGATCAGAAATTCACCACAGCGGTTAATCAGCTCGCCATCCACGTAAATTTCGCCGTCATCCTTTAAGCTATGAACCATATCCCAGTGTACCTGGCTTTCATTCACACCACCGGTACCGGGCAAACTGGCGCCCAGTGCCATGTGAATGGTGCCGCCAATTTTCTCATCAAACAGCGTGGAGCCTGTGACCCGATCAACGCCCCAGTTGGTGCCAATGGCGAACTCGCCCAATCGCCGTGCCCCTTCGTCCAGGTCCAGTTGTGTCAACAGGTAATCTTCATTCTTATCAGCCGTCGCTTCCACCACTACACCGTCGCGGAACGTCAGCCGCACACCGTCGACTTCACGCCCGCCAAAGATGGTGGGCAAATTGAAGCGCACCGTTCCATTGACCGAATCCTCTACAGGACCGGTGAAGATCTCGCCATCCGGGAAATTGAGCTTGCCATGCGCGCTGATCCAGGTGCGTCCGGGGAAATCAAACGAGAGGTCGATGTCGGGACCTTTCACTTCGAAGTGCGTCTTGTCTTTTAGATAGTTAACCCAACGGGTCTGTTGCTCGCTCACCTCTTGCCAATAGGCAACAGGATCCTCATGGTGCAGACCACAAGCGCGATAGACAAAGTCGCTATAGGCGTGGATGCCCATTTCTGCCTGTTGCGCCGCTGCTTCTGTGGGCCAGGGCAGAATACACCAGCGCAACGACCCATCGGCATGGCGCTGCAGATGGGTGCGAAACAGTGGTGCAGCCGCCTGCTGGGCGCGCGCAATTTTGGCGGGGTCAACTGTGGCCAGCGCCTTGGTATTGATCGGTGCAGAAATGCTGAGAAAGACATCCGCTTCTTCGACAACCAGCTTCTGAATCGGGTTCAGGAAGTCGAGCTGCTGCTCATTCCCCAGTTCCATGTGCATCTCAGACAGACCAGGCAACGCCACGTCGACAACCGGGTTTCCGCCGCGGCGTAAAACCTGTTCATAAAGCGCTTCAATGAGCGGTCGGGCAGCGACAGAGCCGGCAATGACGACAAAATCCCCAGCTTTGACCTCTACCGAATATTCCGTAATGACCTTAGCCAGCTTTTGAGCAAAATCGTATTTCATACCATCCTCCTACCATATAACTGCCATCTAACAGCCATCTACCTGCAATATTTTTGACGCCTGACTTAAAATTTGTCTTACTTGATTGATATTTTTTAATGCCAACTTGGAAATAATAACTGGGTGGACCTGGGATGTCAACAAATCGAAGAAGCACAATTGCAAGCATCATTACGATAATGAAAATTTTACAGAACGTGGCTACAATCACTGGCTGCAGCTCATGTTGTACTTCTTTCTCGAGGGAAACTATGCTCAACAATACTTATATCATCGACGTATCTGAAGAGACGTTTGAAGAGGACGTCATCCAACGCTCTTACGAGCAGCCAGTGGTCGTGGACTTCTGGGCGCCGTGGTGCGGCCCCTGCCGCATGTTGGGACCTACTCTGGAAAAGCTGGCCACAGAAGCAGACGGCGATTTTGTGCTGGCCAAGGTGAACGTGGATGAGAACCCCTCCCTTTCTATGCACTACCGGGTGCAGGGCATTCCGGCCGTGAAGGGGTTCCGCGATGGCCAGGTCGTGGCCGAGTTTACCGGCGCTCAGCCGGAACCACGGGTGCGGGCCTTCATTAAGCAACTGGTGCCCGATCCCAATGAGGCCGAGCTATTAGAAGCGCAGCGCCTGCTCCGCCTGCAGCAGTGGGCAGAGGCGGAAGCGCTCCTGTTAGAGCTACCCGAAACGCCAGAAGCCGCACTGGCGATGGCTAAGGCGCTGTTGGGACAGGGCAAAGGGTGCGAAGCGCGTGAATACCTGGAGCTTGCGAACACCGCCTCTGTCATCGCCGAAGCTGAGCGTCTGCGCCCTCTGGTCGATTATCTCTGCTATGTTGTCGAAGCAGACATAGACGAAGAAATCAGCGCCATCGAAGCCCAGTATCGCCGCGCCTCCGACCTGATCCGGCGTGGCAACGTCGCCGCAGCCCTGGATGGCCTGCTGGAGGTTCTACGCCAGGATAAGCGCTACCACGATGGCCAGGCCAAGGAGGTCGTCGTTTCCATCTTCGCCCTGCTGGGTGACGACCACCGATTGACCCAGGAATACCGCCCGCAGCTGGCGATGGTCATTTTCTAACCAGAATTAGTCGAAACAAAAAAACCCTTCCCAGGAGCTTTTTCCCGGGAAGGGTTTTTCTTTTCTCGCGCCTTTTCTTCCTAGATAACGATATTTACCAACCGGCCGGGCACCACCACTACCTTGCGCGGCGTCTTGCCATCTAGCCAGCGCTCAACATTCTCCGACTCCAGCGCAATGCGCTCAGCCTCCGCGTTGTCGATGCCTGCCGGTACGTCCACCTTGGCCCGAACCTTGCCGTTGACCTGCACGATCAGCGTCACCATCTCTTCGCGCGCAATCTCTTCATCGTACTCAGGCCAGGGCTGCTCGTGAATGCTGTACTCATGTCCACGCTGTGCCCACAGTTCCTCGGTGATGTGGGGAGCGATGGGCGCCAACAGCAACAGCATTGTGTCTACCGCTTCATCCCAGGCCGCGCGAGAGGCGCACTGCTCTCTCAGCGCATCTTCGATCGCATTGCGCAGCTCCATCAACGCGGCGATGGCCGTATTGAAGGAAAAATCATCCAGGTCGTCGCTCACTTTGGCAATCGTCTGGTGCGTCTTACGTCGCAGTTGACGCGTTACCCCTTCATCTTCACCCGACGGCTCATATTTGGCCAGCGCCAGCTCCCAGACATCGTTCAGGAAGCGTTGCGGCCCCTTGATGCCATCGTAGTTCCAGGGACCACCCTGATCCCACTTGGCAAAGAACATCAGGTAGGTGCGCACCGTGTCTGCACCGTACTTGTCCACCAGGTCATCCGGCGCCACCACGTTGCCGCGGGATTTGGACATCTTCTCGTTGTCCTCACCCAGCACCATGCCCTGGTTGTACAGCGCCAACATCGGCTCATCAAAGTCGACCAGCCCCATGTCGCGCATTGCCTTGGTGAAGAAGCGGGTGTAAATCAGGTGCATCGTGGCGTGCTCGATACCACCTGTGTACTGATCCACCGGCATCCAGTAATCACATTCCTCAGGGTCAAATGGTCCTTCGTCATACTCAGGGCTTAGGTAGCGATACTGGTACCAGGAAGAGCACATGAACGTGTCCATCGTGTCCGTTTCACGCTTGGCCGGCTGACCGCAGATGGGACACTTCGTGTTCAGGAATCCCTCGTGCAGCGTCAGCGGGCTTTTGCCTGTGGGCATGAACTCCACATCTTCCGGCAGCAGCACCGGCAGCTCTTCATCGGGCACCGGTACCGCTCCATGTTCAGGACAGTAGACGATGGGAATAGGCGCGCCCCAATAGCGCTGGCGCGAAATCAGCCAGTCATGCAGACGGTAGTTAACCGCCTTTTCGCCAATGCCTTCTTCTTCCAGCCATGCCGTCACTTTGGCTACTGCTTCGCTCACCGGGGTTCCATTAAACTGCCCTGAGTTAATCAGGTGCCCTTCCTCTTTCGAGACGTAGGCCTCCGTCAGCGGGCCATCGTCGTCGCTGCGCTCCGGCCCGCGAATCACTTCCACAATAGGCAGGTCGTACCTGGTGGCGAACTCGAAGTCGCGCTCGTCATGCGCCGGAACGGCCATAATCGCGCCGGAACCGTAGCCCATCAGCACATAGTCCGCAATCCAGATCGGCACTCGTTCTTGGTTCACGGGGTTAATGGCGTAGGCCCCGGTGAACACACCCGTCTTCTCGCGCTCCGCCGATTCACGGTCAATGTCGCTCATGCGCTTAGCCCGCTGCTGGTAAGCTTCTACCGCCTCTTGCTGCTCAGCGCTGACGATCTTGTCCACCAGCGGGTGTTCCGGCGACAGCACCATGAACGTCGCGCCCCACAGCGTATCCGGCCGTGTGGTAAACACCGCAATCGGATCGCCGCTTTCGGTATGGAACACCACTTCCGCGCCAACCGAGCGCCCAATCCAGTTGCGCTGCATGGTCACCACGCGTTCGGGCCAGTCGATACCGCTGAAGTCCAGCAGCTCCTCAGCATAGTTCGTGGTGCGGAAGAACCATTGCTCCAGCTCCTTCTTAATCACCGGCGTGCCGCAGCGCTCGCAGTGGCGGTCGTCGCCCCACACCTGTTCGCGGGCCAGCGTGGTGTTGCAGTTGGGGCAGAAGTCAACCGCCGCTTTCTTACGATAGGCCAGGTCGTGCTCCAACAGCTTGTTAAAGAACCACTGCGTCCAGTGATAATAAGAAGGATCGGACGAAACCGCTTCCCGCTCCCAGTCGAACATGGCGCCCATGCTCTTCAACTGGGTGCGCATGCGTTCGATATTGGCGTAGGTCCACGTCTTGGGATGGATATTATTCTTGATGGCCGCGTTCTCGGCAGGCAGGCCAAAGGCGTCGAAGCCCATGGGGAACAGGACATTGTACCCCTTCATGCGCATATAGCGCGCGCGGGCATCGCTGGGCGTCATGGCATACCAGTGTCCAATGTGCAGGTCACCACTGGGATAAGGCAGCATTGTCAGTGCATAATGCTTGGGGCGGCTGCGGTCGATAGTCTGCCGGTATAGTCCGCTCTCTTCCCACTTTTGCTGCCATTTCGCTTCTACTTCAGCAGGATTGTATCTCTCACTCATTCAGCCTCCTCAGCCGATGATGATTGGGTCCAAAGCAAAAAACCCCTCTCGTTCAGAGACGAAAGGGGTTCGCGGTACCACTCTGATTGATGGTTTCAAAATGTCGGGCAGTTAAGTGGACCCAAAGGGACTCGAACCCTTGACCTCCACAATGCCATTGTGGCGCTCTCCCAGCTGAGCTATGGGCCCTGATTGGAAACCATCCACTCTTACACGTAACGAGTGTAACCCGGCGCTGGCTAATGGGCGCTCGCAGAATTATCCACGAATCTGTTCACCAACGCAACTCCCAGGCGAGTTCAGTACTGGTTGTTGCCCTTTCAGCCGCTGAGGCAACTCTCTGCAAGGCGTACCTACTACTCCTGTTCGCCGTTTTTATTCTATCACACTTATGTTAATTGCCAAGCTCTGTTTACCTTGGCAGTGGACCTGAGGGGATTCGAACCCCTGACCTCTACAGTGCGATTGTAGCGCTCTCCCGGCTGAGCTACAGGCCCAAACGCGACGGCTATAGTAGCCCACCAGGGGCGGGTTGTCAAGCTTTGCGAAGCTGGCTACACTAAATTCCTGACCTTTTGTACGTGACTCTAACACTTTAAGGCCAACCATGAAAAAGTATCGGATTTCACTGGAATATTGCGTACCTTGAGACTACTCCGACCGCGCTGTAAGCGTGGTAGAGCAGTTGTTGAGCAACTACCAGCACATTATTGATGAGCTGAAGCTGATTACAGGCACGAAAGGGGCCTTTGAGGTAAAGGTCAACGACGAGTTGATCTTCTCCAAACGGACGATGCAAAAGCGCCACGCGCACCCGGGGGAAATCCTGGAGCTGTTCCGCGAGATTGTTGGGCCTGACGTTCCCACCTTTCCGGGCTAGTAGTAACGGCTTCAGGCGTCTTACCGCTACAGCATCTACTACGAACCGGGTTCAGGTAATCCAATCGCGATTCAAGGTGTCCCAATCGCGGTGAGCATAGGTACGTCTGCACTCCTTACACACCAGCGCAGAATCGACACGCCCGTCGTTTCGCCAACGCCAACGCACAACGGTGAGATGGTAACGGCACGTTGCCTGGTAACAGATGGGGCAGTTCTGCCCCTCTTCCAGCCCCTCGCCCCCATATAAACGCGCTTCGTCGGGATTTTGCTCGCAAAGATGGCAGCGCAGAACGCTCATACTGTTTCCTCTTCCAATACCTGATAATCGTAAAATCCCGCGCCCGCCTTGCGACCCAGACGCCCGGCCTGCACCATGCGCCTGAGCAACGGAGACGGCCGGTAGCGGTCCTCACCCCATTCCGCAAAGAGGCCGTTCATCACACCCAGAACTGTGTCCACACCGATCAGGTCCGCCCACTCCAACGGCCCATAAGGATAGTTGGTGCCCAGCTTCATCGCCTGGTCAATATCCGCAGCCGTGGCCACGCCTTCCATCAGGGCGCTTGCCGCTTCGTTAATCAGGCAGCAAACCACTCGCGCCCGCACCAACCCAGGTCCATCGCCGACCATTACCGCTTCGAACCCCAGCCCCTGCCAGAAGGCAATCGCCTCGTCCAGCGTGTCCGGCGCGCTTTGCAGCGCTGCTGCCAGCTCCACCAGCCCCCCTTCAGAGACCGGCGGCAGCAGGCCAAAGCCCACCACGCGCTGCGGCGTCGGCAACCAGCTCGCCGCCTCCGTGGCGCCTGTCGCCAGCGCCGACGTCAGGAACAGCGCCTCCTCGGGAACAGCCTGCCCCAGTCCAATCAGCAATTGCCGCTTTGCCTCGGCCGACTGGTTAAGAACTTCAACCACCACATCCACATCACTCGCCGTGCCCTCATCCCACACCATACCGCTCTCGATAGCATTCATAAAATCCTCAACCAGCACAATGGACGTGCTGTGCCCTTTCTCCAGGCAGAGCGCACCAATTTCTTCAACCAGCGGCAATTCACCGGCCACAATGACTTTCATCACACTTCTCCAGAGGAACTCCCGGCGGACCAGCCGGCAGAATCATAGTTGAGACCCAACCTAGTATACCTAGCGCCTACATCCAGGGGCAACTGACCACCTGATAACATTGTCCAACACACCCGCCCGTGCTATCCTTATGTCCACCTGGGAGGAAGGCTCAACAGCGGGCCAGCGCATTTCATGGAACTACAAGCCGTTACAGGAAAACTGTACATAATTGAGGGGGCGCCACAGGAAAGCCGGGACATTCCCGGCCTCGCCGCCCTGTCCCCACCGGCAAAGGCCGTGCGCGGGCGGGCGCGCGACTTCCTCTTCGTGCACCTCAGCCTCAGCGGCCAGCCCGAAGAATACCGCAGCCTGGCCCACGACCTCGTCGATAGCATCAGCAGCCACTTCTACAGCACCAGTGGCAGCGTAACAGCCACGCTGCGCCAGGCCATCATGGAGGCCAACCAGACGCTGCTACGCATGAACCTTTCGCGCAGCGGTCCCACACGTGAGGGCGCCATCACCTGCGCCGTTCTGCGTGAGCAGGAGTTGTTTGTGGTGCAGGCCGGGGAGGCGTTCGCCCTCATCGGCCGCAACTTTGGCATGGAGCGCCTGCCGCCACAGCAGCCAGAGCGCATAACGCCGCTGGGCCGCAGCGCCGGGCTGGACCTGCGCTATTTCCACAACTGGCTGGAGCCGGGCGACATGCTCTTGCTGGCCGACCCACGCATCAGCCACCTGCCCCAGACAGGTCTTAAACCGGTGCTGGTCGATAGCACCGTCGAGGACAGCCTGCCCCAGTTAGCGCGCATGTTGGAGAATGAAACGGCGCGCCTCCTGCTGGTTGAGTTCACCGACGAAACGCCGGTAGGTATCCCGCAAACGGTCATGCCCCTGGCCCCCGGCGAGCTTCCTCGCACCGAGCTTTCTCGACCTCACCCGGAGCGCAACCTCCCGCCGCCCTCGCAACAACCGCAGCGCCACGATGGAACGCCCGCCGGCACACCTCCCGCGCCGCGTCGCAGCTCCGGTTCGGTTCCGATACCAGACATCGACCTGCCATCCAGTGCCGATATTGAGCATGGCGCGCGCCGCGCAGGGTCCAACACAGCCCGCGGGCTGGCCGGGCTGACCGGCTGGCTGGCCGATCTGATGCACCGTCTGCGCCCAGGGCCTGAGGCCGCTGCTGATGAAGAACCGGTCGGCTGGGCCTTGCCCGCATTACTCTCGATCCTCATCCCCGTTGTCGTCGTTCTCATCGTCAGCGGCGTTTACATCCAGCGCGGTCGTATCTCGCGCATGAATGAAATCCGGCTGGAGATGCAACAGACATTGTCAGCAGCCGCTGCTGCTCCTGACGAAGCAGCAGCCAGGGCACAATATATGCAGGTGATGGAGCTTGCTGCCGAGGCCGATCTCCTTCATCCCGGCGATGAACAGGTTCGCCGCCTTCGCCTTCAGGCTCAGGGCGAGATGGATCGCATCGACGACATCAGCCGCCTCACGGCGCAGCAGCTTTACGAATATGATGAAGGGAGCATCATGTCTCGCGTCGCCCTGCGCGCAGGGCTGAACGGCGACATTTACACCATCGACGGCGCCAATAACCGCGTCTTTGTGCACGACACCGAAGAGGATTACGTTACGCTGTCGGGTGCAGGCCCCGACGAGATTCTATTCGGTGGGCAGGCAGTGGGAACGCACGTCGTCGGCGAAATGATTGATTTGGGCTGGCGCCCTAAGGGCAACCAGGTGTCAAACGAAGGTATCGCCATACTCGACGCGCGCGGCTTTTTGCTGTCCTACCACCCCAGCTTCTCCAACGTTCGCGCCGCCCCTCTGGGGCTTGCCAGCGAATGGGTGCGGCCCACAGCCCTCGCCCAATTCAACGAACGCATCTACGTGCTGGATCCAGGCGCCGGACAGGTCTGGCGCTACTTCCCCGAAGGGGATGGCTTCTACGTGGACGAAGCGCAACGCGCCCTGACTCTGCAAGGGCTGGAGCAGGCCACCGATATCGCCATCTATAGCGAAGATGGCAGCGTCATTGTCACTTACGTCGATGGGCGCATCCGCCGTTACGGGCAGGATAGCCTGTTGTGGGACGAGAACAGCCTCGCCGAGAGTGGTCTGGATGTGCCCCTTGTGTCGCCCAGGCGGGTGAAAATCGTGGGCGATGGCCTCAACTCCTCCATCTTTGTCGCCGACCCCGGCAGCGGTCGTATTGTACAGCTCAGCCTGGGCGGCACCTTCCTGGCTCAATACAAAGCCACCTTCCCCGATTCGGAGTTGGAGTTATTTGAAAGCCTGGGTGATTTCGCTGTCGCCGAGACGCCGTTGCGCATCTTCGTCGTTGCCGAAAACGGGCTATATGTAGCTACGCAGAATTAGCAGCGCCCCCAACCCTTCTCCCCGGTTACTCTCCGTCAGGATGCAACACAACGATCTCCTGGCGCGGCGCAGCCAGTCCCAGACCCTTCGCGTCAAAGGCTAGCCGGATTTCACGCCGCATATGGCGCTCCACGTTGAATCGCTGCGTAGGAAGTGTCTTCACCATCATCCGCAGACGGATTTGCCAGTCATCCAGCCCTTCGATGCCGGTCACCGTCGGCACTTCTAACAGCAACGGCCCAATGTCAGGGTCGTCAATCATCGACTCGCCAATGGCCTGCAACGTCTCCATCGCCAGATCAACGTCCGCTTCATACGGAATGCCCACGTCCACAATGGCCCGCGCCCAATCTCGCGCGCGATTGGAGACGATGCGAATCTCCCCATTGGGAATCATGTGCAACACCCCCTCCACGTCGCGCAGAGCCGTCACGCGCAGCGTCATCTGCTCCACCGTGCCCACCAATCCGTTAATTTCTACGTTCTCTCCCACCGTGTACTGGTTCTCGATGAGGATAAACAGCCCGCTGATCACATCCTGCACCAGTGTCTGCGCGCCCAGGCCCAGCGCCAACCCCACAATACCTACACTGGCTAACAGCGGTGCAATCTGAATGTCGAGTTCTTGCAGGATCGTCAGGGTCGCCGCTGTCGCCACCAGCACCAACCCGGCGTTGGTGATCACGTTAAAGAGCGTCTCCGCCCGCTTATCCATGGCGCTGCCTTCGATGCCGTCACGCTGCTGTACCTGCTCCTTAACCCGCCGCGCCAGGACGTAGAAGAGGCGATAGCCGGCAGTGGCCACAAGCAGAATCAGCAGGATGCGGGTGCCGTGCTCCAGCAGCCAGGCTGTAAGAGGCGTGATCGTCTCGACAATGACTTCAGCTTCGTCCATCGCTAACCAGAGCCTCAGCCGTAGTCGTAGAAGCCACGCCCCGTCTTGCGGCCCAGGCGGCCGCTTTGCACCATACGCCTCTGAATGGGGTGTGGACGATAACGAGGGTCATGAAAATACGCTTCGTAGACAGATTGCGTGACGGCGAAGTTGACGTCACAGCCAATCAGGTCAACCAGTTCAAAGGGGCCCATGCGGAAGCCCAACGACTTCAACAGACGGTCAATGCTCTCCACACTGGCCGCATTCTCTCCTAGCAACCGGAACGCCTCGCCATAGAAGGGCCGCGCCACGCGATTCACAATGAACGCTGGCGTGTCCCGGCACTGCACCGCCGTCTTACCCAGCCGGTCCACAAACTCCAGAGCGGCCTTCAACGTTTCTGCGCTGGTGTCCTCAGCGGCGATGACCTCTACCAGCTTCATGATGTGCGCCGGATTGAAAAAATGCAGGCCCAGCACCTGCGCCGGCCGTTCCGTCGCCGCCGCCAGCACCGTGATGCTCAGGCTCGACGTGTTGCTGGCCAGAATCGTCCCGTCCGGAGCCAGTTCGTCCAGTTGGCGGAACAGATTTCGCTTCAGCTCCAGCTCCTCGGGCGCCGCTTCAATAATCAACTGCGCCCCGGCCAGCTCCTCCAGAGCGGTGGTATAGGTCAGCGACGCTTTGGCCCGTTCCGCGGCTTCAGGTTCCACTTTGCCCAGCGAAACGCCCTTGTCAATCGACTTTTCCAGCCGCGCCCGCGCCCCTTCCAGCACAGCCTCGGCCACATCGTAGAGAAGAACATCATATCCCGCCAGGGCCGTCGCCTGCGCGATGCCGCCGCCCATGGTGCCTGATCCGACAACGCCTACGGTGCCGATAGTTTCGCTTGCGTCCATCGTCCCGCTCACCGCCCTTGATATTGGGGAGCGCGCTTTTCGAGGAACGCCTGCACCCCTTCGCGATGGTCTGCGCTCTGCGAGGCCACATTTTGCAGCATGGCCTCATACTCCAGCGCTTCTTGCAGGTTACTGTCCCAGGCACGGTACATCGCCCGCTTGGTCAGGCCGTAAGCCTTCGTCGGCCCATCCGCCAGCCGTTGCGCCCACGCTCTGGCAATCTCCATCAGTTGGCCAGCGGGAACTACCTGGTTCACCAGCCCCCACTGCAGCGCCTTATCAGCTCCTACCTTGTCCGCCGTCACCGCCATCTCATAGGCGCGCGCATAACCAATCAGCCGCGGCAGCAACCAGGTAGAGCCACTGTCGGGAACCAGCCCCACCTTGCTAAACACCTGAATGAAAGCCGCCTCTTCCGACGCAATGCGCAAATCACAGGCCACGGCCACGCCACAACCGGCCCCGGCCGCCACGCCGTTGATAGCCCCAATCACCGGCTTCTCCAGAGTCACCATGCGCTCAATCAGGCGGTTATAGCCGCGGCGCAGGTGGTCGCCGATGGAGAAGTTATCTTCCCGCTCCTGAACATCCTTGAGATCCTGCCCTGAGGAAAAGCCGCGGCCTGCACCCGTAATCAAAACGCAGCGCACATCGTCGCTGCGTCCGGCCTGCTTAAAGGCGTCAATGCTTTCCTGAATCATCACGTCGTTAAAGGCATTGAGTTTGTCGGGACGATTCAGTGTAATCGTCGCTACCCTCTCAGACACCTCGTACAAAATCGTTTCATAGGCCATTGGCAATCCTCATTGCTATCGACAGCGTTACTCGTCCTACTCGCGAATCTGGGCCAACATCCCCTTGAAATCCCAGTACCCTTCCAGGCTCTGGATGCGGCCATCCTCGTCCAGCTCGAACACATTGACGCCTTCGAACTGGGCCTGCTTCCCATTCCTGGCCGTGGCCGTTGTGGACCAGGGCACCGCCACCCGATTCCCGCTCTTATGCCCCTTCGCCGGCGTCATGCGGAAGCTCTGCCAGGTTCGCTCCATGCCGTCGAAGAACTTATTCAGCCCTTCCTCCCCTTCCAGAACCGGGCCACCATAGGGATCCTGCACAGAAGCGTCGCTGCTGAAAGCAGCAACGTACGCCTCGCGGTCGAGCGCAGTCAGGGCGTCAAAGTAGTCACGAATAGCAGGGTCAAGCTCAGTCGTCATATTCGCTCTCCTCATCCTCTTCCTCCTCCAGAGGCCAGCGCACCCAGAGGACCAGAACTGTTCCTTCTTCTACCTCCCGCAGACGCAGCCCGACAACGTCCACTTCCTGCCGCATACGCAGCTCATCGGGAAAGTCCAGCAGCACGGGGCGGCCCTCCTCCCATGCCTGCCGGCAGCGTTCCATGATGTCTTCGCCGTTGCCGGTCCGCAGCTCGCACTGGGCAATCGCCGCATCCACAGGCCCTTCATAAACTGATTGTAGCCAGAGGTGGGAATCCGCCTGGAAATCAGGCGTGGGCCCCTCCAGCACGGTAATATATTCAGGCTCTTTATTCACAGTTGACTCTCTTCAAATAAGTGATGGGTATTAGTAAGATCCACGCCTATACTACTTGCAGCATATTCCATTGGCAACCAACTCTAAAGCGTGGCCAACAGCGCCTGGTCCAGGTCTGCGATGATGTCCTCGACGTCTTCCAGCCCCACTGAAAGGCGCACCAGGCCGGGCTGCACGCCGCTGGCCTTAGCACCCTCCTCAGATTGTATTTTGGAGATGGTGCTGGCCGGGTGCGTAATCAACGAATGGACGCCGCCCAGACTCACAGCCAGATTAATCAGCTCTATTTCTTCCAGCAATGTGTAGCCTGCCTGCAGACCGCCTGCCAGGTCAAAACATACCATACCACTGAAACCACCTGGCATCTGCTTACAGGCCAGATCGTACTGTGGATGGCTTTCCAGGCCCGGATAATATACTTCGCGCACAGCAGGGTGTTGCTCCAGGAAGCGGGCCACGGCCAGAGCGTTGTCATTGTGCCGGGCCATACGCATGCCGAACGTCATCAGACCTCGCTGCAAGAGCCAGGCCTCCATCGGGTGCAGCACGGCCCCCAGCGTAATGTGGTTGTCCCACAGGCGCGCCATATGCTCGCTGCTCCCGGCGACCACGCCCGCCACTACGTCGGAATGGCCTCCTAAATATTTCGTTGCACTATGAAGCACCAGGTCAATGCCCAACTCAATCGGCCGCTGGTTATACGGCGTGGCAAAGGTGTTGTCGGCAACCGTCACGATGCCGTGCTCCTGGGCCAACCGGGCGACCCCTTCCAGGTCGGTCAGGGTCATCGTCGGGTTAGCCGGCGTTTCAACGTAAATCACCTTCGTCTCGGGCCGGATAGCCTGGGCGAAAGCGTCGAGGTTGGTCTGGTTGACAATAGTAGACTTAATACCGAATCCCGCCAGCGTCTCTGCGATGAGCTTCGAGGCGTTGGGATAGTGCGTGGTCTGGGCTACGACGTGGTCACCCGCCTGCAAGAAAGTCAGCATCACCAGCGTTACCGCTGCCATCCCCGAGGCCACCGCCAGCGCAGCTTCGGCGCTCTCCAGCTCGGCCACCATCGCCTCTACCTGCTTGGTGTTTGGCGTGGCATAGCGGCCATAAAATTGAGGATGTGCCTGGGCCACCATCGCCGCTGCAATCTCTTCAGGCTCCTCAAAGCGAAAGGTGGCGCTCTGGTAAATGGGCGACGAAACGCCGCGAGACGGGTTCTGCTCCTGCGCTACCTCGATCAACCTTGTCTGCCGCCCCCGTCTGTTTCTACCTTCTGCCATCTCGTTCCTTAACCTCTCTTCTAGAATAATTGCAACGATTCCAAAGCATTGCGTCAGTGGTTGCTGCTCCAGCGGCTAAAAAGGCGCCGCTGAGAACCCGCTGGCCTGCACCCGTCACGACGAGCCATATCGTCGTGAGCAACTGTCGTCATTCCTGAGTATGACGCTTCCCCCCAGTTTACCTCGACGTCTTGAGAATGCGAACTGTTATCTCTTCTAAGGGGCTATGAAAAAGTTGACGCGACCAGCCACAGCAACGTCAGTTGGCATTGGCTCAGTCGCCAGGAGTGTCGGCCGGTTCGGGATGCTCGCGTGTCAGGATACCGTCTTCTCCCGTGCGTATACCGCTGCTCCCGTCCTCTTCGTCCATCTCCTTCCCTGAGCCTACCAGCTCCAACACCCGTTCTCCAGGAAGCTCTTCCACTTCCAGCAACGTGCTGGCAAGCAGGTCCAGCTCATCATGATAGCGGCGCAAGGTATTGAGCGCCCTATTGTAGGCCTCTTCCACCAGATTACGCACTTCTTCATCAACTTCGCGCGCGGTCGTCTCGCTGTAGTGCCGGCGGCGGGTCAGGTCTTCGCCCAGGAAAACCTCTTCCTCTTCACCACCCAGCGCCACGTGGCCCAGCCGCTCGCTCATGCCCCAGTCCAGCACCATCTTGCGCGCCAGGCGCGTCACCTGCTTCAGGTCATTTTCAGCGCCGCTGGTGGGCGAGCCAAAGACCAGATCCTCAGCCGCCCGGCCGCCCATCATCACCGCCATGCGATCCATCATATACTCGCGCGGATAGAGGTATTTGTCGCGCTCGGGGAGCTGCTGCGTGACCCCCATAGCCCGCCCGCGGGGCACAATCGACACCTTGTGGATGGGATCGGCATTGGGCAGCATAGCAGCTATCAACGCGTGCCCGCCCTCATGATAGGCGATCACCTTCAGCTCCTGCTCGGTCAGATCCAGGTTTTCCCGTTCCAGACCCATCAAGATCTTGTCACGCGCATCATCGATATCTTGAGCCTCAATAACATCCTTATTATTGCGCGCCGCCAGCAGCGCCGCTTCGTTGAGCAAATTCTCCAGGTCGGCGCCGCTGAAGCCCGGCGTGCCGCGCGCCACCCGCGTCAGGTCCACATCATCCGCCAGAGGCTTGTTGCGCGCGTGGATCTTCAGGATTTCCACCCGGCTAAGCATAGTCGGCAGATCCACCACCACACGACGGTCGAAGCGCCCTGGCCGCAGCAAGGCCGGGTCCAGGATGTCAGGCCGGTTCGTGGCCGCCATGACGATCACGTTCTCACTCGGCTCAAAGCCATCCAGTTCTGAGAGCAATTGATTCAGCGTCTGCTCCCGCTCATCATGGCCACCGCCTACGCCGGTGCCGCGGCGCCGCCCGATAGAGTCCAGCTCGTCGATGAAGATCACACTTGGCGCGCGGTTTTTCGCTTCTTCAAACAGATCACGCACGCGTGAAGCGCCAACGCCAACGAACATTTCCATGAAATCGGACCCCGTGATGCTGAAAAACGGCACGCCTGCTTCTCCGGCTACAGCGCGCGCCAGCAACGTCTTGCCGGTGCCCGGCGGGCCAACCAGGAGCACGCCCTTGGGCATCTGGCCTCCCAGCCGCTGGAAACGCTGCGGATTGCGTAAGAACTCAATAATCTCCTCCAGCTCTCCCTTCGCGCCTTCCATGCCGGCCACGTCGTCGAACGTCGTTTTCGTTTCACCCACGTCATAAAGCTTGGCGCCGCTCTTGCCCATAGAAAAGATACCATCTCCCTGGCTGCGCATACGGCTGAAGAACATATAGGCCAGGCCGATCAAAAATAGGAAGGGCAGCACGCTGATCAGGATTGAGAACCAGGAGATGTCTGAGGCAGGTACTGCGTTGACTTCAACATCGTGCTGTTCCAGCAGGGAAAGCAACTGATCGTCCCCCACGGCCGGCACAAAGGTAATGAAGTTAGTCTGCTCCACCGTCTCGTCATTTACGGTGCGCTCCACCGGCTCCACAAAGGTGCCCTGCACGCGCTCGCCCTGGATAGTTACTTCTTCGACATTATCGGCCTGCACCTGCTGCCGGAAGTTACTATAGCTAATCTCGAATTCGTTATCGCCCATAAACTGCGCCCACAACCAGGGAAGCAGTGCGGCGGCAAGGAGCAACCAGATGAGGAAGCGCCAACGACTATTGCTTGAGCCGTCGCCCATCATTTTCCGATTATCCGGATCGCGCTTTGGCTCGCGCCCCGAATCACGTCCTGGATTTCGCTGATCAGGCTGTAGCAATTTCTATTCTCCCGTTTGTCGTTTCGCCTTGCCGCACCTGGCGCAAACGGCGCTTATATGCACCCCGCCATTATAAAGCAGCAAGATATGTTACCCATAAAATACTCACGCTATGATGACTAATGAGTTAATGTAGCCTACCATAGGCCAAAAATGCGAACAATGTATATTGAATATGCCGCAGGTCATATATACGTTAACAATTCGCCCCGTTGCCCGAAGGCGTCCCAGCATCCTTGTGATGCGTCAGGCGTGCTGCGCCGCACAACCACGCGCGGCCAGTCCGGTAAAATCGCAGAGTGTAGTAAAATGGGGCAAACTTAAAACCCAGACAAACAAACCAATATAATCTCACACTTCCCAAGGAGGTATTTTCAAATATGAAGGGTCTACTGGAAAAATTGCAGGTGGAGGAGGTCAATGCCGGTGCATGTATTGGCCCGGACGGCTGGCTGCAAGACAACGCCGGTGAGAAGCTGGTCTCCTATAATCCGGCCACCGGCGAGCCAATCGCGGCCGTCATCCAACCCACGCCAGAGATCTACGATCAAGTAGTGCAAAATGCGGTTGACTGTTTTCATAACTGGCGCGACGTTCCGGCCCCCCAACGCGGCCAACTCATTCGCGATCTGGGCAATGCCCTACGCGAGCTAAAGGAGCCGCTGGGCGAGCTGGTCAGCCTGGAAATGGGCAAAATCCGCGCCGAAGGGCACGGTGAAGTGCAGGAGATGATCGACATCTGCGACTTTGCCGTCGGCCTCTCGCGACAGCTTTACGGCCTCACCATGCAATCGGAGCGACCGGCGCACCGTATGTACGAGCAATGGCATCCGCTGGGCGCCATAGGCATCATCACCGCCTTCAACTTCCCCGTCGCCGTCTGGTCGTGGAACGCCGCCATCGCCGCCGTTGCTGGCAACACCATGGTCTGGAAGCCCTCCGAGTTGGCTCCCCTGAGCGCCATCGCCGTGCAGAAGATCGCTAACCGCGTGATGGCCGACCACGGCGTCTCCGGCGTCTTCAACTTGCTCATTGGTACCGGCAAAGAGGTAGGCGAGCCACTGATCAACGACCAACGCCTGCCACTTATCTCGTTCACCGGCTCCATCCCCACCGGCCGCCACGTGGCCAAAACAGTCGCCGGCCGCCTGGGCCGCACCATTCTGGAACTTGGCGGCAATAACGCCATCATCGTCGACCAGAACGCTGACCTGGACCTGGCCACGCGAGCTATCCTCTTCGGCGCGGTGGGCACGGCCGGGCAGCGCTGCACCTCCACACGTCGCCTCATCGTCCATGAGGATATTGTAGACGAGCTGACTGAGCGTCTGACCAGAGCGTATAGGCAGGTGCAGATTGGCGACCCGTTGCAGGAAGGGACCCTGATGGGGCCACTGGTCACCGAGCAGGCGGTTGATGCCATGTTTAACGCTATCGAGCAGGCGCAGGCCGCGGGCGGTGAGCTGCTGGTGGGCGGCCAACGCTGCGAAGACCTGGGACCCAACTACGTGCAGCCCACGATTATCCGCATGCCGCATCAGGCGGAGATTGTGAAGGAAGAAACCTTTGCCCCCATCCTCTATATCATGTCTTACAGTGATTGGGACGAAGCCATTCGCCTGCACAACGAGGTCTCCCAGGGTCTCTCCAGCGCCGTCTTCACCGACAGCCTACGCACAGCAGAATCATTCCTCTCCAGCGCCGGTTCTGATTGCGGCATTGCCAACGTCAACATCGGCACCAGCGGCGCCGAAATCGGTGGCGCCTTTGGTGGCGAGAAGGATACAGGCGGCGGTCGTGAGTCCGGCTCTGACGCCTGGAAAGCGTACATGCGCCGCCAGACCAACACCATCAACTGGTCGCACGAGCTGCCCCTGGCGCAGGGCATTGAGTTTGGCGAGTAGCTGACACTGCTCCTGGGAAAGCGCGCCACTCCACTTGTGTGCCGTTCTCCCTGAATGGTGGAGGCGGATGCCATTAGG